>NZ_VSRL01000031.1 GCF_012184385.1 Lentzea indica
GGCATCGCCGGTGCCGCGGTCGTCGAGGACCTGACGCTGTCGATCCCCGGCTCGGTCACCCGCTTCGCCGACCTCCACCCGGTCGACGACCCCGAGGTCACCGAGAAGCTGACCGTGGTCATCGAGGGTCTGGCCGCCCGCGCCACCGCCACCGTCTGATCTGGCGCACGGGCGTGCGGTTCAGTGCGCCGCGAACTGCACGCTCGTGCCCTGGACGACATCGGCCTTGACCGGCAAGGCGTTCACGACCAGGCGCTGCCCGTGGATGTCGGTGATCGCGATGGCCCCTCCGCACCCGGCACCGTTCTCGGAGAGGAAGTAGTTGTAGTCGGTGCGCTTGAGCTCCCGCCACTGCCCACCGGCCTGAACCTCCAGCCGTGCCACCGGATTGCGGTGGTCGATGACCTGGATCCCGCACCAGTACTGGCTCGACCCGGTCTTGTAGCGAACGGAGATGTTCTTCTGCAGCGCCGGGCTCACCAGCGTCCACGTGATCGGGATCTCGCCTTGGACGGGTGGCGCCAGCTGCGCGAACGCCTCCGCGCTCAGGTCCAGCTGCCCGACCCGGCACGGCGCGGGGCAGAGGTTGGTGATCCGCACCGTCAGGCTCTTGCCGTTCGCCGTCCGCACCAGCACGTAGGCGCCGCACGCCTTGGAGTCCTCGTAGTCCGCCCAGTTCATCGCGGCGGTCAACGGATCAGGGCCGGGGTCGTAGGAGCACGCGCCGCCGCCGTTGGAGTCGTAGAACGTCGCGACACCGGTGTGGGGCTCGCCCGGCTTGATCCGTCCTGCCAGCGGCGTGCCGGCCGCGACCGGCGCGGGAGCCGGTGGAGCGGACGAAGACGTCGAGGGTGGAGCGGAAGTGGTGGTGGTCGTGTCCGGGACCGAGGTGGGCTCGGCAACGGCGCCAGAGGACGGAGTAGCTCCGGCCGCGGGGACGGCTTCACCCGCGATGCTCGTCCGGTTGCTCAGCGCGACGGCGCCCGTCACACCCGCGACGGCCACCAGCAAAGCGACCGCTGCGGCCACGGACCATCGTCTGGACAACGTGAACCCCTTTGGGAGAAAGGAAAGCCGATCGCGGCGGCCGTGATCGTGTCAACTACTGACGCGTAAGGCAAGCCCATCCACTGTGGAGGCTGAGCTGATCGAGCGGCCTCAGCCGGATGGCTCCGCAGGTAGTCCCGCAGGGTCCGCTGATTGCGCGTCGGCCAGCTTTCCACCGTGACGACGTGCAGGATGTGCGTTCGAATCCCGTCGCGTGCGCGCACGTACAACAGGCGATCGGTCATTCCGTTGTTGTGCCGGACAAAGCCGATTCCAGTGAGAAGGCTCTCACACTCTCGATGCCCGACATGTCACCCCGTGTGGCAGAGCGTTCCGTTGAGCGTGAAGGCCGTCGGCGGAATGTTGGGCCCTGTGTAGTTGCCGACGAACCCGGCACCGACCGTGGCGTTCGGGTCGATGCGGCTGGAACCGGTGACGGTGACCGTGCTGCCGGTCTGGATCCACGTCGCGTTCCAGCCCGACGCCACCTGCTGCCGGCCGGTGGGCCAGCTGAACGTCAGCGTCCAGTCGGCGAGAGTCTGAGTGCCGGTGTTGGTGATGTCCACGGCGCCGACGAACCCGCTGCTCCAGTCGTTCACGTTGGTCAGGCGAACCGTGCAGGTGCTCTGGGCTGGACTGACGGTGGTGAGGGTGAGCGGTGGAGACGCCCACGAAACGGCGCCCGCGGCGTCCCTCGCCAGCACGTTGACGGTGTATCTGTTGCCGGGGTTCAGGTTTCCGACGGTGAACGAGGTGCCGGACGTCTCGCCCCACTGCTCGCTGGTCGTGCCGAGCTGACGATGGACCTCGTACTTCACGACACCGGGCACGGACGGCCAGGTGATCGTCGCCGTGCGATCGGTGACCGCACCAGCGGCCGGCTGGCCTGGCGCGGCAGGAAGCTGTGCCGGATCGGACGGACGCAGGACGAGCGTCGTGAGCGAGAACGGCGGCAGCGTCCGGCTGGTCGCGCTGCCGTCCGTCGAGGTCGAGATGCCGGTCGCGCCGTTGGCGAACGTGTGCACGGTCGGCGCACCAGAGGAAGGTGCGTAACCGGCGTAGTCGATGGCGACCGTGCGTGAGTTGTCCGGGTCGGTGTTGAGCAGCAACACGGCGAGGTCACCGTTCGGTCGCCGCGCCGCGTGTGCCCGGATCGACGGATCGCCGGAGCCGGCGCGGATGAGCTGATCGCCGGGACGGGTGAAGAGGTTCAGCATCTTCAGCGCGTGGTACGGCGCGAACGGCGTGTTCAACGGCGGCTCGCAGACGCCGTCCGACAGGCACGTGCCGCTGGAGAGCAGGCCGAAGTCGTCGTAGTCCGGCTGACCGGCCACAGTGGACGCTTTGCCGGGGCCGTTGTGGGTGTTCCACCAGTCGACGGTGAACACGCCGTTCTCCAGCAACGAGGTGTAGGCCTCTGCCGCGAACAGCGCGCCGGGCTGGGTGTTGCGGCCGTACGTGGTGTTCAGCTCGGTCATGGCGATCCCGATGCGGTCCGCGTCCTGGCCGGCGTACCGGGTGATCTGCTGGCGCAGCAGGTACGTCATGTCGGAGACCTGGTCCGCGCTCGCCAACGTGTCGGCCGTCGTCGACCCGCTGGGATACCAGTGCACGATGACGAAGTCCACGTGCGGGCCCGCGATCGACAGCACCGTCTGGTTCCAGCTCGCGGCGTCACCGGCAGCGACGATCGCGTCCGGCCAGTTCGCGGGCGTGGTGAGCACGGCGCC
The DNA here is from genome assembly GCF_012184385.1 of Lentzea indica. Lineage (GTDB taxonomy): Bacteria > Actinomycetota > Actinomycetes > Mycobacteriales > Pseudonocardiaceae > Lentzea > Lentzea indica. The sequence goes on from NZ_VSRL01000031.1 coordinate 2,778, forward strand.
GATCTTGATGGTGGGGTCGACCGCCTTCATCGCCTTGGCGTAGGCCACGGTTTCCCTGGCATATCCGGCGGGACTCTTGTCGGGGTGGTCGTCCGCTTCCCACTTGCTGCCGTAGTGACCGTTGCCGTAAAGCTCGTTGCCGATCTCCCAGTACTTCACGCCGTACCCCTTGGTGAGGTTGGCGTAACGCACCCAGTCAGCGGCCTCCTGCGGCGTGCCGGTGCCGTAGTTCGCGATGATGATCGGCTGCGCCTGTGCGCGGCGCACGCCGCCCATGAAGGTGTCGAAGTCCGTGTTCGGTGCCACGTAACCGCCGGGGGCCGTGTGGTCCTTCCAGTGGTAGATGTCGCCGTACGACCCGCCGGGGTAACGCATCATCCGCACGCCCGCGTCGCCGAGCAGGTCGGCCACCTCGTCCGTGCCGAGCTGGCTGTCCCAGATCGCGTGGTTCACGCCGAGCGCGGTGTCCGGCACGGTGGTCAGCCCCGCTTTCGCGTTCACCACGACGGTGGCGTCCGGTGCGCCGGCCGCGGTGGTCGCCACCGCGGGCAGACAGGCCGCGACGAGCGCGGACACCAGGAGGAGCCGGCGGCTTGCCATGCGCATCACGTCCTCGTCGACGTTTCTGGGAGCGCTCCCAGAGTCCTGGTTCGGCCGGCGGCGGTCAAGACGGCGTTCGGAGTCTTCGGCCGGGGCGGAGATCGGGTGTTCTTCGAAATCGGGTACTTGAGTGGCCTCGTCCGGCGGTAGTTTGTTGGTGCCGAACGGCTTTCGGGCCTTTGGTTTCGCCGCATCCGTGGGCCCACGCAGCAGCCGATCATCTGACGGAGGACGTGTGTTCAGGCGTTTCTTGGTTTCGACGCTGGTCTCGGCAGTCGTGTTTTCGACGCTCACCGGCACCGGCGCGGCGGCGGGCCAGCCCCACGCCCCTGCCCTCTCCTGGAGCCCGTGCGAGGAGGGGCAGCCGGGTGAGTGCGCCACCGTGCAGGTGCCAGTCGACTGGAACAAGCCGAAGGGCGAGAAGCTCGGCGTGGTCATCGGCCGGTTGAAGGCCGCAGAGCCGGAACGCCGGATCGGCATGCTGTTCGTCGCCCCTGGCGGTCCGGGAGGGTCCGGGATCGACGCGTACGTCCTGGGCCAGAACCGGATCAACTCGGGTGAACTGCGCAAGCGGTTCGACATCGTCACCTGGGACCAGCGCGGCGTCGGTCGCAGCAACGAGGTCAAGTGCAGCGCCGAGCTGCTCGGCCAGTGGCCGGCGAACTACCCGTCCAGCGAGCAGGAGTACCAGGACCTGCTGGCGTACAACGCCAAGCTCGGCGCCGACTGCCGCAAGCACACCGGCCCGGTGTTCGACCACGTGGACACCAAGAGCGCGGTGCGCGATCTGGACGCCATCCGCGCCGCGCTCGGTGAGAAGAAGATCAGCTTCTACGGTGCCTCCTACGGCTCGCAGGTGGGGCAGCAGTACGCCGAGCTGTTCCCGGCCCGCCTGCGGGCCATGACGATCGACTCCAACATGGACCACAGCCTCACCTCGCCCGGCCGGTACATCGCGACGGCCACCGAGGACCTGGAGGGCTCGTTCAACGCCTTCGCGGACTGGTGCGCCCGCACAGCGAACTGCCCGCTGCACGGACAGGACGTGCGCGCCCTCTGGGACGGTCTGCACGCGAAAGCGGAGGCGGGCACGCTGATCGATCCGGACAGCGGGCGACCGGTGTCCGCGGAGAGGCTGCGCGGTGAGCTGTTCGGGGCGATGTACTCGCCGTCGTCGAGCTGGTACCGCATCGCGACCCGGCTGCGCTCGCTCGCGGGAGGCGCACCGGCGCCCCTGGCGACCACGACTGCCGGCGAGGACGAGCTGATGGGCAACTCCTACCAGGCGATCTGGTGCCAGGACTGGAAATGGCGGGTCGACGGGTATCGCGACCTGCGGGCGTACCGCGACCAGGCCGCCGCGGTCGCCCCGCACACGAAGCTCAGCCCGTTCTGGAGCGACGTCACGTCCTGCCTGGGCTGGCCGGCCAGGGTGAACAATCCGCAGCACCGGCTGTCGATCAGGAACACACCCACGATCCTGATCGTGAAGTCCGCCGCCGATGTCGCGACGCCGGAGGCGTGGAACTTCGCGGTGGCCAGGCAGATCAGGAACTCCGTGCTGCTGAGCTACGACGGCATCGGTCACGGCCAGTACTTCCGCAGCACCTGCGCGCAGGGCCACATCGACAAGTACCTGATCGACGTCGTCACACCAGCGCCCCACACCCACTGCGCCGCGGTCTACCCGACGGAGCCGCCGGCCGCCCTCGACGCGGCGCTTGGCGCGGCGCCACGCCCCGTGCACGTGGTCGGCTGAACCTCCGGCCACGATTTCTGTTATCGGGGCGCCTCTGGTCCGTCTCCTGTGTGCAGGCAGGATGACGGGCGAGGAGTGAACAGCGGTGAACGCACAACCGGGGACTGCGACGGTGGTCGCGGCACAGGCAGGCGACCAGCGCGCGTTGGACGAGCTGGTGGCGGGCTATCTGCCGCTCGTCTACAACATCGTGGGACGAGCGCTGGCCGGGCACAGCGACATCGACGACGTCGTGCAGGAGACGATGCTGCGGGTCGTGCACGGGCTCGGTGCGCTGCGTGATCCCGGCAGCTTCCGCTCGTGGCTCGTGGCGATCACGATGCGGCAGGTGCGTGATCGCGGACGCCTGGTCGCGCGAGCCGACGACCGTGAGCTCGCGGAGGTCGCGGATCCCGGTGCCGACTTCGTCGACCTGACCTTGTTGCGGCTGGAGCTCTCGGGACAGCGGCGCGAGGTCGCCGAAGCGACGCGCTGGGTCGACAGCGACGACCGCGAGCTGCTGTCCCTGTGGTGGCTGGAGGCTTCCGGTGAACTGAGCAGGGCCGAGCTCGCGGCGGCCATGGGCATCACGACCCAGCACGCCGCCGTGCGCGTTCAGCGGTCCAAGGCGACGCTCGCCGCGGGACGGGCCGTCGTGCGGGTGCTGCGGATGGAACCGCGTTGTCCCGAACTGGTTGTCGTCGTGCGCAACTGGGACGGCGTGCCGACCGCGCTCTGGCGCAAGCGGATCGCCCAGCACACCAGGGTCTGCGGGCGCTGTGAGGTCGTGTGGCAGGAGCAGGTGCCCGCGGAACGGCTGCTCGCCGGGCTGGCGCTGGTGCCGGTGCCGGTCGCGTTGCTGCCGCAGGTGCTCGGTGGCTCCGGTGGCTCCGGCGCAGTGCGGTGGTGGAAGGGCCTGTTCTCGAAACCGGTCGCCGCGGCCGTCGCGACGGTCGTCGCCGTCACGGCGGGCACCGTCGTGTACACCTCGACCCCGGACGCCTCGCCCCAACCGGCAGCGCAAACCGGTGAGATCACGCCCACAACGACGACCTCGACCACAACGACGACGGTGGCGCCGTCATCCACTGACACCGCAACAACAACAGCAACAACCACGCCCAAGACGACACCGGCCGCGCCCGCTGGACCCCGGTACGGCAGCGTGGTCGACACCGTGGACTCCGCACCAGACAAGCTGACCCCGCCGAAGAAACTGCCGGTGCGGCCGGCCGGTGAGATCACGGCGGCCGGCGGGCAGTACGCCGACCCGCAGAGGGGCTGGATCGGCGGACGGTACGTGATGATGCGCCGAGGTGAGCACGTCGTGCTGCGCGGACGCGGCTACTTCATGGTGCGGTACGAGATCGCGTGGTTCAACCGTCCAGGTGGGATGGTCATGCCGACCTGGACCGGCTTGCGGGGCAAGCTGTTCCACGTCGCGTCCGGCGGGACGAAGCGCATGGACGACCAGTCGCCCGGCAAGCCAGCGGGGTACTCCCCGATGGGTGAGCCGGTGCCGGGCCCGAGCGGTCCGGCGGCCGGGTACGTCCACCTGCCGGCCGGGGCGCAGCAGATGTGGCAGAACGAGTTCTTCTACCTCGACGGCGAAGTCGCGCTCTACAACAACGAGCGCGGCGCGGACTACAACATCACCGCCACGCCGAAGACGTGGGACGAGGTGACCGCCGACATCACCGCGCCACCGGCCGGCGTCACCGGCGGGAAGGGCGGGATCCGCTACGGGCTGGTGCGCGACACCGGCGACGACGGTGCGCCGGTGCCTCAGTACGTCACCCGCGAGAAGCCTGCCGACCCCGCCACGGTTCCGCAGCAGTCGGCGGTGAGCTGAGCCCGGTGTTCCCCCTGAAGGGAGCCTTCACCGGGTTTTCGGGCCTCACTTCAGTTGTCCGTTGTCTGCTCGCGGCAGGTTCCGGCCATGAATTGCCCGTTGGCGCCTGCTCACCACCGGTGCTCGCTACGGTGACGGTCATGACCAACGTTGCGGACATGGAACGAAGTCGCGCAATTGTCGGTGACGCATTGCTGCAACTGTGCAAGCCGATCCGAAAGGAACGTCGACGGCAGTCGCTGAGGCGACTGACCGGCCGCTCCTACTTCTTCGTCGAACTGCCGTCAAAGGAGCCGGAACGGGTGCACTTCGCCGGTACGGGAATCAAACCGCTGTGGGAGACCGCCGAATCCGAGGAAGAGGATCTCGATTCATTGCACCCGCGTATGGTGACCCGCCGGTACACCATCGGAAAGATGTGGTGCCTCGGCCACCAGGACGCGACCCGTGTGCCGATTTTCCTCATCGTCGACCAGGATGCCAACGCATGGCTGGTGGCCCCGGATCGAAAAAAGTATCCGGCAACGCCCACCGGCTGGCGCAGGTTGGTGACGGCGGTCGAGCCCTCATATCTGAAACACCACTAGCGCTTCATCGCGCCGGCGGAGAGCGGGGCCCACCGGGCAGGCCGAAAGCAATGACAGGTGTTCGTCATCGTTTGGGGCAGTGACAACTCCCCGCCACGAGAGCGATCATGTGACCACGCGTTCGTATCGTGCAGGGGGGCCGCCGATGCAACAGGGAAGCCTGCTCACCTTGGTGCGGGAGTTCATGGAGAGGCCGGAGCACCACGGTGTGCCGACCACCCGGCGTACACCGGTGCTGGTGTTCACCGGCCCCAAGGGCTCTGGCAAGACCGCGCTGCTCGACGAGGTCGAGTCGCGGCTGACCGGCAACGTTCCGCACGCCGGCATCGACTGCGCGACGTTGAAGGCCAACGCCGCGTGGGAGGTGCTCGCGAGCCTCACCTTCGAGCTCAACCGCACGGCCGCGGGATACGGGACGGTTCCGTTCCCGCGGTTCGTGACCGCTCAGGTCGCGATCGCCCAGGACTTCACCGGTCTGACCCGTGGCAAGAAGCACGAGCAGCTGGAAAGAGCGCTGGAGGAGACGCACAACGTCGACAAGCTGCGCGAGATCATCGGCGTGATGGCCGAGCAGGCCGCCCAGTTCGTGCCGGTGATCGGCCCGGCCGCGCGGTACGCGCCGGAGCTGGTGCTGGCCGGGCTCAAGGCGAACGGGTGGAGCCGGCAGTTCGTGCTGGGCACCGGACTCGCCCACTACGGCTCGGACAAGACCGTCGCGTACGACGAGCTGGTCAGGATCAACCAGCTCACCAGGAACGACGCGAGGGAGGAACAGCGCCAGGCCGCGACCGAGGTGCTGTGGGGCGCGTTCCTCGCCGACCTGCGCGCGGCGTTCGGCTCCGGTGGCCGCAAGCGGAGGTGGTCGCTGAACTGCGTGCTGCTGCTGGACAACATCGACGCGGATCAGGGCCGGATCCTCTACCGGGCGCTCACCGACGTCCGGCGCAAGGCCGAGCCGGATCCGCTGACCGTGATCGCGACCAGCGGTGGCGCTCTGCCCCGGCACCTGGATCCGAAAGAACGCATTCCGTTCGCCGAGGAGGCGAGCTACGCGAGCTACCTGGAGGAGCGGCAGGGCGAGTACCGCTCCGACTCGTACCCGGTGCGGCTGCGGGACCTGACCCTCGACGAGGTCGCAGGGATGCTGGACGACGTCGCGCCGCAGTGGATGGACGAGCGGCGCACGTTCGCGTCCTGGATCTACCGGATGACGCTCGGCCACCCCGCGGCGACGGCCGTGCTCGTCAAGGCGCTCAGCGACCGGGTCAGCAGGCCGGGTTCGCTGCGGGAACTGTTGTCCGACGAGTTCCCCGGCTCGGTGGACAAGGACGAGCAGATCACCGTCCGGCAACGGCTGCGCCGCAAGTTCCTCGGCGACAAGCCCGGCGAGGAGTTGCTGACGCGCTTGCGGGCATGCGCGGCGGCCCGTGACATCGACCAGGCCGAGCTGTTGCGGGACAGCGGGTTGATCGTCTCGCCCGCCGACAACGCGGCGCTGGTGCCGGCGGAGCTCCAGGTCGTGGAGGCAGGCAAGAAGGTCATGCTGCCCGCGTTCCGTCACCTGATGCTCGCCGAGCTGGCCGAGGAGCGCGAACGCTGGCTCGCGGTGCACAGCTGGTTGCGGAACAAGGGGACGGACCGGCAGTATCACGCGCTCGCCGCGCGGGATGTCCAGGCGGTGGTGGCTCGGCTCGAGCACGGGCTGTCCGATGCGAAGACCTGGCTGGAGTCGTTGCACTCCATCACCGAGGCGCCCAACGACCTGAGGCTCGACCACGACGACGCCGAACCGGACCGCGTGCTCGCCGCCGCCGCCGGGTGGCAGCCCTCGGACAGCCGGAGCCGGACGCTCGCCAGGATCGTCGCGGCGTTGTGGATCGCACGGGATCCGCTGACCACGACCAGGCGCAAGGATCTGTACCGCAGTGCCGCGTTCGACCTGCGCATGCTCGCGCAGGACCCTGGGGCAGCTCGCAACGACCTGCGGCACGAGGCCGACGCGCTGGACCAGCGGGCGGAGACCGTCGACGATATGCCGGAGACCGCGGCCCGCACCTCGGCAGGCCGCACTTCGTCTGGCCGCGCCGCACCTCGTCCTTCGATGATGCCCCCGGTGTCCACAATGGAACGGCGCAGGCGTGGGCAAGCCAAGGTCGTCGCGGTGGTGGCCGCGGCCGCGGTACTGGCGGTCGCCGGGTTCGTCGTCGTACCGCAGCTGTGGAAGTGCGGCGACGAGGTGTACAAGCGCGACGGGGAATGCGTCGGCATCGCGCACAGCTCGTACGTCTTCGACGACCGGCTCGGCGACGCGCAGCGCAAGATCTACGCCGAGAACGACAAGATCAAGGCTGAGCCGCACGTCACGGTCGCGATGATGACCCCGATGACGCCGTTGCCACAGGACGCGGGCAGCGTGACCTGGGAACGGGTGCGTGCGCAGCTGGAGGGTGCGCACGTCGCGCAGCTCGCCGCGAACCGGCCGGGAAGGCTGCCCAAGGTGCGGCTGGTCCTGGCGAACCCCGGCAGCACGCAGCAGGGATGGCGGGAGGTCGTCGACCAGCTCACCAGCACGGTGAACGACCTCGTGGGGGTGGTCGGCATCGGGCTCAGCACGATGCCGACCCAGGAAGCGGCGAAGGCTCTCGCCGCGGCCGACATCCCCATGGTGGCCTCGGTCGTGACCGCCACCGACATCAACGTCGACGAGCAGGACGGAAAATCTGGTTACATCAAGGGTTTCACCCGTGTGAACACGACGAGCGCCGACCAGATCGAAGTGCTGTCGGCGTTCCTCACCGGATCCGGCGTCGGCACGGCGATGCTGGTGTACGACACGAACGACCAGGACCTCTACACCTCGACGCTGTACCGGGAGTTCAAGCAAGCGGCCACCGACCGGCGCGGTCCGCAGATCACGGTGCAGAGCCCGTTCGACACCGAGGCGGCACTGGACACCCAGTTCAACGAGATCACCAAGGACCTGTGCGCCGACGGCGCACCCACCACGATCCTCTATGCCGGCCGCGCGGTCCTGCTCGACGACCTGATCCGCAACCTGCGTGACCGAGGCTGCGCGCTGGACCGGCAGATCACCCTGGTGACCGGCTCCGACGCCTCGATGTTGCGGTCCCGCAACGACCTGCGACCCAAGGAGGACGACGCGAAGCTCGCGATCGTCTACACCCCGCACTTCGATCCGGACGCGATGCGCGAAGACCTGGGATTCGTGGCCATCGGCAAGGAGTTCGACCGGCTCGGGTTCCGCCGGGAGGACCTGGACGACGGCTGGGGCATCATGATGCACGACGCGATGCTCGCCACCACGGAGTCGATCAGCCAGGCGGCCAGCGGGCTCGGTGCCGGCGCCACGGTGACACGCAAGGACGTCCGGGCCGCACTGTCGCGGCTGGACCGCAAGAAGAACGCGGTGAACGGCGCAGGAGGCACGTTCGGGATCAACGCCACGACGGGCAACTCCACCGGTCGCCGGCTGCCGGTGATCGAGGTGGACGCGGAGGGCTCGTTCATCGTCAGGAAGATCATTGATCTGCCCGGTTGACATGTGACTTCCAGCTGAAGGTCAAGTCCCAGCACGCTCCCGTGATGCGCAATCGCCGCGTGGTCGTGCTGGGTCTCGATCTTCTCAAGCTCGTGAGTCGTGACCCGTCACGTGTCGCCGGGATGGCAGTGCGACGCGGTGCCGTGACCGGGTGGCGGCACGTCCAGCGACGGGTTCCGGTCGAAGAACCCGGCAGGTTTGAGCGAGAACCCGACGTACTCGCACGGCATGATCGGCCAGTCTTCCGGCCGTGGCAGGTGCGAGGTGCCGAAGGTGTGCCAGAGAACGACGTCGGTGTTGACGAGGTCGCGTTCCTGGCGCACCCACTCGCCGATGCCGTCGCCGGGGTGCTGGTTCGGGTAGTCGCCCGCCGCGTGCAGCTCCTTCGGGTCGTACCGGGTGACCCAGAGGTGGTGGCGCGCGAACTCGGCTCGTTTCGCGAGATCGCTCTCCGGCGCGGCGAGCAGGGTCGGGCCGACGAACGGCACGAGCTTGTAGCCGACGGGGGCGCCGAAGCGGTTGACCACGTTGGGGTTGACCACCTTCCACGTCCTGGCGGCCAACGGGTCGCACGCGCGGCGGGCGTCCCGTTCGTTGGTGATCTCGGTCTTGCGGGCCACGATGGCGTTGCCGTGTTCGTTGCCCGGACCCATGGGCAGGCCCACGGCGTCGACCTCGAGCACGGTGTTGGCAGGTCCGTCGATCTCCAGGTCCAGACGCATGTTGAACATGTGCTGGTGGTTCGGCGCGTCGAGCTGGGGCGCGACGAGCGTGCCGAACTCGGGTGTCGTGCCGGGCGCGACGGCACGCGTCTGGACGATGCCGGTCAGCTTGCTCTCGAACTGGATGGTGCCGTCGAGGTAGAAGTACCAGAAGAAGCCGTACTCGTAGTTGCCGATGGTGTGGATGGCGGAGACGACGAAGCGACGGGACCGGCGGACCTCCGGGGAGGAGGCATACCGGAAGTTCCAGTGCTTCCAGAGGATTCCGTAGTCCTCCTCGTGCATGCAGATCGCGTTGGTGATCGTCTGCGGTGTGCCGGACTCGTCGGAGAGCACGGCGTCGAGGTAGCGGATCTCCCCGAGGCAGTCGCAGCCGAGCGCGAGCGAGCCGACGGTCTTGCCGAGGTTGTACTCGCCCGCGTCGAAGACGTTGCGGAAGTAGAAGTCGTCGCTGGTGTCGCCGTAGGGAACGACCATCTCGCTGATCGCGGCGCGGTGCAGGACCGAACGGCGCCGCTCACCGTCCAGATAGGACACGTCGCTGACCACGAGCCCTTCGACGGCGTCGACGTGCACGTGCAGGCGCCAGCGCTGCCACTCGATCACGTTGCCGCTGACGGTGAACGACGGTCCTTCCGGCTGGGTGATCTCCAACGGGCGCAGGCCGGTGCGCAACGGGCGGACGCTGCCGACGTCGTAGTTGCCGCTCTCGGGCGGCAGGGGGATCGGCGCGCCCTCCTGGATCGCGGCGACCGACTTCTCGTTGCAGTCGATGATGAACACCAGGTTGCCCACCGGTCGCGCGTAACCGTTGTCCTCGGGGAACTCGCGAACGTAGGCGCTGGCCCGCATGATCCGCCGCAGCGGGGACACCCCGTCCACCGGCAGCGTGCCGGTGGACCACGGGTCGATCTGCAGCAGGTCCAGGTCGTGCACGCCGTGCCGGGCGAGTGCCGCGACGGCAGCAGGGTCCTTCCTGACGATGTCCTCGAGCTCCATGATCTCCTCGATCATGATGCCCGGCTGCACGCCGGCGATGTGCTGCCAGCGGGTGATCTCACCCGTGGCCAGGTCGACCACGGCCTCGTAGGTGGCGGCGTCCGCGCGGTCGTAGACGACGAGGAACGCCGCTCGCGCGACCGGCGCGCCCGGTGTCCAGTCCCGCACGACCTGCTTCGCGGGCAGATCCGTTCGCACTACGGGAAATCGTGCGTCGGTCAGTTCGCTGCGATGCGTGCGCACGGCGGCCACCGCGGCGGTGATCTCGTCAGGGGTGAGCGGGTCGTACGGGTGCCTGAGTTGTGGGCTCACTGACGTCCTCGGGTGTGGGAAGTGGCGGTCAGACGGGGTGCGGTTCGTCCTCGGTCACGGGCGCCGGGCGGCGTGATGTCACGACCAGCGCCCAGATCACCCCGGCGGCGATCCAGGCGCCGAGCGCCCACGGCACGGTGTCCAGCGGGCTCGCGGCCTTGTAGACGACACCGAAGACGGCGCCCCCGGCGACCAGCACACCGGCGGTGGCGGCCACGACGAGCTTGGTGCGGTTCACGTCGTGCCACAAGCCGCGGGCACCCGCGACGCACATGGTGAGGTACATCAGGGCCAGGCCGGCACCGGCGAACCCGGCCATCCACCCGAACATCGGAGCCCACTGCGGTTGCAGCACGCCGGGCTGGGCGGTCTCGCGGGAGAACACGCCGTCGGTCAGGGCCACCAGCGCGATCGCGGCCACGGACACTGCCGCGAGCAGTGCCGCCGCGACGACCGGTGTGCGGAAGCGGGGGTGCGTCGCCGCGAGTGCGACGGGCAGGCGTCCCGCCCTGGCCATGGAGAGCAGCCCTCTGGTCGCGGCGACGCAGACGCCGATGGCCACCGCGGCGACGTCGAGAATGATGATCACGAACACGAGGTGGCCGAACCACGCCGAGCCGAACTCGGGGCCGGAGGCGAGTGCCTGCAACGGGAACAGGCTGGTCTTCCACGCCTCCGCGTTCAGGCCGAAACCGACGGCCTGGGAGTAGGAGGTGAGGATGAAGTAGACGCCGACGATCGTGAGAGACCACAGCACGGCACGGGGTACGTGGCGCTTCGGGTCGTCGGTCTCCTCCGCGAGGTTCGCGGCGGACTCGAAACCGATGTACATGTTGAAGCTGTAGAGCACGCCGTAGAGCAGGCTGAGCCCGTCGATCGCGAACGGGTTGAACGGTGCCGCCGACAGGCTGGTGCCGCCCTGCCCTCCCTTCGCGATGACGTACACCGCGAAGATCGCCACGACCGCCGCGGAGACCAGCACGAGGGCCAGCTGCGCCTTCACCGACACCTGGACCCCGACGACGACGGCGGCCATGACGAGCACGAGAAAGCCCAGCGCGAGCACCCACCAGGCGATGTTCACGCCGAACGCGCCGCGCAGGAACTCCTCGGTCTGCCCGCCGAGAACCAGGAACGTCGCCGCGGCCAGTACGGCCATCGCGCCGTAGTACAGCCATCCGGCCACGATGCCGGCGCGCGGGCCGAAAGCGTCGCAGATGTACTCGTACAGCGAGCCGCACAGGTGGATTCGCTTGGCGTACTGGGCGATCACCCAGCCGGCGCCGAAGATCCCGATGCCGGCGATGACGATCGCGACGGGGGTGGCGATGCCGGCGCCACGACCGGTGGCAGACAGGCCGACGACCAGTGGCAGCAGCGTGGCGACCGAGAACACCGGGCCCATGAACCCGACGGACTGGGCGAGAACGCCGGACATGGTGACCTTGGCGCGTCCTAACGAAGCACTGGGATTATCGCTCATCTCGGCTCCCGTTGGGTGTGAGAGGGCGCCGGATGAAGTTCCGGCTGTACGATATCCGAACATGGCGTACGTTTAATGAACAGATCCTGACGGCCGGTCTGCGCGATGTCAACACTTCGCGCGGCGTCGGGCAATGCTGAACATCCACATAGGACAGAGTTGATCTCGCTGTCACAGAACGGAAACGGCCTCAGCCACCGGACTGCGACGGTTCGAGCCGCGGAGCGTCGACCACCTCGCGCCAGGCGTCGAACCCGTGCTGGAAGGCGACCACGCCTGCTTCCGGCAGCGCGATCTCGATGGCTTCGAGGATTTCCTGTGGTGTCACACCGATGTCGAGTGCGACGCGGATGTGGCTCTTGATGTGCGCCTTGTCCGCGCGCAGCACGGTGAGACTGAGGATGAAGAGAAGCTCTTTGACGTCGCGGCCGAGCGAGCGCTGGGCCAGGTACGCCGCACCGACGAGAGCGTCGGCCGCCTGCAACACCGGCAGGTCGTTGGCGGCCATGACTTTGTGGTAGTCGAGCACATAACCGCGACGGGCGACCATGTCGTCGAGATAGCGTTGCGCGGGCGTTTCGCTCATGGTGGCGTGGGACTTCCTGTGCGTGCGGCGGGCAGGAGAATGCGGCTGGCCTGGCTGACCAGAAAGCTCCGCACCTTGGTGCGGAACACGGCGAAGTCCGGGTCCTTCGCCAGCCGTGCACGCCGGCTCGCCCTGTCTGCGAAGTCGGCGTACTGCCAGTGGTAGACGAGGGTGTTCAGCTCACCGATCTCGACCGTGTACACGCCCAGCGGCTCACCGAGATGACGGATCTGCGGCTCCCTGCCGGTGCGGTGCCACTGGTCGAGGTACTGCGGCGTGCCGCCTGGCACCAGAACGTAGTTGCGCTCTTCGACGATCACGGCACCCTGCTTCCGGTGAACCGGCCCGCGAGCAGGGCCAGCGCGTCACCGAGCTCCTCCGCACTCGTCATGGCCGCCACGTAGCGATCCGGCCGGACCAGCACGACGTTGCCGCTGCGGGCCTGGAACCAGGCGCGCAGTTCGTTGTGGACGTCCTCGACGACGACGGTTCCGCTGTCGGCACAGGGCTTGTCGTGGTGACGCCGGCCTGCCCGCGACTCCACGACCTTGACGACGCGCGGCCGGAACCGTGCCACCACGGCCAGTTCCGCGGCGTCGAGCGCGGCCAGCGGGTCGCATTCGAACCCGATCACGGCGAACCACGGACCGAGGACGTCGTCGAGCCGCCGGCAGGTGCCGTCGGCGGTCTCCACCACGGGCTGGGCCATCATGCGGCCGACGGCGGGGCGGCGGGTGCCTGGCCTTTCCCTGGTGACGAAGCCGTCCTGGTAGTGCGGCACCGGCTTGAACCGCATCTCCAGCGTCCACCTCTTGATCGGCGGAGCCGCGGACGCGCCCCGGATGAACCAGTCACGCGCTCGTGCCACGGATCTCCGCGTGGGACTGATGACCCGGCCGAGCGTCGTGGACAGATCGATCATGGCTTGGGCGTGGGGGCGGCGTTCGCGGTCGTAGGTCTCCAGCAACGATCCGTCGGCGCCGTCCTGGACGATGGCGGCGAGCTTCCAGCACAGGTTCGTGACGTCACGGATGCCGGTGTTCATGCCTTGCCCCGCCCACGGCGGCATCAGGTGCGCGGCGTCGCCGGCCAGTGCCACGCGGCCTTCGACGAAGCGTGCGGCGATGCGGGAGTGATGCGTGTACACCCGCGCCCGGATCACCTCGACGACACCGGGATCGGGCACGTGGTGGCGCAGCAGGTCGTTGACCCGTTCCGGAGTGAGCATCTCGTCCGCGTCCTCGCCGGGAAAGAGCATGAACTCCCAGCGGCGGTGGTCGTCGGGCAGATGCGCGCACACGTACGGGCGACGTGGATCGCAGTGCAGCGCGGTGTACGGCGCGTCGAGGGGATCGTGGGCGCAGTCGATGACGACCCACTTGCGGGGATGTGTCCTGCCTTCCAGCGCGATGCCGAGCTGGGTCCGGATCGGGCTGCGGCCACCGTCCGCCGCGATCACGTGGCCGGCCCGCACCTCGTGCTGCTCGCCGGTCGCGGTCACCAGGCGGAGGGTGACGCCGTCCGCGTCCTGACGCAGTTCGCGCAGCTCGGTGCCGAGCATCACCTGCACGTGCGGAAAGCGGGCGAGGCCACGGCGCAGGACGGCCTCGGCGCGCGGCTGCATGAAGATGTTGCGCTTGTACCAGCCGTAGTCCTGTGCCGTGGGGCGGATGTCGGCGAGGCAGCGTCCGCCGCCGTCGAAGAGCTTCAGCGGCACGTTCTGGATGGTGCCTCGAAGGATCTCGTCCACGAGTTCGGCGGTCTGGAAGGTGCGCAGGCTTTCGTCGTCGACGCCCGCCGCCCGCGGATAGTCGATGACCTCGGTTTCCCTGTCGATGACCAGGGTCGTGACGCCGTAGACGCCGAGCAGGTTGGCCGCGGTGACGCCGATCGGGCCGGCGCCGACGATCGCGACCGGCACCCAGGCCGGTGGGGTGCCGCTCACCGCGTGATTCCGGTGAGGAAGTCGGCGACGTGCTCGATGAACTCCGCGGGGTTGTCGTCGTGTGCGTAGTGGCCCGCGTCATCGATCTCGGCCCACCGCAGCAGCGGCTGGACTTTCGCCATGCGCATGCACGTGTCCACTGGGAGGAAGTCCGAGCGGGCGCCCCGCAGGATGAGGGTCGGGCAGCGCAACGCGTCGATGCAGGCCCACAGGTCGACAGCCCCGCCGGGATCGGCGCTGCGCCGTGCCTCGGCGATCCCCGCCATGTCGGACTTCCACTTCCACCCGCCGTCGGCGTCCGGACGCACGGTGTGCGCGATGCGGGAGGCGAGCGCGTCCTCGGTGATGTCCGGACGGATCTGGCGCCAGTAGGCGCGCACCGCGTCGAGCGAGGAGAAGCGGTCCGGGGTGGCCGCCAGTTCCCGCAGGATCCGGTCGGCGCCCGCGGTTCCGGTGGACGAGCCCGGCCCGATGTCCTCGACGACCAGCGCCTCGACCTGATCGGAATGTCGTGCGGCATAGGCATAGCCGACGGTGCCGCCCATGGAGTGGCCGACGATGCTGAACGAAGTGAGCCCGAGGTGCGCGACCAGGCCCTCGACGTCGCTGACGTACGCGTCGGCGAAGTAGTCGCGTTCCGGGTCCCACGCGCTGCCGCCGCGGCCCCGGAAATCAAGGGCGATGACGCGGTGCGTGCGGGACAACGCTTGCGCGACCGGCTCCCACGTCTGGGCGTAGCTGCGCAGTCCGTGCATGAGAAGGACGGCGGACGCGTTCTCGTCACCCCACGCCAGATAGTGGTGGACCAGGCCGTTGATGGGTACCAGGTGGCTCGACGGCGTCATCGCAGCCCGTCCACGCCTTGCACCTCGTCCGCGGTCAGGCCACCGAGACGGGCGTGCAGCCTGCCCCGGGAGGCGAAGGCGAACGCGATGACGACCTCGTCCGGCCGAGGCGCATCACCGAAGCCGGCCGAGATCGTGTCGTAGTGCGACCGGACGTACAGCGCGTCCTTGTGCGCCAGAGGAATGTCGATGGTCGTACCAGCAGCGGCGACCTTGCCGCTGGACGGCACCCACGACTTACCACCGCCGACGGCGTCGCGCACCGGATCGGCGAACAGCTGCGTGAGGAACGCGTTGCCGTGCTCGTACTCGCCGCTGACGCCGACGACACAGGCCTTGCCGTAGCTGGAGATCGGCACTCCGCCTGCCGCCGCGACCGCCCGGCGGCCGAACTCGTGGCCCAGTTCGTCGGACTTGGCCACGATGTCGCTCAGGTCCTCGCTGAACCTGCCCGCGTACGGGTTGTGGACCGCGGCCGCGATGACGATGCGGCGCACCGCAGGCCCGTCGGAGTGCTGCCCGGTCTCGTTGGCCAGCACGTCCTCGACGTGGGTGAACCACTTGCGGACGTGGTACGGCCCGAAGTTCGCTTCTGGCATGGGTTTCGGCTCCTCGGAGGTCACGTGTAGAGCGGGTCGAGCACCACGGGCTCGCTGGGCGCGTTGTGCTCGCCCAGGACGCGCTGTCCTTCTTCGTCGTCGGTGATGGTCTCGACGAAGAACTCGAACCGGTTGCCGTCCGGGTCCTCGAAGTAGAGCCCGAAACCCACCTTGTGGTCGGTCGTCTTGACGACCTTGACGCCCTTGGACAGCAACATGCCGTAGAGCCGCCGCAGGTCGTCGAGATCGCCCTCGACCTCCAGGCCGTAGTGCTGCAGGCCGAGCCCGCCCTGCTGCGCACCCTCCTCCGCGCGGATCAGCGCGATGTCGTGATGCTTGCGGCCGAACGAGAGGAACACCCACGCGGCGCCGCGAGCGGTGATCTTCATGTCGAGCACGTCCGCGAACCACTGCGCGGACGCTTCGGGGTCGCGCACGAACAGCGACACGTGGGTGCGGACGATCACGGGGGTGACCCTGGATGTCATGGTGGTGCTCCTGTTCTGGTCAGTGCTGCGCGGCGGGTGGGGCGGCGGCCACGGCCGGCGTCCACGCCACGTCGGTGATCTCGGGGAACTCCCGCCACTCCTTGGTGAAGCTGCGGCCACCGTCGGTGGAACGGAACAGATGGCCGTACTTGGTGCCGGCGAACACGAGGTCCGCGTCGCTGGAGTGGGTGCCGAACGCCCAGACGGTCGAGTTGGGCGGGACGTCCACAGTGGACTCGGTCCAGGTCCGCGCGAGGTCGTCGGAGCGGAAGATCCTGGTCTGCGTGCCCGGTGTGCCGTCACCGATGCCGAGCAGCACGGAGTTGGAGTCGGGGATGCGGGCGACGAGCCGGGTGTAGTAGATGCCCCAGGTCGACTTCGTTCCGGTGCGGGTCCACGTCGCCCCGTCGTCCTGGCTGACGAAGATCGCGTTGACCACCAGGCAGACGATGGTCTTGGGCGGTCCGTCGAGCACCAGCACGCAGTGGATGTCCGAGGGAGTGACGCCGTCAGGGCCGTCGACGCGGTCCCAGGTGTCGCCGCGGTCGCGGGTGAGCCACAGGCCGCCCTCCTCGACGCCGAACCAGGCGGACTTGCCGTCCACGTGGTCGTAGGCGACGGTGAGGATGCGGGGCTTGCTCACCCCGGCACAGCGTTCCGGCAGTTCGGGGGAGAGCCGGTCCCAGGTGACGCCGCCGTCGGTGGTGCGGTACATGGCCGCGCGGGACGGTGCGCCGGTGCCGACGAGGATGCTGTCGGGGTCGTGGGGGTCGATCGCGATCGACCAGACCTGCTGGTCGTCGAACGGCGAGTTCACGCGTGACCAGCGGGTGCCGCCGTCGTCACTGCGGCCCAGCCCCGCGTCGGCGCCCGCGAAGATCACCTCGGGCCGGGTGGGGTGCACCGCCAGCGCGCGCACCACGGAGTCGAACTCGAGGTCCTGGTCGAGCGGGATGCGGTGCCACGTCGCGCCGTTGTCGTTGCTGCGCAACACTCCCTGTCCCGCCGTGCCGACCAGAATGGTTCCTTGCATCGGGAGTTCTCCTTGGTTGCCAGAGAGGATGTCTCAGAGGAAGATGCCGCGGGTCAGTCCGCCGTCGATGCCGATCGACTCGCCGGTGATGCCGCCGGAGCCCGGAGCCGCGAGGAAGCAGACGGCGTCGGCGACCTCGTCGGCGGTGAGCACCCGGCGAATCGGCGTGCGGTTGACGAAGTTCTGCTCGACCTGCTCGGGCGTGATGCCTTCGGCGGCGGCGTTCTTGGCGTACAGCTCGTGGATGTGCTCGGTCTCCACGACACCGGGGTGCAGGGTGTTGATCGTGATGCCGTCCGGGCCGAGCTGGTCGGACAACGCCTTGGTCATGTGCACGATCGCGAGGTTGCGCATGCCGGACAACGCGTGGCTGGACCGGCCGGTCAGGCCGCCGATGTTCACGACGCGGCCGTAGCGGTGTGCCCGCATGATCGGCGCGACCGCCTTGACGCAGCGGAAGTACCCGACCACCTTGGTGTTCAGGTCGGCGAGCAGCGCGTCCGGGTCGGCACTCGCGATGTCGTTGCGCACGAGTCCCGCCGGGGCTGCGGCGCCGTTGACGAGGATCGCCACCTGGCCGACCTCGCCGGCCGCTTCGGCAAGCGCCAGCACGGAGTCCATGTCGGTGGTGTCGGCGGCGACGGGCACGACCCGCCCGCCGAGCTCGTCGGTGATCTCCTTCGCCGCCAGTTCCAGCACGGGCATCCGCCGCGCCGCGATGACGACCGCCGCACCTCGGCGCACGAGGGCGCGCGTGACGGCCTTGCCGATGCCCAGCCCGCCACCGGTCACGATCGCGACCTGGCCGGTGAGATCTTGTTCTGTCACGTCAGGTTCACCCACACGCTCTTGGTCTCGGTGTACTGCTCCAGCACGCCGCGGCCCATCTCGCGGCCCCAGCCCGACTGCTTGTAGCCGCCGAACGGCGACGCGGGATCGGTCATGTTGAAGCAGTTGATCCAGACCGTGCCCGCCTTGATCGCGGCGGCAACGCGATGGGCCTGGGTGAGGTTGTTCGTCCACAGACCCGCGGCCAGCCCGTAGGGGGAGTCGTTGGCCTTGTCGACCAGGTCGTCGATCTCGGTCCACCGCATCGCGACGAGCACCGGCCCGAAGATCTCTTCCTGCACCACTCTCATGGCGTGGGTCGTCTCCGCGAGCACGGTCGGTTCGAGGAAGTAGCCGTTCGCGTTCTCCTCGCCGAGCCCGCCGGGCCGTGACCCTCCTGTGGCGAGGAAGGCACCCTGATCCAGGCCGGACTCCACATAGGACCGCACGGTGGCGAGCTGCCTGGCCGACACCAGCGGCCCCATCTGAGTGGCCGGATCCTGGCCCGGCCCGACGACGATGCGGCGCGCGTGGTCCACGAGCGCCGACATCACGTCGTCGTAGATGTCGGAGTGCACGTACAGCCGGGATCCAGCCGTACACGTCTGTCCCTGGTTGAAGAAGATGCCGTCCGAGGCCGCGGCGGCGACCGCGACCGGATCGGCGTCGGGGAACACGATGTGCGGCGACTTGCCACCCAGTTCCAGCGAGACCTTCTTCATGTTGCCCAGTGCGGCCCTGGTGACCGCGCGCCCGGTCTCGGTCGAGCCGGTGAAGGCGACCTTGTCGACACCGGGATGGGCGGCGATCGCCGCGCCGACGACGCTGCCGGCACCGGTGACGACGTTGACCACGCCCGGAGGGAAACCGGCCTGCTCGACCAGTTCGGCGAGCCGCAGCGTGGACAGCGAAGTCTCTTCGGCCGGCTTGAGCACGACCGCGTTGCCCATCGCCAGTGCTGGCGCCAGTTTCCACGCCGCCATCGACATCGGGAAGTTCCACGGCACGATCGCGCCCACCACGCCGATCGGCTCGTGCACCGTGTAGTTCAGGATCCGCAGCCCGTTGCGCGGCGACAGCGGAATGGTCGCGCCCTCGAACTTGCTCGGCCAGCCCGCGAAGTAGCGGAACAGCTTCGCGGTGGTGCCGACGTCCACGGCACGGGCGACCGCGACCGGCTTGCCGTTGTCCAGCGACTCGATGAACGCGAGGTCCTCGGCGTTGGCCTCGACGAGCTCCGCGAGCCGGTGCAGCAGTTCTCCGCGCTGCAACGGGGTGATGTCGCGCCACGCGGGATCGGCGAGCGCCGCACGGGCCGCGGTCACGGCCGCGTCGACGTCGGCGGGCGTGCCACTGGCCAGTGTGGACAGTGGGCGGCCGGTGGCGGGGTTGGTGGACTCGAGCGTCTGACCCGACTCGCTGGGCCGCCAGCGGCCACCGATGTACAGGCCGTGCTCGCGGGCCAGGAACGAGGCGACGCCGAAAGGCGTTGGCGCGGGCAGGAAAGTTGTGTCCGAAGTGGTCATAGCGCCATCTCGATGAGGTGGGGGCCGTCGGAGGCGACGGCGTCGGTCAGTGCCTTGCGCAGGTCCGCGACGGTGACGGCACGGACGGCGGGCACGCCGAACCCGGCCGCCAGCGCCACCCAGTCCACGCGGGGGTCGGCCAGGCTGGTCAGTGCTTCCGCCTGTGAGCCGAACTCGGCGTTGCCGTGCCGGCCGAGCTCGGTGCGCAACACGTTGTAGGTGTGGTTGGCGGCGATGAGGACGATCACGTTCGTCCGTTCGCGGCTCATCGACCACAACGCCTGCGCGGTGTAGAGGCCGCTGCCGTCGGACTGCAACGCGATGACCGGCCGGTGTGGAGCGGCGATGGCTGCGCCGAGCGCGCACGGCAACCCTTGCCCGATGGCGCCGCCGGTGTTGGTCATCACCGTGTGCGGTACGGCGGACCCGGACTCGGTGTAGAACGGGTAGCCGCTCGTGCCGCCCTCGATGGACACGATGGCGTCGTCCGGCAGGCAGGCCGAGACCACGCGGCCGACGACGCGGCCGGTCAGCGTTTCGCTGTCGTCGGGTGGTGCCGCGCCCGGTGCGGTGGGGGCGGCGGGGGTGACGGCGCCGATCAGGTCGGCCAGCTCGAGCAGGGCTTCCTCGGCGTCCTCGATCGGGCCTGCCAGGCGGACCAGCGTGCCCGGTTCGGTGAGCACGCTCGGGACGCCTTCGTAGCCGAAGTACGCGACCGGGTCCTCCGCGCCCGCGACGACCACCACGTCGGCCTCCCGCAGCACGCCGCCGCCGTCTCGGGGAAGTAGGGCAGCCGGTCGATGGCGGGCAGGCCACCGCCGCGCTCGACGCGGGCGGGAAACGTCTCGCAGTACAGGGTGGAGCCGGTGTCCGCGGCGATCATCCCGGCGGCCCGCTGACCGCTGCGGGTCAAGGCGTTGCCGCCCAGCAGAAGCACGGATCGCCTGGCGGCGCGGAGTCGTGCCGCGACGTCCTTGATCTGGTCGCTGTCGACGGCTGGACGGCGGGTCGGCAACCCCGGGCTGGTGAGGGTCCGCGCCGCGTGGGCCTGTTGGTGGTCGGCGGGCACGATCAGGGTCGAGACGCCCCGTCTGCGATGGGCCTCACGGACCGCGCCGCTGGTCGCGTCCGAGAGGCCCGCACGGTCGCTGACGTGGTGCACGGTGCCCACCGTTGCCGCGAGCGCGGCGATGTCCGAGGTCAGCGGGGCGTCGTAGGGCAGGTGCCAGCTGGCGTGATCGCCGACGACGTTGACCAGCGGGGTGTTCGCCCGCCGCGCGTTGTGCAGGTTCGCCAAGCCGTTGGCCAGCCCGGGTCCCAGGTGCAGCAACGTCATCGCAGCGCGCTCCGCGATGCGCGCGTAGCCGTCAGCGGCACCGGTGCACACGTTTTCGTGGAGCCCGAGCACGGCTCGTACGCCCCGCACCCGGTCCAGTGCGGCGACCAGCGGCATCTCGGTCGTACCCGGATTGGCGAAGCACACACGCACACCCGACCGCACTGCGGCGAGCACGAGCGACTCGGCGCCGGTGATGACGTCTTCAGCCACGGCTGTCTCCAGGTGAGTACGATAATCGCACAACATGTTCGCTTATCGCCCAGGGTAGACGGTGTCCCGACTGCGGGGAAGCCCGCAGTTTTCGGTGCGATGGGTCAGTTCTCGGGCACGCCGAAGTCACCCGACCTGTCTGGACAAGTCGGGTGTGGACGCAGAAGTGGGGCTACGCGGTGGGTTCCGCGCTGTAGTCGCCGGACAGGCGTCGTGCGGCCTCGCCGGCCGCGGACATGACCAGATCGGGCACTCCGGGGTCGGAGACCTCGATGCCGAGCTGGACGACCCCGATGCTGGCGCTCGCCCAGTCGGAGATGCGGATCGGCGCCGCGACTCCGAGCGCACCTGGCTGCAGAACGCCCACGGTCAGGGCGTAGCCGTTGATCCGAGCGCGCTGGACGTCGTCAGTGTCGTCATCCGAGGCGGGACGTCCGGCGAGAATCGCCACGCCGTCCGCGCCGAGACTGAGCGAGTGCCGGGCGCCCTGGCGCAACGCCAGGTGGAAGTTGCTCTGCGGGGGTTCCTCGGTGAGCAGGATCAGCGCCTCGTCGCCGTCGGCGACGCTCAGCAGGGACGTGCTGTTCGTCTGGGCGCTGAGCTTGCGCAGGATCGGCAGGACCACCGCCTGCAGCCTGGGCCGCAGCCGGCTCGCCAGTTCGGAGACGCCGATGCCCAGCACGTACCGGGTTCCGATGCGGCCGACGAGGCGGTGCGCTTCAAGCGTGCGCAACAGCCGGTACACCACGGCACGGGCGGTGGCGAGTTGTTCGGCCAGTTCGCCCGCCGTCAGTCCGTCGCTGTGCTCGGCCAGCAGTGACAGCACTTTGAGCCCGCGATCGAGCGTCTGGGAGATCTCCCCGCCTGTCGAACTCATCGCGCGCAGTCCTTCTTGGCCGGTCGGTCAGTTGGCATGTGTTTAGCACAGCGAGCCGGCCCCGCCGGTGATTGACCGGTCGCCGATCTCTCGCTTAGTGTACGACTATCGACCACTAGGGACGGTAATCGGACATGTCACAGCGATCAGTTGCCGAGGAGCTCGCGCGAAAAGTCCCGGCCATGCCGTTCGTGGCGGGGCAATGGCAGCCTCGTTCCTCATCTCAGCCGTTCGACGTCATCGACCCGGTCACCGAGGGGATCCTCACCACGGTGGTGGAGGCGGACGGGACGTTGGTGGACCGTGCCGTCGAATCCGGTCACGACGCTCTCGGCGGTGAGTGGGGGCGGATGGACGGCGCCACGCGCGGGCAGCTGCTGCACACCTTCGCGCAGCTGCTGGAAGACCGCGCGGAGGACTTCGCGAACGTCGAGTCGCTCGACATCGGCAAGCCGGGGTTCGAGCCGCGGGTGATCGACCTCCCGCAGGCGGTGGCCACGTTCCGGCACTACGCGGGCTGGGCCGACAAGCTGACGGGCCAGACGATTCCCACGTCCGGGTACATGGGGCGGTCCACGCTCAGCTACACCGTCCGGCAGCCGATCGGCGTCGTCGCCGCGATCACGCCGTGGAACTCGCCCACGATGATCGGCGCGTGGAAGATCGCGCCGGCGCTGGCTGCCGGGTGCGCGGTCGTGCTGAAGCCGCCGGAGGACGCGCCGCTGACGTCCCTGATGCTCGCGGAACTGGCCGAGCAGGCCGGTTTTCCCTCCGGCGTCCTCAACGTCCTGCCCGGCCGTGGCGTCACGACGGGGAACCTCCTCATCTCCCACCCCGGCGTCGACAAGATCTCGTTCACCGGCAGTCCGGAGACCGGTCACATCGTCGCGACCGCCGCCGCCAGGGGTTTCCGCCCCGACGACGCTCGAACTGGGCGGCAAGAGCCCGCAGATCGTGTTCGCCGACGCCGACCTGAACGCCGCGACGGAGGGCGTCGCCGCCGGTGTCTTCGCCAACCAGGGCGAGGTCTGCGCGGCGGGCAGCCGGATCCTGGTCGCCCGCGAGATCTACGGCGAGTTCGTCGACCGGCTCGCCGCCCGCGCGGCGAAGGTGGTGCTCGGTGATCCGTTCGACGAGGGCACCACCATGGGCGCGCTGATCAACGCCAAACAGCGCGACCGCGTCTCGCACTACATCGGTCGCGGCCGCGACGAAGGCGCCCGGCTCGTCACCGGAGGCGGCCGGCCGGATCGGGCCGGCTACTTCGTCGAGCCCACGCTGTTCGCCGACGCGTCGAACACGATGACCATCGCCCGCGAGGAGATCTTCGGTCCCGTCGGCACGATCATCCCGTTCGACGACGACGACCAAGCGATCGCCATCGCCAACGACAGCAGCTACGCGCTCGCCGCGACGCTGTGGACCACGGACCTCACCAGGGCGCACACCCTGGCCCGGCGGGTCGACGCCGGTGCCGTCGCGGTCAACGGCTGGTCGCCGCTCGACGCCCGGCTGCCGTGGGGCGGGTGGAAGCTCAGCGGCCACGGCCGTGAGCTCGGCCTGGCGGGGCTCGAGGCGAACACCGAGCTCAAAACGATCACGATTGTCCTGTGACACCAACAGGGACACCAATGGAAGGAACATCAATGCCTGCCCGCGTACTCGTCACGTACTACAGCGCGACCGGCTCCGTGCACCGCCTCGCAGAAGCCGTCCAGGCGGGAGCGGAGGAGGCCGGCGCCGAGGTCCGGCTGCGCCGCGTCGCAGAGCTCGCCCCTGAGGAGGCGATCGCGTCCAACGAGGACTGGGCGCGGCACAAGCAGGAGACCGACTCCGTTCCCGTCGCCACCCTGGACGACCTGGAGTGGGCCGACGGCTACGCGTTCGGCACGCCCACCCGTTACGGCGCTCCCGCGGCACAGCTCAAGCAGTTCATCGACACCGCGAGCAGCCTCTGGCACGCGGGGAAGCTCGCCGACAAGCCGGTCACCACGTTCGTCTCGTCCGCGGAACAGCACGGCGGCCAGGAAGCCACGATCCTGTCCCTGAACAACGTCTTCTACCACTGGGGCTGCGTGATCGTCCCGCTCGGCTACACCGACGACATCGTGTACGCGGCGGGCGGTAACCCCTACGGCACGTCCTGGCCCGCGGGCTTCCCGTCGACCATGCCCGACGAGACGGTGCTCGAGTGTGCGCGCTTCCAGGGCCGCCGCCTCGCCCGCTTCGCCGGGGTGCTCGCGGGCGCGCGGGCCGAGGCCGCGTCGGCCTGACGCCGGTCCACATTCGACAGTCGATTCGACTCGAACGTGACCCGAAGGGCCCAGCCGACTCCGCAGGATTACGCGATTCCGTTGCGGCACATGGCAAAGGTCCGATGATCTCGGTTAGCATCCGAAGGTCAACTCGGCTCCGCCGGCAGTGTCGCCGCAGC
Source organism: Lentzea indica (assembly GCF_012184385.1). Classification (GTDB taxonomy): domain Bacteria; phylum Actinomycetota; class Actinomycetes; order Mycobacteriales; family Pseudonocardiaceae; genus Lentzea; species Lentzea indica. The sequence continues at coordinate 27,340 of NZ_VSRL01000031.1, forward strand.
GGTGATCGCGAACCCCACGGAGGTCTCCCGATGGCGGTCCTGCCCGCGCGGGTGTTGTTCGGCGCTGCCTACTACCACGAGTACCAGCCGTACGACCGGCTCAAGACCGACCTGGACCTCATGGCGGAGGCCGGTTTCACCGTCATCCGGGTCGGCGAGTCGGTGTGGTCGACGTGGGAGCCGGAGAACGGGCGGTTCGACCTCGACTGGCTCCAGCCGGTGCTCGACGGCGCTCACGAACGCGGGATCTCGGTCGTCCTCGGCACACCGACGTACGCGGTGCCGCCGTGGCTGGCCCGGCAGTACCCGGAGATCGCGGGCGAGCGGGCCGACTGCAGGCGCGTCGGCTGGGGCGCCAGGCAGGAGGTCGACTTCACCCATCCCGCCTTCCGCTTCCACGCCGAACGGATCACGCGCAAGATCGTCGGCCGGTACGCCGGCCACCCCTCGGTCATCGGATTCCAGGTGGACAACGAACCGGGCGTGCATCTGCTGCACAACCACGGCGTCTTCCAGCGCTTCGTCGACCACCTGCGCACCACCTACGGCGACGTCGAGAACCTCAACCGCGCGTGGGGCCTGGTGTACTGGTCCCACCGGCTGTCCACGTGGGCCGACCTGTGGACGCCGGAGGGCAACGCCCAGCCGCAGTACGACATCGCCTGGCGGGCGTTCCAGGCACGGCAGACCACCGAGTTCGTCGCGTGGCAGGCGGACATCGTCCGCGAGTACGCGCGACCGGACCAGTTCGTGACCACCTGCCTGCACTACTCGCACGTCGCGCTCGACGACGACGAGCTGACCGACCACGTGGACGTCACCGCCGGGAACCCGTACTACGACATGCAGGACGCGCTCACCCTGCCGGACCCCGACGACGACGAGCAGGGCTGGAAGACCCGCGGGGTGTGGGCGTTCTACCGCGGCGCGGACTGGATCTTCTCCTCCCGTCAGGAACCGTTCCTGGTCACCGAGACCAACGCCGGGAACATCGGTGGGACGTCGGACAACCGTCCTGCGTACGACGGTCAGTGGCGCCAGGCCGCGTGGGCCTTCGTCGCGCGTGGTGCCAGGATGATCGAGTACTGGCACTGGCACACGCTGCACTTCGGCGCGGAGACCTACTGGGGCGGGGTGCTCCCGCACAGCGGCAGGCCCGGCCGCGTGTACGCCGAGCTGGCGCGGCTGGGCACGGAGTTCGCCACCGCGGGCGCGACGGTCGCGGGGATCGAGCCGGACGCCGACATCGCGATCGTCTACTCGGCCCCGAGCAAGTGGTACATGCAGAAGTACCCTCCACTGTCCACTCCGGACGGTGGGTCGGACGGTGCCGCCTACCAGCGGATCTTCGACGCGTTCTACCGCGGTGCCTTCGAGGCGGGGCTCCAGGTGCGCATGATCCACGCCCGTCAGCTGCACGACCCCAGCGGGGAGAAGCAGCCGGTGCCGCCGGACGAGGCCGCGCGACGACACCCCGTGCTGGTCGTGCCCGCGCTCTACCTCGCCGACGACGCGACCGTCGACTGGCTCGCCGCCTATGCGCACGCGGGCGGTCACCTGGTCATCGGACCCCGGACCGCCTACGCCGACCACGAGGGCAGGGCACGTCACGAGCCTGCTCCTGGACGACTCGTCGAGGCGGCGGGCGTCTACTACGACGAGTTCAGCAACCTCTCCCGCGACCTGCGGGTGCGCGCCACGGAGGGATCTCCCGTCGACCTGCCCGCGGACGCTCTCGCCACTCGGTGGGTGGAGGGACTCACGGTGGTCGACGCGGACGTGCTCGTCGAGTACGACCACCACCACTTCGGCCGCTGGGCCGCGGTCACCACCCGGCGCCACGGCGATGGCCGCGTCACGTGCGTCGGCACCGTTCCCGGCCGTGACCTCGCGGCCGCGCTCGCCACGTGGCTGGCGCCGGTGCCTCAGGCCGGATGGCTCGATCTTCCCGCCGCGGTCACCGTGACGACGGGTACCTCGCCGGACGGGCAACGCGTCCACGTGGTGCACAACTGGAGTGGAGACCGCACCGAGGTCGCGGCTCCGGTCGAGCTCACCGATCTGCTGGACGGCGGCACCGTCCCGGCCGGCGGTCCCGTCCAGCTGGGGGAACGGGACGTGCGCGTGTTCACGACCCGCCAGTAGTCAGCGCAACGTGACAGCACGCCAGTGGTCGCCGTCGGTCGCGCCGGGGCTGGGCCGGTTCTCCCGGTACCAGTCCACGATCCGCCGCCTGCCCGCGTCCGTGATGTGGTAGCCGAGGTGATCGCCAACGGGCTCCCAGATCAGGTGCGTCTCCACCGCGTGCTCGATCGCGTCCTGGCGGCACAGGCTTTGCAACAGCCACGGCCACACCATCCCTTGCGCGGTCATCCACAGCACCCGGAGAACCGCCGTTTCCGGCTGAGCCGAAGCGTCGTCCGGCGAATTGTCGAGAAATCTGCCCGCCTGCATCCGAAACCCCCGTTTCCCATCTCCATTTCGGTAGTACGGCCTGCTCATGGCTGTGGTTCATGCCAGAGAACAACTACCTTCGGGTCGAATGCATCTGCGTCGATTCGACTCGGCGCACATTCGATCTCTTCGGGGAATCAGGCGCTCGCCCTGCGCACCAGGGAGGTGGGCAGCAGAACGGACATCGGCAGTTTCTCTTCGCCCGCCAGCTCGGCGAGCAGACGCCACGTCAAGGTGCGGCCGAACTGCTCGACGTCCTGGCGCACGGTGGTGAGCGGCGGTACCGCGGTCGACGCCAGCACGGAGTCGTCGAAGCCGATCACCGCCACGTCGGCGGGGATCCGGTAGCCGCGCACCTGGAGCACCCGCAGCGCGCCCAGAGCCATGATGTCCGCCGCCACGAAGACAGCGTCGAGGTCGGGCGCCCTGCGCAGCAGCTCCTCCATCGCGAGCGCGCCGCTCTCGGGCGTGAAGTCGCTGTGCACCACGAGTTCCACGGCCATGCCGTGTTCCGCGAGCCCGCACCGCCACCCGCTCAGCCTGTCCATGCCGACCGCCATGTCGCGCGGGCCTGCGATCGTGGCGATCTTCTTGCGGCCGAGTGAGACGAGGTGGCGCACCGCCTCCAGCGCACCGGTGAAGTTGTCGGAGTCGACGAAGGGGACGGCGCCGCCCGCGAGCGGACGGCCGCCCACCACGATCGGCAGGCCCGTCTCGTGCAACGTCCTCGGCAACGGGTCCTCGCCGTGCAGGCTCACCACGAGCGCGCCGTCGACGTGGCCGCCGGTGAGGTACGCGACCAGGTCCTCACCGTCCGACGGCTGGTTCATCATCAGCAGGAGCTGGACATGCCGCCCGGCCAGCTCGGCGTGGACGCCGCGCAGCACCCCGGCGAAGAACGGGTCGGCGAGAACCCGGCTGCCCTGCTCGGAGACCACGAGCGCGATCGCGTCAGCCCTGCTGCCCGCCAGCGTCCTCGCCGCGTGGTTCGGGCTGTACCCGAGCAACGCGATCGCGCGGTGCACCGACTGGCGGGAGCGTTCGCTCACGTACTTCTCGCCGTTGATCACCCTTGAGACGGTGGACTTCGACACCCCGGCCACGCGCGCCACCTCCTCGATGCGCGGGCCGGGGCGCCGACTCCTGCCTTCCGTCACGAGACCGCGACCAACGCGTTGTCGCGGGCCACTCGGGCGAACCACCTCGCACTCATCTTCGGCGTGCGGGTCTGGGTGGCGTAGTCGACGTGGACGATGCCGAACCGCTTCGCGTACCCCTCTGCCCACTCGAAGTTGTCCAGCAGCGACCAGCAGAAGTAGCCGCGCAGATCGACTCCCGCGGTGATCGCCGTGTGTGCGGCGCGCAGGTGGGAGGCGATGTATCCGGTCCGGTCGACGTCGTCGATCGCACCGTTGCCCGAGAAGTCGTCGCGGAACGCGGCGCCGTTCTCGGTGATGTAGAGCGGAAGCCGCGGGTAGTCGTGGTGCAGCCGCAGCAACACGGCGGTGAGCCCGTCCGGGTGGACCTCCCAGTCCATGTCGGTCCGCGGAGCGTCGCGGCGGGGGAACGACGCGTGCTGCACGCCGACCCACGGAGACGGACCTGGCTCGCTGCCGTTGGGCGAGGAGCTGACGTAGTGCTCGGTGTAGTAGTTCACGCCGAGCATGTCCATCGGCGCCGAGATCACGCCGAGGTCGCCGTCGTACACGTGCTCGCTGAACCCGAACGGTTCGAGGTCCGCCACGATGTCCGCGGGGTACTCACCGCGCAGCAACGGGTCGAGGAAGATCCGCTGCTGCAGCCCGTCGAGCCGGCGCGCGACGTCGAGGTCCGCAGGACTCGCCGGGTCGACCGGGATGATCGGGTACATGTTGAGCGTGATGCCCACCTTCGCCTCCGGCTCAGCGGCGCGGATGGTGTCGGCCGCGAGCCCGTGCGCGAGCAACAGGTGGTGCACCGCGGCGACGGCGGCGTCGGGCTCCGTGCGGCCCGGCGCGTGAACACCGGACGCGTAGCCCAGGAACGCCGAGCACCACGGTTCGTTCAACGTTGTCCACGTGGTGACGCGGTCACCGAGCGCCTCGACGGTGGCCGCCGCGTAGTCGGCGAACCGGAACGCCGTGTCGCGCGAGGCCCAACCGCCGGTCTCCTCGAGCTTCTGCGGCAGGTCCCAGTGGTAGAGCGTCGGCCACGGCACGATGTCGTGCGACAGCAACGTGTCCACGAGCCGCCGGTAGAAGTCGAGGCCCGCCTGGTTCACCTTGCCGCCGTCCGGCCGCACCCGCGGCCAGGCGATCGAGAACCGGTAGGCCTTGAGCCCGAGCTCGGCCATCATCGCCACGTCCTGCTCGAACCGCCGGTAGTGGTCGGCCCCGGGTTCGCCGGTGTCGCCGCCCACGACCTTGCCGGGCACCCGGCAGAAGGCGTCCCAGATGGAGTCGGTGCGACCGTCCTCACCGGTCGCACCCTCCACCTGGAACGCCGCGGTCGCGGCTCCCCACAGAAAACCCTGCGGGAAAACAATGTTCTCCATTTTCACCCCTTGACGGCGCCCTGCATCACACCGGCGACGATCTGCCGCCCGAGCACGAGGAACACGATGAGAACCGGAACGGTCGCGAGAGTCGTCCCGGCGAGTACGAGCGAGTAGTCGACGTAGTAACCGCTCTGCAGCTTCTCCAGTGCGACCTGGAGGGTCGGGTTGTCGGCGTTGAGCACGACCAACGGCCACAGGAAGTCGTTCCAGGACTGCATGAACGTGAACACGCCCAGCATCGCGGCGGCAGGCCGTGCGGCCGGCAGCGCGACGTGCCAGAACGTCCGCCACAGGCTGCAGCCGTCCATCCGCGCCGCCTCGACGAGCTCGTCGGGGATGGCGTCGAGCAGGTACTGCCGCATCCAGAACACGCCGAACGCGGTGACGAGGTTCGGCACGATCACGGCCTCGAGCTCACCGGCCCAGCCGAACTCGGCCATCGCCATGTACAGCGGGATGATCCCGAGCTGGGTCGGTACCGCGAGCGTCGCCACCACGAACAGGAACAGCACACCCCGGCCGCGGAACCGCAGCTTGGCGAAGGCGAACCCGGCCAGCGTCGACAGCAGCACCACCGACAGGGTCACCGTCCCGGACACGATGAAGCTGTTGCCCAGCGCCTTCCAGAACGGGATGGTGTCGAACACCCGGCTGGCGTTGGCGAAGAAGTTCCCGCCGGGGATCAGCGTGAAGTCACCGGTCAGCACCGAGTTGTCGCGGCTCGCGACCAGGTACGACCAGTAGAACGGGAACGCAGAGCCGAGCACGAACGCGCCGAGCAGCCCGTACACCAGGAACGAAGGTCTGCGGTTGGTCATCGCACCGCCCTCCTGGTGACGAGGAAGTTGATTCCGGCGACGGCGATCACGATCAGGAACAGCACCCACGCGATCGCGGAGGCGTAGCCGAGATCGAGACCCTGGAACGCCGACTGGTACAGGTAAAGCACGACGGTCTGGTACTGGTGCTCCGTGCCGCCGCCGCTGCCGCCCGACGGCTCGAACAGCTTCGGCTCGGTGAAGATCTGCAGGCCGCCGATGGTCGAGGTGACGATGACGAAGATCAGCGTCGGCTTCAGCATCGGCAGCGTGATGCTGAAGAACCGGCGCAGCGGACTCGCGCCGTCGACGAGTGCAGCCTCGTGCACCTCACGGGGGATCGCCTGCATGGCGGCGAGCACGATCAAGGCGTTGTACCCGGTCCATCGCCAGTTGACCATGGAGGCGATGGCGACGTGGCTGCCGAACGTGTCGGCCTGCCAGTCGATCGGACCGATGCCCACCGCCGTGAGGACGTCGTTCACCAGTCCGTACTGCGGGCCGAACAGGTTGCCGAAGATGATCGTCAACGCCACGAGGCTGGCGACGTAGGGCAGCAGCACGCCCATCCGCCAGCCGGTGCGAGCCCGCAGGTTCTCGTTGAGCAGTGCCGCGATCGCCACGGCGATGACAATCTGCGGGGCGCTGGAGAGCACGAAGATGCTGAACGTGTTGAACAGCGCGTTCCAGAACTGCCCGTCGTCGAACAGCGTCCGGTAGTTCTCCAGGCCGATGAACGTCGGGTCGTCGGCGCCCACCTCCCAGTCGAACAGCGAGACGTAGGCCGTGTACAGCAACGGGAACAGCCCGATCGCGCCGAACAGGACGAAGAACGGCGCGACGAACAGGTACGGCGAGACCTTGGCGTCCAATCGGGACATTCGGTGCCGCCGCGGCGGCCGCGGGCGAGCCTCCTCCGCTCGCCCGCGGTCGACCTTGGAGAGAACGGCGGTCACTTGGCCGCCTTCTGCGCGCCCTCTACGGCGGTCTTCCACGCCTCCTCGGCGTTCTTACCCTGCTCGACCGACTGCAGCGCCGGGCTGAACACGGTCTCCTGGATCTGGCCGTCCGCAGGACCCTTGTACTGCGCGGCCTTGACCTTCTTGGCCTGGGTGGCGAACAGCGCACCGGCCTTGACGTCACCGAAGTAGGCGTTGGTCTGCTCCAGCAGCTCCGGCGCGTCGAGCGCCTTGACCTGGCTGGGGAAGGTGCCCTTGGCCTTGAACGCCTTGATCTGCTGCTCCGGCGCGGTCAGCCAGGCAGCGAGCTCGGCGGCCTTCTTGGCGTTCTTGCTCTGCTTCGGCACGCTCAGGTACGAGCCACCCCAGTTGCCACCGCCGTTGGGGAACGCGTCGGTGACGGCCCACTTGCCCTTGTTCTCAGGACCGGCCTGGGACTCGACCACGCCGAGCATCCACGACGGGCAGGTCTTGGTGGCGAACTTGCCGAGCTTGAACCCGGTGTTCCACTCGTTGCTGAACGCCGCGAGCCTCGCCGACTGTCCCTTGCCGACGGCGGTGGTCACCGCGGTCCAGTCCGCCTTGATGTCGGGGTTGGTGTCCACGACCAGCTTGTCGGACTTGTCGTAGTAGCCGGTCTCGTGCTGGTTGTGCATGGCGTTGAACACCTGTGCGGCGCTGTCGAACCAGGCGACGCCGGGGACCTTGGCGATGAACTGGTCACCCGCGGCGAAGTAGCTGTCCCACGTGGCGAACAGCGCCTTGACGCCCTCCGGGTCCGACGGCAGACCGGCCTGCGCGAACAGGTCCTTGCGGTAGCACATGGCGAGCGGACCGATGTCCGTGCCGTAGCCGATGAGCTTGCCGTCCTTGGTGGTGATGGCGTCGGTCTTCCACTGCAGCCAGCGCCCGGCCTCGAGCTTCGGGCCGATCTCGTTGAGATCGTTGAACTGCCCGGCCTTCGACATCACCTGGCTCAGGTAGCCCTCTTCGACGCCCTCGATGTCCGCGAGGCCGGAGCCCGCGCCGAGCTTGGTGAACAGGTTCTGGTGGTGAGGCTGGCCCTGGCCGGTCTTGCGTTGTGTGATCTTGACGTCCGGATGCGCGGCTTCGTACTCCTTGAACAGCTCTTCGTAGCCGAACTCGTTGAACGTCGCGATCGTCAGTTCGGTCTTGCCGTCCGATGACTGACTGGCCCCGCCCGAGCCGCATGCGGTGGTGGCGGCGGCGGACACGGCGGCACAGATCAGCACGCTGACCCAACGGTGTCGCACGGGAGAACTCCTCTGGTCTCGGCGGGCGGATTCTGGGAGCGCTCCCAGATGCCGAGGAGTGTCGCCTTGGTGTCGAGAGTGTGTCAAGACACACTCAGGTCGGCATCAGGCGGTTTGAGGTGTCGAGAACGTGGTGACCTCGCCGTTTTGGCACAGGTCACAGTTGGGAAACCTGGGAGCGTTCCCGGAACTGTGACGTGCCGGTTAACACTCGACGCGCTCTTCGGTGTGCAACGAGGTGCTGCGATGCGTCGGTCCGGCCCAGAGTGCACTGGTCCGCATGCTGGTCGGGCGTCCGTGAGGTCTGTCGTGGTAGGTTATCGGTCTATCACTAACATAGGGGTTGAACATGACAGTCGAGCAGGTCGACGCCCACCGCCGCGCTGCTGCCCAGCACGCCGTGTCCGAGCACCTTCGGCTCACCGCCGCGGGACGCACCGACGAATGGGTGAAGCTGTTCGCCCCGGACGGGGTGCTCGAGTTCCCGTTCGCGCCGGCGGGCGTGCCCAGGCGGGTAACGGGGCGGGACGCGCTCTTCGCGCACATGAGCAGCTTTCCCCAGACCTTCAACGTCGAGTTCGTGGATCTGGTGTTCCACGAGACGGTCGATCCGAGTCTCGTGATCGCAGAGTTCCGCTCGACGGGTACCGCACTGCCGACCGGCAAGCCGTACGAGCAGACGTGCATCTCCGTCGTCCGGACCGACGACGACGCGCTGATCACCCACTACCTGGACTACTGGAACCCGCTCGTGGCGATCGAGGCACTCACACCGTCCGACGCTGATCTCAGCGTCACTTTTGGACGCTGAGAAGAGCCGTGTTTAACTGATGCCATGCCCGCCGCCGGCAGCAGCACCAAGAGCGACGAGCGGCGTCGGGCCGTCGTTGCCGCCGCGATCGATTGCTTCGCGCACAAGGGTTTCTACGGCACGACGACGCACGAGATCGCCGACCGGGTCGGCATCTCGCAGCCGTATCTCTACCGCCTGTACCCGAACAAGCAAGCACTGTTCGCGGCAGCGGTCGACCACGTGTCCGTCGTGATGACCGAGACCCTGGTCGCACACTCGCCGGCGTCAGGCAGGCCAGAGGCGGCGGTGGAAGCGGCGCGTGCCGCCTACGCCGCGCTCGTCGCTGACCGGACCGTCCTGCGTTTTCTCATGCATGCGAACTGCGCCGCCACCGAGCCGCTCGTAGGAGAGGCCGTGCGTCGGTGCTACGCCAAGCAGGTCGAGACGGTTCGGCAGCTGCTCGGCGACGACGATGCCGTGCGGCACTGGTTCGGCGCCGGAATGCTCGACAACGTGGTCGCCGTGCTGGGTCTGGCCGACATCGATGAGCCGTGGGCGCGCGTCCTCGCCGCTCGATGAGCACGCCCTTCATCGCTCTCGGGCTCAGGCGCTGGCGCGGCGCACCAAGGACGTCGGCAGCAGAAGCGACGGTGGCAGCCCGTCCTCGCCTGCGAGCTCGCCCAGCAGGCGCCAGGTCATCGTGCGGCCCAGTTGCTCGACGTCCTGCCGGACCGTGGTGAGCGGCGGCGTCGCGGTCGAGGCCAGCAGGGAGTCGTCGAACCCGACGACCGCCACGTCCTCCGGGATCCGCCTGCCGCTGGCGTGCAGCACCTGCAGCACGCCCAAGGCCATGATGTCGGCCGCGACGAAGACGGCGTCGAGATCGGGTGCGCGGCCGAGCAGCTCGGTCATCGCGCGGGCACCGCTCTCCGGCGTGAAGTCGGCTTCCGCCACGAGGTCCGCGGACAGCCTCGCCTCGCCGAGACCACGCCGCCACCCGCTGAGCCGGTCCACCCCCGCTGCCATGTCGCGCGGCCCCGCCACCGTCGCGATCCTGCCGCGTCCCAGTGACACCAGGTGGCGCACCGCCTCCAGACCACCGGTGAAGTTGTCCGAGTCCACGAACGGGACGGAGGACGCGCCGAGAGGGCGGCCGCCGGCGACGACCGGCAGTCCGATCTCGTGCAGCCGGCGCGGCAGCGGGTCGTCACCGTGCATGCTCACGAGCAGCGCGCCGTCGACGTGTCCACCGGCCAGGTAGGCCAGTAGGTCGTCGTGGTCCTCCGGGCGGCTGAGCATGAGCAGCAGCTGGACGTGCCGCCCGGCCAGCTCGGCGTGCACCCCGCGCAGCAGCCCGGCGAAGAACGGGTCGCCGAGCACACTGCTGCCCTGTTCGGAGATGATCAGCGCGATGGCGTTCGCCTTGTTGCCCGCGAGCGAACGGGCGGCCTGGTTGGGGCTGTACTTGAGCCGGGTGATCGCCTCGTGCACGGCGTCGCGGGCTTTCGTGCTCACGTACGGCTCGCGGTTGATCACCCTGGAGACCGTCGACTTGGACACCCCGGCCAGTCGGGCGACTTCCTCGATCCGCGGGCCGGGCCGTCGTTGCCGGTCAATCTCCGTCATGCCGCTCATCGTAGGAGTCAGCGACCGTCAGTTCGAACGTGGGCGAACCTGCCGCGTGTCGATCACGTCACGTCCGTGAGAGCGCGTCCCCGGCACGGCGTTGTGCCGGGGACGCGGGCAGGGGCCGGCCATCGGCCGGTGCTGGATTCGGCGCGGCACGCCTGGGCGCGCAGAACGTCCCGCGCCGAGGCTTGTCAGGGTTCGGCACCCCACGTGAGGACACCACCGGAGTAGGCGGTGACCCGGTCGAAGTCGGTGAGCGCGGCGCTGACCCGGTAGCTGTGGTCGTCGGCCTGGTCGAAGGCGGACCAGTCGGACTTCGCCACCCGCAGCTGGATCTCGCCGGTGCCCGCGCCCGCCGCCAGGCTGCCGGAGGCGAAGGACAACTCGACGTAGGCATCCGCTCCCGGACGGGCGGCGGCGAGCTTGACCACACGTGCCTGGACGTTGGCGCAACCGATCTGTGCCCAGTCGCACCACACCTGGTAGGTCGCGGCCGGTGCGTCGCCGGTGAACCAGTACCTCGTGGTCGTGGTGGCGAGGCTGACCGGTGTGGTGCCGCGGTTGGTCATCTGGAGCGTGGCGCCGATCTGGTTCGAGACGGCCGCGCCGGTTCCCTTGTGCTGCACCGCGAACGTGCTCCTGGAGCCGGGCAGGGTCCGCGTGCTGACCGCGGTGCCGGCGGCCGAGACGTTGCCGGCCGCGTCTCTGGCGCGCACCGAGAACGAGTACGGCGTGTCCGGCTCGAGACCGGTGACCAGGAGGCTGGTGGTGGCCGCCGAGCCGGCGACGGTGGTGCCGTTGAGAACCTCGTACGCGGTGACGCCGACGTTGTCGGTCGAGACGGTCCAGCTCAGCGTGACGCTGGTGCTGCCGATGTTCGAGGCTGCCAGTCCACTCGGGACGGTCGGCGGCTCGCTGTCGTCGGTGCCGCCGCCGGGTTCCTGGCCCCACAGCGTCTTTCCGTCCTGGCGCAACACGATCCGGTCCGTCTGGGCGACCGCGTTGCCGCTGCCGAGACCGGCGTGGGACCAGTCGTTGGCCGGATCCCACGTGCCGGTGCTGGTGATGCGGAACTGCACTTCCTTGCGGTAGGCGGACTGGCCGGCCGGAGCGATGCCGGAGCACGGGATCTCCACGTAGTACACCGAGCCGCGGTACTGCGCCGGTGCGCTCGCCGTGCCGCACTGGTTGTAGTTCGTGGAAACGCTGATCTGGCTGGGAGTGGTGGCGCCGTCGAGCGTGAAGAAGTAGCGCAACGTGCCGTTGAACGTTCGGGCCGGCCAGGCGCTCTTGTTGAGCACGAACGCCTTGATCTCGGTGAACTGGGCGGCGCTCTGGTTCACCGACGCCTGGACGGTCAGCTCGGGACCGTCCGGGGTCTCCGCCACCGGGAAGCTCGCGAGCGGGGTGCCGCCGAACTCCTTGTACAGCCGGGCGAGCGCACCGGTGAAGCCCGCGTTGTAGTCGAGCGCGACCTCGTTCATCACGTAGTCGCTCCGGCTGTCGGTGTAGGCGTCGTTGTTGGTGCTGGGTCCGCCGACCAACGCGCCGTAGAGCACGTGCCGGCTGGTGGCCGGTTCCTGGATGCTGTCGGCCCACGAGCCGTGCGCGGTGCGGTGGTGCGGGTTGCGCGGCGGGTTGGCGCCGAACCCGACCACGTAGCTGGAGCTGCGCGGGTTGTCGCCGAGGGCGTAGTTGATCTGCCGCACACCGAAGTCGTGATACGTCCTGGCGCGCGTGCTGTCGCGTGTGGACAGCCAGTCCGAGTACACCAGCGCGGCGAACGCGGTGTTGGCGGCGTAACGCAGTGAGCCCCAGCTGTCGAGCACGGCCTGGCCGCCGGGGGAGTAGCGCACGCGGTTGCCGTTGTGCCCGGTGGTCCAGAAGTCCAGCCAGCGGTTGGCATCGGTGACGTAGGTCTGCTCACCGGTCAGCTTGGCCATCAGCACGTAGGCCCCGTAGGACTTGTCGTCCCACGCGATGGTCCACCGGTAGGAGCGTTCGGTGCTCTGCGGCTCGGTGCCGAGCTTCTGGTACTCCGCCTTGGCCTTCGTCAGGTAGCTCGCGTCACCGGTCGCGCGGTGCAGCCAGATCGCACCCCACACCAGCTCGTCCTGGTAACCGCTCCACGAGTTGTAGAAGTTCGCGGCGTCGGTGATGCAGGAGCTGTACTTGCCGCGGTAGGTGTCCGCGAAGGAGTAGAGCTGCTTGGCGTGCGTGACCAGGGTGGCCGCATAGGCGGGATCGGTGTCCTTGAACACCATAGACGCCGACGCCATCGCCGCCGCGTACTCGCCCGCCAGGTCGGATCCTGGACAGGAAGTGTCCACTTTGTACGACGGGCGGGCCATGGGCATGACCTCTGCCGATCCCCACCAGGCGTGGTCGGGGTTGCCCGCGCCGACCTGCCCGTAGACGACGTTCGGGGACGGGTGCGCCCTGATGATCCAGTCCGTGCCCCACTTCAGGTTCGTCATCAGGTGCTGCAGCTGGCCGGAGCCCGCGTACGCGTCCCGGTTCTCCACGGCGCCCCAGGCGAGCATCGACATGCTGAACGCGAAGGGCAGCCCGAACTTGACGTGGTCACCGGCGTCGTAGAAGCCACCGGACAGGTCGAGCCCGACGTCGGAGCCGTCGCGCAGCGCCGAGTCCGCGCGCCAGCTCACGCGGTTGCCCGGCGGCAGCTTCCCCGACCGCTGGGCGTCGTAGAACCAGACCGACTTCTGCAGCGCCTCCGCGTAGTTGAACGCGGGCGCGGCCTCCGACCGCGGCATCAGAGGGCCGGTCAGCCCTGCGAGCAACGCGACGAGGGCGGCTGCCACAGCTCTCGACATGCGACTGTGCACGTGAGCCTCCGATGACAGGGTTCGGATTCGACTGGGAGCGCTCCCAGGTTCGGGACTGTAACGGTCACGAAACCTTCCCGACAGGGGTGCCTGCCGAATGCTTCGAGAAATGCCGACGATCGGGCTTTTGTCATGACCTGAACGTCGTCCGCTCGCTCTGCCGAATGGCCCTGGGAATGTTTTCGGAGTCAAGAAGAGCCAGGTGGAGGCTGTGTCGACGCGACAGGATCATCGTTACTTGAGGCCGTTCGGCGTAATTTTTACGTGGCTGTCACACGAAGAAGTCGAATGTCGTTCGACGGCCTCTCGCTGAAATGGCCTATTGTCTCGGCGAATTCATCTACCGAGCGTGTGCGGGAGCGGCCGTTTCGGTGGGGCCGATCGGAAGTTGCGAGCCACGATTGCCCGCTTCGATTACGCGAAGTGCAACATGAGGTTCGCTCTGATATCGACCACAGATTCGACGACCCCTTCCCGAGTCGCTTCCCCGTGGTTACAGTCCGGCCTCATCTGGGAACGCTCCCAGGTATCCGGCCCGGTGTCGGGAGTGGGACGCGGACCGCCACGATGTGGCGTCGTGGAGGTCGTCCTCGCGTCCCCGACGGCGGCTCGCCACCGTGCCGGTCCCGACGAGCACCCCCTCCGGCGTGCGGCCAGGAGGGGGTGCTCCAGGGCCCCCGATCAACGCCCAACCCGTCAAGGGGTGATCACCGCGGCGTAGCCCGCTCGGATGTCGCCGTCGGACGGGCTCACGTACCTGTCCGGCGGCGGGCCGTCGGCCGAGGCGAGGAACGTGCTCGGGCAGCTCTCGCCACCGATCTCCACCTTGGTATCCACCACGACCTTCCCGGTGCGCAGCTCGTACGCCTTGACCGGGATGGCGATCTTGCGGAAGGTCACACCGGCGACCCGGCCGGTGCTGGCGGCCCGGTACGGGCAGGTCTGCGTCGGGGCACCGAACTCGGTCTGGCCCGTGCACACCACCAGCACGGCCTCGCCGACGTCGTGGGTGAGCCAGTCACCGGGCAGCTTGTCCACGTACTCGCGGTTGCCCCAGATCACCGCCCGGTTGACGGCGCCCTTGCGGAACTCGGGCGCACCGCTGTAGGCGGCGGGTTGGCCGCAGTAGCCGCCGTGCAGGTTGCGGACGTGCGCCAGCTCGGCCGCGAGCCTCGCCTTCGTGACACCCTCCTGCGCCTTGCCGGTCAGCTCGTGGCCGGGGTACTCGTCGAGCAGCTGCTGGTACCGCTGCTGGGCGTGGCCGAAGTGGTTGGCCGCCATCCGCTCGTCGGCGCACCCGACGAGCGCCGCAGGTGCGACGCGCGGCACCACGGTCGCCGCCCGGTCCAGCCCGTTGCCGGTGGGTTTCCTGCTCTTCAGCCAGTCGGTGAGTGAGCTGGTGCGGCAGCTGTCCTTCGTGGGCAGGCCGCCGAGGAACCGGTCCAGCGCGACGTCGACCATCTTGTCGTGGCCGGGCAGCTCCGCCAGCACCGCGTTGAGGCCGCGGAAGCCGGCGCCCAGTGCGTCCGTGTCGCCCTTGGCCAACGAGTCGTTGAGCCTGCCCGACGCCTCCCGGAGCCGCCGGCACGCGTCGACGGTCCGGTCGGTGCGCATGGTCATCGGCGCGTCGACCACGCGGTGGCCGAACCACACCTTCGCCAGCTCGGTCTCCGCCCGCGCGCAGTCACCCTGCTGCCGGGCCTCGGTGACGTGTCCCTCGAGTCGCGCGGCGTCGAACCGCACCAGCCCGAAGACCAGCAGCACAGGAACCGTGACGGCGAGCGCGATCCGCCGGTGCTTGCGCACCACGGAACCGGCCCGTCCTCCGCCGAGGTACCAGCCGTGCCAGATCATGGCCGCCCACCACGCCAGCACGGCCACTTCGAACCACACCGACGGCACGGCGACGACGACGGTCACCAGCACGACGGTCCCCAGCATGGCCAGGACGGCCAGCAGGCGCCGCCCCAGCAGCAGGTACCCAACGCTGAGCAGGGAGGCGTTGCCGATGGCGGCGGCCACCGCGTCACGGGGCCGGAACACCCGCTCGGGTACGAAGGCCGGTGGGTTCGGGGACCAGTCGGTCGCTCCTGGCAGGACAGCGACCTGTGGATCGTCGACCTGGTTGGTCTGGTTCTCGGGCGGCATCGGCTGATCCATGGTGGTCCCTCCCTCGCGGACACGACCATGGTTTCGCCGCGGCGGGCCCGCGATCCACGCCATGACCTGTTACTGCCAGGCACCACGTCCAAGATCACCCGGTATACGGTCGCGTGAACACAGGTGGAGCTACCGGGAGTGAGTGAACGTGGGTGAAGTCGTCCTCATGTCGGACGCGAGGATCGCGGCGATTCCGGTCCTCGACAGCGGGGAACCTCTCCGCGACGTCCGGCGAGACCAGGCGATCGCCGTCGACGCGCGCAAGCGCGATGACCGAGGTGCGTTCGCGTACCTGAGGGAAGACCTCCTGAACCGTCTGCTGAGCGCTCAGAAGCTGCTTCCGGAAGGCATCCGCCTCCTGTTCGTCGAGGGTTACCGGCCGCCCTCACTGCAACGCTTCTACTTCGAGCGCTACGCCGACGAGCTGCGGGCCGGCCATCCGGACTGGTCCGCGGAGCAGGTGCGGACGGCCGCGAGCAGGTACGTGTCGCCGCCGGAGATCGCTCCGCACAGCGCAGGCGCCGCCGTCGACCTCACTCTCGTCTCCCGTGACGGGCAGGAGCTCGACATGGGGACTCGCGTGAACGCCAGTCCCGAAGAAAGCGAAGGCGCCTGCTACACGGCGGCGGAGAACGTCAGCCCGGCGGCCCGCGCCAACCGGCAACTTCTCGCCGACGCACTGGGCGGAGCAGGGCTGGTCAACTACCCCACCGAGTGGTGGCACTGGTCCTATGGCGACCGGTACTGGGCGTTCGTCACCGGTGCCGAGCACGCGCTCTACGGACCGGTGGATCTCCACTGACCGAACCGTCCACATCGGAACGAAGTCCGGCCACGTGATGTGCGACTCGCCACCTAGATGCAAATGATTGTCATGAGCTACCGTCGCAGGTTGTTAGCGTTCTCATGACGACAGGGATCCTCCATGCATCGCCGCGCGCCGCTGGTCGCCGTTGGACTCACCGCCGTTTCGGCTCTCCTCGCCGGGTGCTTCGCCTCCGGGGCGCAGACCACCGGTACGTCCGGCGGCGGGAGGATCAAGCTGGCCATGATGCTGCCGCCGCGGTCAGGCCTGACTCCGTTCAGCGATGACGCGTTCAAGCTGTCCCGCTGGTCGACGGCGGAAACGCTGGTGACGCTGGACGAGAACGGGGACGCGCGTCCTGGGCTGGCCACCGAGTGGCGGCGCACCTCGGACACGGTCTGGGAGTTCACCGTCCGGAAGGGAGTGACCTTTCACGACGGGAGCACCCTGACGGCCGCGGTGGCCGTGAACACCCTCACCAGGGCGATGAAGGCGGTGCCGAAGCCGCGCATTCTCGACGGCGTCACGCTGACCGCGTCGGTGGCGGGGGAGAAGCTGATCGTCACGACGGGAACGCTGGACCCGTTGCTGCCGCAGCGTTTGTCGTCACCGCAGCTGTCCATTTTGGCTGAAAGCGCGTACGCGGCGGACGGCAAGGTCAACCCGGTGGGCACCGGCAGCGGGCCGTTCCGGTTGGTGCGGATCAACGGGACCACGAGCGCGTCCCTCGACCGCTACGACGGTTACTGGGGTGAGAAGGCGAAGGCCGCGGGGATCGACGCGTCGTTCGTGCCGGACGGCACCGCTCGTGCGGCGTCGATCCGCAGCGGTGAGGCGCACATCGCCGAAGCGGTCCCGGTTTCGCAGGCCGCACTGCTCGATCCGCAGACCATCAGCGAGGTGCCGATGCCGCGCACCAACACGTTGTACCTCAACACGAAGTCCGGGCCTTTCGCCGATCACGCGCTGCGTGCCGCCGTGCGCGAGACGATCAACCGCGGCCAGATCGTCAGCAGTGTCTACGAAAACCGCGCCGACGTCGCCAAGGGACTGCTCGGACCGGCACTGCCGTGGACTGTGCAGGCCCGCAAGGAGCTCACCGGCCGCGTCGCGGCAGGCCGGGCGAACGGTGCCACGATCACGCTGGCGACCTTCACCGACCGCGCGGAACTGCCCGAGGTCGCCGCGATCGTCCAGCAGCAGCTGCAGGACTCCGGGTTCAAGGTGAACCAGGTCGTGCGCGAGTACGCCCACATCGAGCAGGACATGCTGGCGGGCAAGTTCGACATGTTCATCCTGTCGAGGGCGACCGTGATCGACTCAGGTGACCCGGTCGCCTACCTGAAGTCGGACTTCACCTGCGGCGGTTCGTTCAACATCGCGCAGCTGTGCGACGAGAACGTCGACCAGGCGGTCCGGAAGGCCGACGCCACCGAGGCCGGCGATCAGCGTCGCGCGGCGATCCTCGAGGCCGAGGCGGCCGTGCTGCGCACCGACGCCGCCATCCCGATGCTGCACGAGCGCGTGATCCAGGGTGACGCCACCTCGGTCGCCGGTTCGGTGAAGGACCCGCGCGAGCGGGCGCTGATCACCCCGACCACGCACGTGAAGTGATGTCCGAGCACGTGCGCGGACGCGCGGGAGTCGTGGTCTCGCGGCTCGGTGCGCTCGTGCTGATCGTTGCGGTGGTGGGGCTGCTGCCCTGGTTGTCAGGGCGTGATCCAGCGTTGTCGGTGCTGCGGGCGCTGTCGGCCGAGCAGGAGCCGACACCGGAGGCCTTGGCCGCGGTACGCCGGCAGCTCGGCCTCGACGCCGGTCCCGTCGACCTGCTGGCCGGCTGGGTGTTCGGACTGATGCGTGGTGACCTCGGCCGATCGTGGATCAACGGCGCCGAGGTGCTGCCGGCCGTGCTGTCCGGTCTCGGGGTCTCGCTGACGCTGATGGCCGCGGCGTCCGTGGTCGCGCTCGTCGTGTCGTCAGCGCTGTGCCTGCCGGCCTTGATGCGCGGTGCACGCGGCGACACGGCAGGAGCGAGTGGTGCGACCGGTGCGGCGCTGGCCGCGCTGCCCGAGTTCCTGCTCGCCGCGGTGCTGCTGGTGACCCTGTCGGTGTGGCTCGGGTTGTTCCCGCCGTACGGCTGGGCAGGCCCGCACCACCTCGTGCTGCCCGCGCTCGCACTCGGCATCCCCGCGGGCGCGGTGCTGGGCACGCTGCTCGGTGACGCCGTTCCCGCGGTCTTCCGCGAGCCCTGGGTGGCGGTGTGGCGGTCGTGGGGCTGCACTCGATCGACCCTCGTCCGAGGAGTCCTGTGGCGTGCTCTGCCGCCGCTGCTGCCACAGGCAGGCTTGATCGTGGTCGGCCTGACCGGGGGAGCCGTGGCGGTGGAAACCGTCTTCGCGGTTCCCGGCATCGGCCGGTCGGCGCTGGGAGCGGCGCGGGCGCAGGACCTGCCGATGCTGCAGGGTTGCGTGCTCGCACTCGTGCTGCTGGGCCTGGTGGCCGGCGCGGCCGTCGGTGTCGTGCGCCTGCGCATGCTCGGTCCGGCACTGCGGGACGCCGCGTTGTCGTTGCCCGCCCATTCCCGGCCGACGCCGGGCAAGTGGCACGTCGCGGTTCCCGTGGGGACCGCGGCGCTGATGGCGGTGGTGATCGGATGGGGCCTGGTGCGTGATCCCCTGAGGATCGACACCGCGGCCAGGCTCGCGTCACCGAGCCTGGCCCATCCGCTGGGCACGGACGGCCTCGGCCGCGACGTGCTGGCGCGGGTCGCGCACGGCGCACCGGCCACGATCGGCGTGGCCGTCGCGGTCTGCGTGTGTTCCTACGTCGTCGCCATGGCCATCGGCTTCCTGCCGGGGATCGCGAGAGGTACGGCGGAGGCGACGAACGCGGCTGCCGCCCGTGATCGCCGGCATCCTCGTGGCCGCCGTGCTGGGCCCCGGCACGATCGCGCCTCGCTCGCCGTCGCACCTGGTCTCGTGGCCCGCCTGGCCGCGCACGCCGCCGCACTGGTGGAACAGACGCGTGCTTCGGCCCACATCACCGCGCATCGCGCACTCGGGGCGTCACCGTCGCGGATCACGCTTCACCACGTGCTCCCGGCCGTCGCGGGGCCGGTCGCCCGCAACGCTGTTCTGCGCCTGCCCGCCATCGCGCTGGGGCTGGCCTCGCTGGGATTCCTCGGTCTCGGCGCCCAGCCGCCCGCACCGGAGTGGGGTCTGATGCTGGCCGAGTCGCTGCCGTACGTCGAACGGGCGCCGTTCGCGGCGTTGAGCCCCGCGGTGATGCTGCTGATCGTCGCCGTTTTGACCATGTCGTTGTCCGCCTTGACTTTCCCGAGGTCCGCTCGGCGCCTGTGGCGGAGGAAGGCATCGCTGGACGCGTGACACCGGGTGCGCGTTGCGGGATGTGAACGTTAACACCAGGGAAATGCGGCGGCAAGGCCCACTAAAACCGAGACAGACGATTGAAACGTATCAAATGTGGCCGCCGGGGGTGCGGCACCGGCGCTGACGACTGGCTTTGACCGTGGCCTCCGCAGGTCGACGCAAGACATATTGCGTTGCAGGACAGGGACTTCATCGCCCTGACGACTAGTGCGCGCGAGATGTTTTCCCTGCGAGTAGGTTACTGGCCGGTCATGTCCCGGAGCGTCTCAAGTGGATTGTCTTCTTGACACGGCGTTGCCGCGCTATTCAGTGTTAGCGTTAACGCAACGTTCTTACGTGGGCAAGGAGAACATGATGCAGGCAAGGTTACGGCGGCTCATCGCCTGCGCTGCCGCTTTGGTCACCGCCGCGCTGCTGCCCGCCGCACCGGCGGTCGCGGAGTCCAACGGTGGAACACGGGTCATGCCCTTGGGCGACTCGATCACCGAGGGCACGCAGGTGCCGGGCGGCTACCGCATCGGGTTGTGGCAGCGGTTCGGGAGCGGGAACTACCGCGTCGACTTCGTCGGTGCGGAGTTCAACGGCCCGGCGTCGTTGGGCGACCACGACCACGAGGGTCACCCCGGCTGGCGCATCGACCAGATCAACGCGAACGTCGTGACCTGGCTCCAGAACACCAACCCACGTACCGTTCTGCTGCACATCGGCACCAACGACGTGATCCAGAACTTCGACCTGGCCAACGCGCCCGCACGCCTGTCCGCCCTGGTCGATCGCATCACCGCCACCGCGCCCAACGCCGACGTGTTCGTCGCGACGATCATCCCGATGGGCGGCGACGAGCGGGAGTCCGCCGCGCGTGCGTACAACGCCACGATCCCCGGAATGGTGCAGAGCAAGGTCAACGCGGGCAAGCGCGTGCGTCTGGTCGACATGCACTCCGCACTCACCACTTCCGACCTGATCGACGGCGTCCACCCGACCGCCACCGGCTACGACAAGATGGCCGCGACCTGGTACAGCGCGCTGCGCTCCGTGCCGGGCACCATCGGCGATCCCGTGGCGGGCAGGCAGATCATCGGGGTGCCCTCCGGCCGTTGCACGGACGTTCCGGGGGCGACCACCGCCAACGGCACGCAGGTCCAGCTGTGGGACTGCCACGGCGGAACAAACCAGAACTGGACCTACACCTCCAGCAGGCAACTGGTGGTTTACGGCAACAAGTGCCTGGAAGCCTCCGGCTGGGGTTCTGCCAACGGCACCCCGGTGGCGATCTGGACTGCCAGCGCGGCTCGAACCAGCAGTGGAACGTCAACGCCGACGGCACGATCACCAACGCGCTCAACAACCTCTGCCTGGACGCCAACGGCCGGGGTACCGCCAACGGCACCCAGCTGATCCTGTGGTCCTGCTCGGGTCAGTCCAACCAGCAGTGGAGGTCCTGACCGCGGTCAGGTGACGGCGCGCCGCGGAAGGCATCCGCGGCGGCGCCCGACTCAGGAAGTGCCGGCGTACGAGTGCAAGCCGGAGATCGCCAGGTTGATGAAGAAGAGGTTGAACAGCACGGCGATCATCCCGATGACGTTGATCCACGCGGCGGGCTTGCCGCGCCATCCGGCGGTCGAGCGGGCGTGCAGGTAAGCGACATAGCAAACCCACGAGACGAACGCGACCGTCTCCTTGGGATCCCAGCCCCATTGGCATCCTCTCCGGCCTAAAGGACGGAGATTCCCTCCACGCTGCGCGTGGAACACGCGGCGTCCGGGTGGGTTACCGCTTCGTCGCGCGGTGCCGGCATCACTGCTGGTCTTACCTGCGCTCCACGGTCGTTGAAGTCCGCCTGCCCGGCGGCCTTGATGTTCTGCGCGGCGTTGACGTCCCGGTCGTGGGTGCTGCCGCACGGGCACACCCACGACCGGACATCCAGGGCCATTTTCTCGTTGATCCGGCCGCAGTCCGAGCACATGCGGGTGGACGGGAAGAACCGGTCCACCCTGGCGAAGGTGCGTCCGTGCCGGGCGGCCTTGTACTCCAGCATGCTGGTGAAGCCGGCCCAGCCCGCGTCGTGCACGGACTTCGCAAGCCGGGTCCGGCCGAGACCGACGACGCACAGGTCCTCGACGTACACCGCTTGGTTGTCGCGGATGATCGCCGTGGACAGCTTGTGCTGCCAGTCCCGCCGGGTGTCGGCCACCCGCGCATGGGCGCGGGCTACCTTCACGACGGCTTTCTCACGCCTGTTCGATCCCTTGGTCTTGCGAGACAGATCCTGCTGCAGCCGCTTGAGCTTGCGCGCAGCCCTGCGCAGGAACTTCGGCGCGGCCACCTTCGTACCGTCCGAGAGGACGCGAAGTGGGTGAGCCCCAGGTCGATGCCGACTGCCGAGTCTGTCTCCGGCAACGGTTCGTCCGTGGTCCGTACTACGAACGACGCGAAGTACCGGCCGGCCGCGTCCCGGATCACCGTGACCGAGCTGGCCTCGGACGGCAGGCTGCGAGACCAACGGACCTCCACGTCCCCGATCTTCGGCAACCGGAGCCGACCGTTGTCCAGCACCCTGAACCGACTGTTCCTGGTGAACCGGATGGCCTGCCGATTGTCCTTGCGCGACCGGAATCGGGGCGGCGCGACCGTGCGACCCTTGCGCTTGCCTGAGATGGAGGCGAAGAAATTGCGGTACGCCACGTTCAAGTCCGCGAGGGCCTGCTGCAACACCACCGACGACACCTCGCCCAGCCACGCCCGTTGCGGTGTGTCCTTGGCCAGGGTGATGACCTGCTTGGACAGGTCCCCGTCCGAGACGTGCTTCTCGCCGTTCTCCCGTGCCTGCCGGCGCAGCCTGAGTCCGTCGTTGAACACCACCCTGGCGCACCCGAACGACCGGGCCAGCGCCTCGCGCTGCCTGGCGTCCGGGTACATCCGGAAGTTGTAACGGAGCTGCACAACGCCACCGTACCCATTGGGTAATGGCTGATCTCGAAGGCATCCGCACTGGCAGGCACTGCGTTTGGTGTGCGCCGACTTCGAGACCGAGCTGGTCGAGTTCAACGGCGAGAACAACCACGTCCACCTGCTCGTGGACTTTCCGCCCAAAGTCGCCCTGGCGAAGCTGGTCAACTCCCTCAAGGGAGTCTCCAGCCGCCGGATGCGGCAGGAATTCCCAGACCTGCGACGGCACTACTACCGGGCCACCAAGCTCTGGTCGGGTTCGTACTTCGCCGGGTCCGTCGGCGGCGCCCCGCTCAGTGGCCTGCGTCAGTACATCGAGCAGCAAAACCGCCCGGCCTAGGACACCGCCCAGGTCTTGACAGCCCTCTCAGCACGGGCCTTCACCTCCGCCCTAAAGAGCCGAGCACAGGCCCACCTTCCGGTAGCGTCCCCAGGCGGCTTCGGCCCACACCGCGCCGGTGATGATCGCGAACGTGAGGGTCACGAAGCCGAACGTGCCGGTGCGGTAGGCGACGCGGTCGAGGTGCTCGGCGGGCGGAAGTCGTTTCACCGGACGGTGTTCGGCCCACAGGTGCAGGGCGCTCACGATGCCGGACAACAGGAACACGCCACTGGCCATGATCGCGGCGGCGACGTGGATGGCGATCCAGTACGACCGCAGGGCGGGTTGCAGTGGTGCTACCTCGGCGTACAGCTGGTTGCCGCCGATGAACAGCAGCAACGCCAGCGGCAGCAACACGAACACCGACAAGCGGCGAACGTTGTGCCGCCACACCAGGTACAGCCACGCCGCCACCGCGATGAGGCCGACGGACGACATGTACTCGTAGAGGTTGCCCCACGGAACCCGTTGCGCCGCAACACCTCGCAGCACCAAGGAACCCAGGTGCAGACCAGCGCCCAGCACGGTCAGCGCGACGCCCATCCTGCCGCATCGGATGGCGGCACGGGGTGCGCCGCCGGAGTAGCGGGTCAGCGACCACTCCGCGGCGCCCAGCAGCGCCGCGGCCATGTAGATCCCGAACGCGCTGGTGAACAGCCAGTCGCTGAGCAGGCTCACGCGGTCCTCCGCAGCCACCACAGGCCGAGCACCGGCAGCACGAGCGGCACGAACCCGTACCCGATGCCGAAGAACGACCACACGGTCGCGTCCGGAAACGCCTGCGGCACAAGGAGACTCGTCAGGCCCACTAGCACGACGCCTGCGAGCTCGACCGAGCACGCGACGAGCGCGATCCGGCGTGACGTGCGGCCGCCCAGCGCGAGGGCGACGGTGGCCAGCACGTAGACGACGGCCGCGAACGCCGACAGCACGTAGGCGACCGGCGCATCGGAGAAGCGGGTGGCGATCTGCACGGCCGACCGCGACGTGGCGGCGATCGCGAAGACGCCGTAGACGGTGATCAGCATCCGGCCGGGACCTTGGCGCGTCTCAGGCATGGCCCGCCCAGATCTGGCCGAGGCGCACGATCATCACCGGGACGCTGAGGCAGGCCACCACCAGTACGCCCGCGCTCCACCGGGTGCGTTCGGCGGCCGACCACACGACCGCGACCGGCAGGATCACCACCGGGCCGAGCAGGTAGCCGACGAACGACCAGCGCTCGATGTCGCGATCGGCACCGAGCAGCGCCACGACGCCGATGACGGCCTGGACGAGCAGTCCCACCTCGAGCACCGCGAGCCCTGCCACCAGGGTCCACGACAGCTTCGTCAGCGGTAGCAACGGTTTGTTGAGCGCGATCAGCAGCAGCGACCACGCGGCGCCGGCGAGCGCGAGCACGGTCAGCACCGTGGGCAACACATCGATCATGAGGCTCTTCCGTGGACGAAGGAGATCTACTACGGAATGTAGCACTACGGCTTGTAGTAGATCTCCGGCGGAGCTCAGAAGACCAGGAAGCTGAGCGGTGTCGACACCAGTGTCAGGCCACTGACCAGCGCCGTCCACCGCTGCAACGCCGAGGCGCTGGTCCGGTTCGCGATGCGCTCCAGGCGTGCCGAGGCGGCTGTGATGCCCAGCGCGCCTGCGGGTGGGCTGGCCGTGAACCGGTGGAGCGCAGAAGCGAGTGCTTCCGGGCCGTGTTCGCGGCAGGCGCGGTCGTCCGCTCGCATCTCGACGAGCAACGCGACCGCGTCCGCCACGCGTGGCGCGCACCGGCGCAGCGCGACGAACGGCAGCAGCACCAGGTCGTGCCGTTCGCGGGCATGGGACCGTTCGTGCGCCAGCACCGCGTGTAGCTCGGCGGTCGACAGGTTGCGCAACGCTCCCGTGCTCAGCACCACCGACGACGGCGTGCCCGGGAGGCAGTACGCCACCGCGACAGGATGGTCGACCACCAGCGCGCCCGGCGCGGCCTCGTCCGTGCGGCTGACCAGCGCCAGCACGTCCCGATGGCGCCGCCTGATCCGCGCGACCGTGAACCACGAGGTGACGAGCACCGCGACGAACGCGACCGGGACGGCGAGCCCGCCTGCCACCAGCACGTCCTGGGTCACAGTGGACAGTGGATCGCCCGCCCACGCGGACAGCGCTTCGGGGATGGGTGCGTCGTACGGGTCGAGGCCGAGCGTGATCAGCACGCCCGCCAGCGACAGCACCCACGTGGCCGCCAGCATCTGCCACAACGCGATGCCGGTGCCCGGTGCGCGCCACACCCATCGCGCCCTGACCAGGAGGTGTGCCGCCACCGGGCAGATGGCCAGCGTGACGACGAGGTGCAGTGCGGCGCTCACGTCTCGTCCTGCTTGTCGGCGAGCGCCTGCGACAGCATCTCGGCCTCAGGACTGCTCACCGACCGGGCGAAGTGGGTCAGGGCGGCCTCACGGTCGCCGGTGAGCGACAGCGCGTCGAGCATGAGCTGGGCGACGTACTCCTCACGGCTGGCGACGGGGGAGTACCGCCACGCCCGGCCATCGGCCTCGCGCTGGACGAAGCCCTTCGACGCGAGGCGGGTCAGGACGGTCATCACGGTGGTGTAGGCGAGGTCGCGCTTGGAGAGCGACTCCGCGACGTCGCGCACCAGCATCGGCGTGCGGCTGTCCCACAGGACCTCCATCGCCGCACGTTCCAGCTCACCCAGCTTGCTCAGCACGGCGTCGATGGTGTCAGGTCGGGGTGCGGCGCCGCCACAACCTGCGGACCACGACGCCTGCGAGCAGGTGCGCCGCGATGGCGATCCCGGCGATCACGAGGCCGAGGCGATAGCCGAGTCCGATGTGGATGATCAGTCCGGCGAGCACGGCCACCACGGTGAGCTTGCCGGCGAGCCGTCCCTTCACAGCGGCTTGTCCGCCCGGACGCAGTGCAGGAACCAGCTGACCCGCGTGGTCGCCCCGAGATCGAATCCGGCGTCACGGAGCATGGGCGCGATCCGCTCGACCGGGTTGTCGCGCATCGTCTCGCCGGCCGCCGCGCCGACCAGGTGCCTGGCCAGACGTCCCTTGGGAGGCTGGAAGTCGGCGATGAGCACCCGGCCTCCATGGCGCAGGACCCGGAACATCTCCGCGAACGCCTGGCCTCTGGCCTCCTCGGGGATGTGATGGATCGCCAGGCTGGACAGCACGACGTCGAACGACGCGTCCGGCAGGTCCAGCGCCTCTGCTTTGCCGAGCACGAACGAGCAGTTGCCGCCTGCCCGCTTGCGTCGCGCTTCCTCGACCATCTGCTCGGACACGTCGACGCCGACCGCGCGTCCGCCTGGCGAAGCCTGCGCGGCGAGCGAGGTGAGGTAGCCGGGTCCGCAGCCCACGTCGAGCACCTCGTCGCCCACGCGTACGCCGGCGAGCGCGACGAGGCGCCCGAAGATGCGGCGTCGGCTGCCGGCGAATGCCAGGGCGGAGGCCAGTTCGTAAGCGCGAGCGTGGCGGATCGCGCCGGGAGCGCCTCCTGGCGACCTCTCGTGTGCCTTGTGCATCGTCTGCTCCTCTAACTTAGTGACGACTAAGTCGTGATGGCGCGAGCTTAGTCACGACTAAGTAGAGGTGTCTAGGATGCTTCCGTGACCGAACAACGGGAGCGCCGGACCCGGATGACCGCCGAGGAGCGCCGCGAGTCGATTCTCGTGGCGGCCGCTGAGCTGTTCGCCGAGGTCGGCTACCTGCGGTGCAAGACGTCGGCCGTCGCCCGCAAGATCGGCGTGAGTGAACCGGTGGTGTTCCAGAACTTCGGCACCAAGGCGACCCTGTTCGCCGCCGTCGTCGACCGCGCCGCCGACCACATCTGCCGCATGGTCGACCGCGTCACGAGCGCGGACGTCCCGGTCTCCGGCCTGCTCAAGTTGATGCTCGATCCCGAGCACCTGCAGCACGTGCACAGCGCGGGCTCAGTGGGAGCGATCTTCGCTGACGCGTCCACGATCCACGACGAACCGGAGATCGAGGCGGCCACCCGCCGTGCCGTGCGGCGGTTCGCCGCCACGATCACCGGTCTGCTCGACCGCGGCCGGGCAGACGGCGAGCTCCGTGCCGACCTCGACACCGAAGCCGCCGCCTGGTGGTTGCTCTCCTTGGTGGCCTCGCAGAGGTTCCGTCAGACCACCGCCGCCGACCCGCACGCGATCGAAGCGCGGCTTGCCGAAAGCATCCTCGCGTTCTTGACCTAAGGATTTTCCTGCCCACTATTTGCAATAGTGCGTGATTGTTAAGGGTTCCCCAATTTCAGCTGCGATCAAGGTCATATGGTCCCTAACCTTGGTCCATGAAGCTGCTGCTGTGGTTCGCGCTGGCGTGCATGTGCGCGCTCAGCGGTGACCACCTGCTCGCTTTCGCCACCGCGATGCTGCTCGTCGCCTGCGCTACCGACCGCACTCGTTACTGATCGCGTCTTACTGGCCGCGTCAGAAGTTCGCCACCGCCGCGTACAGCAGCGTCAGCACGATCGCAGTGATGGCGACCGCCGCCACGATCCGGGTCATTGTGCGCCGTCGTTGATCCACAGCCGTCTCCTGCCGCTCAGTCGTGGTCCGGTTTGCCGGTGATGTGGTGATCGGCGGCGTTGACCGCCTCGAACAACAGCCGCCGTACGTGGCCGCCTCGCGCCCTATAGAGCATCCGCCTGCCTTCACGGCGCACGGTCACCAGTCCGGTCAGCCTCAATTTCGCGAGATGTTGCGACACCGCAGGGCGCGCGATACCCACCTCCGAGGCCAGCGTCGTCACGTCGTACTCGGCCCCGCACAACAGCCACAACATGCGGAAACGCGTCGAGTCGGCGAGCATCCGGAACCCGTCGACAGCCGCTTCGACGTGTCCGCCAGTAGGTAGCTGTTGCCAGTCCTGCGTTGTTGCAACGTCGTCGCGTGCGTACATGAGCACATATAGTGCCACGCATGCTCGCTGTTCTGCGCAACCGCACGTATCGCCACCTGTTCGGGGCACACGTCGTGGCCCTCACCGGCACCGGTTTGGCGACCGTCGCGCTGGGACTGCTGGCCTACGACCTGGCCGGCGCGGACGCCGGAGCGGTCCTCGGAACCGCGCTGGCGATCAAGATGATCGCCTACGTCAGCGTCGCGCCGATCGCGGCGGCGGTGCTCGGGGCGTTGCCCCGGCGGGCGGTGCTCGTGACGCTGGACCTGGTGCGCGCCGGTGTCGCGGTCACGTTGCCGTTCGTGGACCAGGTGTGGCAGATCTACGTCCTGATCTTCCTGCTGCAGGCGGCCTCAGCCGCGTTCACGCCGATCTTCCAGGCCACGATTCCGGACGTACTGCCTGACGAACGCGAGTACACGCGGGCCGTCACTCTCTCGCGGATGGCCTACGACCTCGAGGGTCTGCTGAGCCCGTCGCTTGCCGCGGCGTTGCTGGTGCTGATGAGCTTCAACAACCTGTTCCTCGGCACGGCGATCGGCTTCGTCGCGTCCGCGCTGCTCGTGGTCTCCGCCGTGGTGCCGCGACCGAAACCGGTCAGCCGCAACGAAAGCCTGTACGCCGCGACGACTCGCGGCATCCGGATCTATCTCGCCACGCCGCGCCTGCGTGGCTTGCTGGCCGTGCACCTCGCCGCCGCGGCCGCCGGTTCGATGGTGTTGGTCAACACGGTCGCTTACGTGCGCGACGTGCTCGGCCGCAGTCCTTCCGATGTCGCTGTCGCACTCGCGTTCAACGGCATCGGCTCCCTGGCGGCCGCACTGGTGCTGCCCAAGCTGCTCGACCGCGTCACCGACCGGGCGCTGGTGCTGCGCGCCTCCGCCGCACTGGTCGGTTTGCTGCTCACCGGCGCCACGTTCGCCTCGCTGCTCGGCGGATGGCACTGGCCCGCGCTGCTGGTGCTGTGGGCCATGATCGGCGCCGGATGCTCCTTGGCGCTGACGCCGGGTGCGCGGCTGCTGCGCCGATCCGCCGAGTCGTGCGACCGGCCCGCGTTGTTCGCCGCCGACTTCGCGCTTTCACACGCCTGCTGGCTGCTGTGCTACCCGCTGGCCGGGTGGGTGGCCAGCGCCGCGAACATGACCACGGCATTCCTGGTCCTCGGCGGCGTCACGGTGGTCGCCGCGCTCATCGCGCTGCGGTTGTGGCCGCGGCACGACCCGGAGGTGGTGGAGCACGAGCACCACGACCTCGATGCGAGCCACGACCACCTGCACGACGCCGTGCTCGCCGGCGGCGCGTGGCGCCACGCGCACGAGTTCCGCATCGACGACCGCCACGAACGTTGGCCCCGCTAGAAAAGCGCCTGGAAGTCAGCGGGGCTTCGTCCTCAGACCGTCTCCACTGCCTCCACCGCTGGCGGCGCGGCGGCGCGGCGGCGGCTACGCAGCGCGCTCACCGCGATCACCACCGCTGCCACGAGGAGGCTCAGCAGCAGCTGCGACCGGGCGCTGGAGTCGAAGAGCATGCCCACCAGCAGGCCGATCATGCCGACGATCGTCGCCCACGTCAGGTACGGGTAGCCCCACATGCGCAGCGCGAGGTTGCCCGGTGCCTCCTGCTCCAGGCGGCGGCGCATCCGCAATTGGGACACCGCGATGGCCAGCCAGACGAAGACCGCCACCGCGCCCGAGGAGTTCACCAGGAAGAGGAACACGGTGTCCGGCGAGACGTAGTTCAGCACGACCGTCACGAAACCGACCACGGTGGACGCCAGCACGGCGGCGACCGGCACCCCGCGTCGGGAGACGCGACCCAGCACCGCGGGTCCCTCGCCGCGCCGCGACAGCGAGAACACCATCCGGGACGCGGTGAACAGGCCGGAGTTCAGACAGGACAGCACGGAGGTCAGCACGACGACGTCCATGACCACAGCGGCGGAGGGCAGGCCGATGGCGTCCAGCACCGCGACGTAGGGGCTCTTGGCGACACTCGCGTCGTTCCACGGGATCAGCGTGACGACGACGGCGATCGAGCCGATGTAGAACAGCAGGATGCGCCACACCACGGACCGGACGGCGGTGCGGACGGCCTGGCCGGGGTTGTCCGATTCTCCCGCCGCGATGGTGGCGATCTCCGCGCCGAAGAAGGAGAAGACGACGACGAGCATGGCGGCGAAGATCGGTCCCGAGCCGTTCGGCAGGAACCCGCCGTGCCCGGTGAGGTTGGACAGTCCGGGCGCGGCCACGTTCGGCAGCATCCCGAAGATCGCGAGCCCGCCGACGACGAGGAAGATCGTGATCGCGGCGACCTTGATGCCGGCGAACCAGAACTCGAACTCACCGAAGGAACGGACCGAGTACAGGTTGGTCAGCGTGAGCAGGACGGTCAGCGCCAGCGCCCAGGTCCACTGTGGAACGGCCGGTACCCACCGGTGCACGATGGCCGCGCCGGCCGTCGCCTCGATGCCGACCACGACGACCCAGAACCACCAGTACAGCCAGCCGACCGTGAAGCCGGCCCAGGGCCCGATCGCACGTTCGGCGTAAGCCGAGAAGCTGCCGGTGTCCGGGTTCGCCGCGGACATCTCGCCCAGCATCCGCATCACCAGCACGACGAGAAGTCCGGCGACGGCATAGGAGATCAGCACACCGGGCCCAGCCGTGCCGATCGCCGCGCCGCTGCCCACGAACAGCCCGGCGCCGATGACCCCGGCGATGGCGATCATGCTGAGGTGCCGCTTGCGCAGCGAGGGTTGAAGGTCCTGCGACATCGGCCCTCCTTCCTGCGTTGAGAGCTGCCGGTCGGTTGCGGACCAGTCTGGGAGCGTCCGGCACCGGGTGACAGTGGACATTCCGGCCAACTCGCGCGGCGGCGTTGTACGGAATGGACAGTTCCGCGCCGAAGAGGTCAAACCCGCGTTTCCGGCAGGTCACCAGGCCCGTTCGCGGCCTGGTCGAGAAGTTGGAGGGCGAACCAGAACTCGGCTCGGGCGCCGGGCGAATCCACGTCCCGGCCGGTGAGCTCGGCGATCTTGGCGATGCGGTTGCGCAGCGTGTGCCGGTGGACGCCGAGGCGGGCCGCCGCCGGGTCCCACTGGCCGTGGCGGAGCCATTCGGTGAGCGACACGATCAGGTCGCCGCGGCCGTTCCGGTCGTGCTCCACCACCGGTCCCAGGAGCGATCGCGCGTAGGCGAGGGCGTCCTCGACGTGCAGCAGGCCGAGCATCCCGGCGCCTGCCACGTCGCCGAACCGCACCAGTTCACCGGGGTGCGCGGATTCGGCGGCACGGACGGCGTGCCGGTGCGCACGGCCGAAGTCCGCGTAGCCCACAGGCTCGGACACACCACCGCGCAGCCCCGCCACGGCCTCCGCCCACGGCCCCACGGTCACCAGGTGGCCGTCGAAGTCGGCGCAGAACACGCCACGGTTCTCCAGCAGCTCCAGTCCCCGCGCGCGGTGCTCGACGGGGCCGGTGAACACGTGCACCTCGACCGGCTCGTCGGGCAGCGGCGACACCTCGGCCGCGAGCTCGTGGTGACCGGCCGACAGCAGGCGCAGCACCGCGCCACGCAGCCGGCGCCGGGCGATGTCGAGG
>NZ_VSRL01000320.1 GCF_012184385.1 Lentzea indica
ATCGGGCCGCGGCAGCGCCCGGCGCCGCCGCGAGCGTGGCACCGGCCAGTGGGATGGTGCCGAGCAGTCCGAGTACTGACCGCCGGGATGTCGAGATCGGCATCGAGACTCCTCGTGGGTGCGGCATGGACGCGTCATCTCTACCGGTGGGCACAGCCGGCGAGCCGATGGCGAATCCATACAAGATACATAGGTGGTCGCTGCGAGACTGGTCCGGTGCGGGTACTGCTGGTCGAAGACGAGCAGCCGCTGGCTGGTTACATCGCCGCCGGGCTGCGCAAGCACGGCTGCGCCGTGGACATCGCCCCGGACGGTCGGATCGCTCTCGACAAGATCGAAATCACGCCGTACGACGTGGTGGTGCTGGATCGGGACCTTCCAGTGGTCCATGGCGACACCGTGTGCCGGCGGGTGGTCGAACGCGGCACGTCGCGCGTCCTGATGCTCACCGCGTCGGGCTCGGTGGAGGACCGCGTGGAGGGGCTCACCATGGGCGCGGACGACTATCTGGGCAAGCCGTTCGCGTTCAGCGAGCTGGTTGCCAGGGTGCGGGCTCTGGCTCGGCGCACCGGCCCGGCCAGGCCGCCGATCCTGCGGGCCGCGGACGTGCTGCTCGACCCCGCACGGCGGGTCGCCGAACGCGACGGGCGGCTGCTGCACCTGACACCGAAGGAGTTCGGTGTGCTCGAACGGCTCCTCGCCGCCGGGGGAGCGGTGGTCAGCGCCGAAACCTTGCTGGACAAGGTGTGGGACGAGCACGCCGACCCGTTCACCAACGCGGTCCGGATCACCGTCGGCACCTTGCGGCGCAAGCTCGGTGAACCACCGGTCATCCAGACCGTGACCGGTGCGGGCTACCGGATCGGACCATGAAGTGCCGGCTCAGCGCTCGCGGCCGGCTCACGATCCTCTACACCGCTCTGGTTCTCGGGGCGGGTCTCGCGATCGCCGGGCTCACCTACGTCCTCGTCGGGCGTGCTCTCGCCGACCGGCCCAGGACCTTGAGGCTCTTCGGTCCACTGGACGCCTCGATCCCGCCCGTTCCCGACCCCGGCGTCGAGTTGGCGGCAATCGACCGGCTGCACGCCGACACGCTCGCGCAGCTGCTGACCCAATCCCTGATCGCCCTCACGATCGTCGGCGTGCTCGCCGCGGTGCTGAGCTGGGTGGTGGCAGGCCGGGTACTGCGGCCGATTCGCACGATGTCCGCGACCGCACAGCGGTTGTCGGCGGAGAACCTGTCCGAGCGGGTACCCGTCACCACGCCGGCCGACGAGCTCGCCACCCTGGCTGAAACGGTCAACGGCATGCTCGATCGCATTCAGTCGGGCGTCGCCGAACGGGACCGGCTACTGCACAGCCAGCGCATGTTCGTCGCCAACGCGGCCCATGAGCTGCGTACACCGTTGACCACGATGCGCACCGCCGTCGAGGTGACGCTCGACGGCAAGCCCAGCAACGAGGAGCTCCTCGTCATGGCCGGCGACGTCCGTGACGCGGTCGCGGACAGCCAGCGCACCCTGGACGGATTGCTCGCCCTCGCGCGTAGCCAGACCGGACTCGCCAGACGTCAACAGGTCGATCTCGCGGACGTCGTCACCAGGATCATCGAGGCAGCCCGCGGTCAGGCCGAGGCTGGCCGAGTCGAGCTGCGTCCGGCACTGAGGCCGTCCGCGGTCATGGGCGATCCTGTCCTGCTCGACCGCATGGTCAGCAACCTCGTCGACAACGCCATCCGATACAACGAGGCCGGTGGCAACGTCGTCGTGTCCACCGGCCTGGTCGCGGGACGTGCCCAGTTGCGGATCGTCAACACCGGCCAGCACGTCGCCCCCGCCGCGGTGCACGATCTGTTCACCCCCTTCGTCCGGGGACGGGCGAGCCGTCCCCATGACGATGGCGGGCTCGGACTCGGCCTGTCCATCGTGCGCGCGGTCGTCGACGCCCATCAGGGGCAACTGACCACGGATGTCCCCGCGGCCGGCGGGCTGGACATCACCACCGGCTTTCCTGGCGCCCGGTGATCAGCTGCTGAACCTTCTGTGCGATCGGTTGCACGCCACCTCCACCCGGACCAGCATTGGCCACATTGGACAGTGCGGCGAGGGTGTAGCCGTCATCGGGGTAGATCTGCAACCAGGCACTGGCGCCCGGTGCGCCCCCGTTGTGCCAGATGATTCGGTGACCGGCGACGGTGAGGTCACTGCAGCCGTAGGCGTAGCGGTCACCGAAACCGGTCGGGACCTTGCCGGTCGTCACCTGGGCGGTGTGGGCGGCGTCGAGGAGGCGGTGGCGCATCAGGGCATGCGCGAACGACACGAGATCACCGGCGGTGGTGTAGAGGCCGCCGGCACCACTGGGGTGGTCGGGCGGGAAGGACTGGCCGTCGAGGGCGTAGCGGGTGGCGATCCGCGGATCGTCGTGTGCGGGCTGGGTGAGCTGGGTGTGGGACATCCGGCCCGGCGTGAGGATGACGTCGCGGATCACGGACCAGTACGGGCGGCAGGCAGCCTGCTCGATCATCATCGCGGCGCAGGAAGCCGGCGTTGGTGTAGGACCAGCGTTCGCCCGGCCTCCCGGCCAGTTGCAGGGTTTCGAGCACCGGCAGGTAGTCGACAGCCCGGCCGGTGCGGGCACCCGGCGGCGCCCCAGGGCTGACCGCGGGGAGCGCGGCCGTGTGAGTGAGCAGTTGGTGCAGGGTGAGCGGGTGCAAGGCGGTGTTCCGAAGCCGCGGCACGGCTTCTCCGAGCGTGGTGCCGAACGCCATCAGTCCATTTTGGACGATGCGGGCGGCGGCGACACCGGTGAGGAACTTGCCGATCGACGCCGCGGTGAATCGGGTAGCGGCTGTGTTGGACGTACCGGTAGCCCGGTTGGCGAGTCCATGTGCGGCGGAAAACACCCTGCTACCGCGGTGGTCGAGCTGGACCGTGCCGGAGAACTGACCCCGGTCGGCCAGGTCGGTGACGAACCGGGACAGCTCGTCCGCAACAGACCTCGCGCCGGCCACCGAGGTGGCCGGTGATCCCGCGGCCACCCAGGCGCCGGCCAGAACGGTGGCGCCCAGCAGGCTCCGTCGTGTAATCACGCATCCTCCACTTTTTGGGGTAGGACACGGGTTTACCCAAGCAGCCCGATCGACGGCCGATCGTCGAACCATAACCCGATCATCTCTGGGCTTGGAGGAACTCGGGGATGTCGGATTTGGTGGGGTAGTTCGGCAAGGGGGCCGGCTTGTTCTGGAGGAATGCGTCGACGACGGCGAAGGCTCGTTCGTTGTTGTCGTCGAGGCCGTTCCACATGCGGTGGCCGACACCGGGCAGGTACTGGGTTCGTTCGATGGCGGCGTCCTCAGCCAGGATGGTGGTCGCCCATTGGCGGATCTGTGAGGAGCACTCGCCGATCATCAGCATCGCGGAGATGCCGGAGCGCCCCAGTTGCGGGGCGATCGACGGTGAGTCCTTGATCGTTTGCTGGATCCGCAGGCTGGCGGCGGGACTGAAGGAGAAGTTGGCTGCCGTGTCCTCGGCGGGGATGCGGTGAGCGTCCTTCGCGCAGTAGGCGGAGGCGGTGTCGCTGCCGAGGTCCGCGGCGGTGAAGGCGTTGGCGCCTTCGGCCTGCCCGACCAGCCTGCTGTCCGGCGAGAGGACTCCCAGTCGCATGAGACCGAACGCGACGGCATACCTGGGGACGTGTGTGGCGCGTGGTCCGCTCATGGCCGGCGCGAGGCCGCCCGCGTTCGGGCGTCCTTTGTGGCCGGTGATCCCCGCGGTGGGGCCGTCTGCCGGGCCGGGTTCGACGATGATCGCTTTGTGCACGCGGGCGGCGGCGTGCGGCTCGGCGAGTGCTCGGGTGAGTATGACCGCTCCTGCGGAGAATCCGAGGATGTCGACCTGGCCCTTGTTCAGGTGGTCGATGAATGCCGCGAGGTCGCGGACCGACCTGGAGATGCTGTACTGGTCCATCGGTAGCAGGTCACTTCGCCCGCCGCCGGGCTGCTCGTAGGCGTACACGTCGTAGCCCTGCCGCGCCAGATGTTGCAGGAACCGGTGGTCGAGCACCGAGATACCGCGGACGGGTCCACCGTGGAGGTACACCAGCGGTCTTGCCCGGCGGGTGCTGCCTGGGGCAGGCGGGTGGTGGTACACCGCGACCCGGCTTCCCGTGGCCAGACTCCAGTGCTGCGTCGCCACGAACGGCAGGTCTGCCGGATATCGCCGATCAGTGGGCACGCTGGGGACGCAGACCGATCCGGTCAGCGCCGCCGCGACGACGACCGGGAGGAATGGCACGAGTTTGCGCCGCCCGGCACGACGGCGACTGCGCCACAACGCGGTGGCGGCCGCGCCTCCGAAGGTCACCAACCAGGCCAGGAGGCCGGAACCCGCACCGTCGGTCAGGACGATCAGTGCGAAGAAAAGGCCGGCCAATCCCACAACGGCGGCCAGGGCCAGTCCCAGACGGCCGGCGATGCGGGCAAGACGAACAAAGGCGCTGGGCGTCATGGGTTCTCCTGCGTGAGGTTTCCAAACTAAGTTTCAAAACTAAGTTAGCAGGCGAGCTAGACTGGTCAACATGGGTCGGCCGAGGACGAACGACGACACGGTGCGAGAGCGGCTTGTCGAGTCGGCCACCGAGTTGTTCGCGACGCGTCCGCTCGAGTCGATCACGGTCCGCGCCCTGGCCGGCGCCGCCGGAGTGGCGACGGCGGCGGTGTACACGCTGTTCGGCAGCAAGGACGCACTGATCGCCGAGGTGCGCAACAGAGCGGTCGCAGGGCTGTTCCACGACGTGGCGGCGGTGCCGACCTCCGACGATCCGCTCGCCGATCTACACGCCCTCGCCGTCGCCTACCGACGCTGGGGAAGCACCCACGGCAACCTCTACATGGCGTTGTTCGGCGGCGTGCAGACCTTCGACCCGTCGGGCGCGATCGGGACCGAGGACCCCGTCCGGCCACTCCTCCACGCCATCGACCGCGCCCTGGCAGCATCCCTGCTCGCCGGTGACGCGACGTCCATCGCGCTCTCGTTCTGGGTGACCCTGCACGGACTCGTGACGCTCGAACTGGCGGGAGCGCTCAATCCAGCCACAGCCGAGACCGCGTTCCGAACGGCAATCCCGGCAACACTCCGCGGCTGGACACCCTCGGAAGCGGACCGAACTCTCCAACACAACGAAACCACCCAGGCGCGGTGATGCCCGGCCGACAGCCCAGCCGCGCCGCTCAGAACACGAACGACCGCCACGTCCCACCGCACCTCGGCGACTCCGTGCCTGACTCGAGCCCGCGACACGAACCACGCGACGAACTGGTCGACGGCTGCCGCCTGCTGGAGATGACCGCCAGCGATGACCCCGCCAGGATGGCAACAAGGCGGACGACCGCCCGCGCGCGAGTTCCGTCAGCCAGCCGGTGACACCACCATCGGCGGGTCCTCGCCGACTTGAGCGGCGAACATCCCGAACACGGCCGGGCCAGGTGTGCCGCTACTGATGGACATCACGGCCCACGCCGGTTCCACCTGGCCTGTCAAGGCTCGCCGCGGGGCCTGCTGTGGAACATCCATGTAGGACAGAGCCCGGCCAGATGGATCATCGGGCCGGGCTCTGGTGTGGTCCGCGCGTGGCCGCTGGTGGATCAGCGGCTGGCAATGGGACTAGGCGGGGACGATGTTCTCCGCCTGCGGGCCCTTCTGGCCCTGCGTGATGTCGAAGGAGACCTTCTGGCCTTCCTGGAGTTCACGGAAGCCCTGAGCGGCGATGTTCGAGTAGTGGGCGAAGACGTCGGCGCCGCCGCCATCCTGCTCGATGAAGCCGAAGCCCTTTTCGGCGTTGAACCACTTGACGGTTCCGGTGGCCATGGTGCACTCCAAGCATGAATTTGGCGCCCGCATTGTGCGGGGCCGGGTGATCCGCCATGGCCGGAGACACCGAACAGCAAACGCCCGTGACCTGTGGTCACGGGCGACCGGTACTTCGGAACCATGGCAGATGGCATCACGCTACACCGCGGACCTCTCATGACCTGCCCACTCACCAAGATCATCCGCTCAGGTGTCGTCATAGCGGTCGCAACATCTCGGGTCAGTACAGCTGGTCCTGCTCGGCCGGTCCTCGGCGGCCAAGGATGTCGAGTTGTTGGTGCTGCGGCATGAGGTCGCCGTGCTGCGCCGTGCCCATCAACGCCCGCGATTGGACTGGGCCGATCGTGCGGTGTTCGCGGCATTGGTGCGACGGCTACCCGTCTGGTTGCGGGATCACCGGTTGGTGTGGCCAGGCATCGTGCTGCGGTGGCATCGTCGTTGAGGGGATGGCGCGGGAGAATGCCGCTTGGGGTTACCGCCGTATCCAAGGCGAACTGCTCAAGCACGGACACCGGACAGCTGCATCGACCGTCCGCCGCGTACTCAAGCGTCTGCGGATACCGCCCTCGCCGAGCCGGAACACCGACACGTCCTTGCTGCGGTTCCTCCGTGCCCATGCGCCGTCACTTGTTGTAGAACTCGTTCCCGATCCGCGCGGACACGTTCGGTTGCCCAACGAGGACGACGAGATCGTCGACCGGCTGGCTGCTGTGCAGGCTTGCGCGCGCAACTTGGTGGTCTTCAGGTCCACCTTCTTCAAGAAGCCGCTCAGACTCCTCCGCAGCAGGGACCGTAGTTCATGGCGTGGCATCTGCGGGGAGGATCACCGCATTGCGAAGAGGGAGCATCAGCGCTTCGGTGGCGCTGTGGTGCCGCGCACGATGAGCTGGGTCTTGCGGATGACGTGCTTGGCTTCGGTGCGCCCGTCGTCAAGACGTTCGATGGCGCTTTCGACGGCGGCCTCGGCGGTGCCGCTGATGTCCTGACGCACTGTCGTCAGGTCGATGTGCGGTAGCTGCGCGGCACGGCTGCCGTCGAACCCCACCACGGAGACGTCGCCCGGCACGGTGAGACCGAACCGGCGGAGTGCGTGCACGATGCCGACAGCGCATCGGTCGTTGCCCGCGAAAACCGCCGTCGGAAGAGGGTCGCAGCGGAGTAGTTCGCGTGCGGCGAGAGCACCGGACTCCTCGGTGTAGGCGCCTGGGATGATCGTGGCCGGCAGGCCGTGTTTGCGCATGACGGCGCGGTAGCCCCGGCGCCGGTCGGCGGCGCCCGCCTTGACGCCGCCGTCGACGTGCACGATGTGGCGGTGTCCGAGCTCCACGAGGTGTTCGACGGCGAGGCGCGCGCCTCGGCTGTCGTCGGAGGAGACGGTGTCGAACGCGTCGCCGCGCAGGTGCGGGCCCACCGCGACCAGAGGCACGCGGGCCGCGAGGCGGGTGACCTCCGCGAGCGTCGCGTCACCGAGCAGCAGCACCGCTGCGGTGCGGAAGCCGAGCAGTTCCTCAACTGCCTTCGTCATGGCGCGGGTGGGCGTCTGTGCGCCGAGCACGACGTCGTAGCCGTGTTTCTCCGCCATCGGGTAGATGGCCTCGATCAGGTCCACGTGGAAGGGCTCGGCCGGGGTGTAGAGGACGCCGAGGTGCCTGCTGCGGTGGCTGCGCAGGAGTTGGGCGGCGGTGTCGGGGTGGTAGCCCAGTTCGGCCGCCGCCTGGAAGACCCGGTCCCTGGTCTCCTGGCTCGCGCCTTCCTTGCCGCGGAACACGATGGAGACGAGAGCGCGCGACACGCCCACCTTGGCGGCGACATCGGCCATGGTGGGGTGTCGGTTCGGACGACCGGTGTCGCCGGTGTTCGGCATGGGCACCCTGCCTCCTCTTCGCGCGCTCTCGTTCACCATATCGGTGCCTAGCACGTGCTAGGCGGGCGGCTCGCCGGATCAGCCGACCTTGACCGCGACCCCGGCCCCGAGCGCCGACTCGACGACGGCGTCCAGCACCTCCAGACCGCGGACCGCGTCGTGGAACGACGGGCACGGCGGAAGCTCGCCACCGCCCGAGATCTGGTCCAGGAACGCGCGGGTCTGGTAGACGAACAGGTCGCCGGTTCCGAGACCGACACCGCCGGCGTCCATCGGGACACCGCGCCGGATGTACGGGTGCTCCGGGCCGACGATCACGCGGCGCTGTCCGTTGACCTCACCGCGGGGGCTGTTGTCGGAGAACAGGAACTCTCCCGTCCGCTCGAGATCGAACGCCGCGGAGCCGGCGGTGCCGAAGACCTCGAACGCCAGGCCGTTGCGCAGCCCGTGGGCGACACGCGAGGTCGAGAACGTGCCGATGGCTCCGCTGGCGAACCGGGCGGTGAAGGTGGCGACGTCCTCGTTGCCGACGGGCTCGGTCTCGCCGGTCAGCTCGGCGCGCTCGTGGCCCATCGTGACTCCGGCGGGCACCGGGCGTTCGCGGATGACCGTGAGCAACGTGCCGCCGCTGACCTCGACGATGGGGCCGCACAGGAACTCCGCCGTGTCGACCATGTGGCTGCCGGTGTCGGCCAGCACACCGGAGCCGGGGCCTCCCCGGTACCGCCACGACATCGGGGTGAGCGGGTCGAGCGCGTAGTCGTACCAGGCGTGGCCGTTGTAGTGGATCAGCTCGCCGAGATTCCCGGCGCGGATCTCGTCTCGGACGGCGCCGATGCCGGGAGCCCGGCGGTAGGTGTAGCCGACGACCGCCACCCGGTCCGTCCGGTCGGCCGCGGCGGCCATCGCCTTGGCGTCCTCCACCGTGGGTGCGATCGGCTTCTCGCACAGGACGTGTTTGCCCGCGGCCAGCAGTCCTTCGATGATCTCGCGGTGCAGGTGGTTGGCGACCACGACGCTCACCGCGTCGATGTCGTCGGCCTCCGCGACCGCGCGCCAGTCGGTGTCGACGCGGTCGAACCCGTAGCGGCGGCGGGCGTCCTCGGCGAGCTGCTCGTTGGTGTCCACGATGGACACGAGTCGCACGTCGGGGGAGTCCGTGCCGAAGACGGTGCCGGCCGAGCGGTAGCCCGCGGCGTGAGCACGGCCCGCCATACCCGCGCCGATCACTGCGACACCGATGGAACCACTTGTCATGCTTCACCTTCCGGGGATGTGGACACCAAGGCGCCCAGTTCGGGCGCTTCCAGCCGGTCGAGCTCGTGTCGGAGCTCCTCGAGCTCCGCGCCACCGGCCATGTGCAGGGTCAGCGCGTCGAGCGTGAGGTCGCGCCGGGCAGCG
>NZ_VSRL01000321.1 GCF_012184385.1 Lentzea indica
CGACTCAGCTCCGCGACGACTCGGCGCGCTGCGGCTCAACCCGCGACGGCTTCAGCCACGTGGCGCACGTCGACACGCGACTGTCTCGGCACGCGGACGACTCAACCCGCGGCGACTCAGCCCGCGACGACTCGGTCTGCCCGAGATCGACGGTGCGATCCGAACCCTGCCGAGGTTGGCCACCTTCTGGACCAATCGCCCCGTGAGACTTCCCACCCGAAGATCCACCCGCAGACGCACCAGAACCGTTCGAGGCCCTGCCGGGACCATCGGAACCGGCGTCAGCACCACCGGGGGCGGAACGGACGGGCGACGAGCGCAGCGGCTCCTGAGTGGACGGTGCCGACAGAACGGCTGCCACTGGGAAGCGCATCGTCGGCTGGTCGACGGACGGGCGGCTGACCTGCACCGTTGATGCGGAGGCTGCCGAGGAGAGTTCGGCGTCGTCGTCCTCGGTCGGCCACTGGGGCTCGTCCGGCAAGAGGGCCTCCGTCAGCTCGATACGGGCAATCTCACACCCTCCAGCCGCCGCTCCGATGAGGGTTGACAGGGCGTCGTGGTCCACACTAGTGGCGTCACGAATGGGCTACATGAGCGAGGACCAGTGGAGTTCGACGTCCTGATCGAGATCCCCAAGGGCGTGCGCAACAAGTACGAGGTGGACCACAAGAGTGGTCGCATCCGCCTCGACCGCACGTTGTTCACGTCGACGCAGTACCCGGCCGACTACGGGTTCATCGAGAACACCCTGGGTGAGGACGGCGACCCGCTGGACGCCCTCGTTCTCGTCCAGGAGCCGACGTTCCCCGGTTGCCTGATCGCGGCCCGTGCCATCGGCATGTTCCGCATGACGGACGAGAAGGGTGGCGACGACAAGGTTCTGTGCGTCCCCGCCTACGACCCGCGTCACGAGCACCTGCGGGACATCCACCACCTGGCGGAGTTCGACCGCCTCGAGATCCAGCACTTCTTCGAGGTCTACAAGGACCTCGAGCCCGGCAAGAGCGTCGAGGGCGCGACCTGGGTCGGTCGCACCGAGGCCGAGGCCGAGATCCACCGCTCCTACCAGCGTCTCAAGGACGCCGAGGCGCGCGGCGAAACGCTGCACTGAACGCACGAAAACAGGGGGCCGCACGCAGCGGCCCCCTTTTTCACGCCCTGACTCAGACCGCGACGGCCTCGGCGTCGGCCACCCGCTCCAGGCCGGACCTGGTCGACAGCGGCTTCTCGCGCAGGAACCACACCAGGACGAACGCCGCCACCATCACGATGCCGCCGGTCAGGAAGACCAGGTCGATCGCGCCGGAGAAGCCGTCGAGGAACGGCCGCGCCAGCACCGGGTCGAGGTGGTTGAGGAACTCGGTGTTGTTGATGTCCACACCGGACCCGCCACTGCTCTGCAACGCCTTGGCGAAGTCCGGGTTGTGGGCCAGCGCGACCTTGAACGCCTCGGTCTGCATGGCGGCCTTCAGGCCTTCCGCGATCTTGTCACCGACCGTGCTGAACAGGATCGACAGGAACACCGCGGTACCGACGGTTCCACCGATCTGGCGGAAGAACGTCGCCGAAGCGGTCGCCACACCCATGTCACGCGGCTCGGCGTCGTTCTGGATCGCCAGCAGCAGCGTCTGCATGCACTGGCCCAGACCGGCACCCATCACGAACATGTAGATCATGACCAGCCAGTTCGGCGTGTCCGTGCCGATCGTGCTGAACAGCAGCAGGGCCACCGACATCAGTGCGGCACCGATGATCGGAAACACCTTGTAGCGGCCGGTCTGCGCGGTGATGCGGCCGCTGATCGCCGTGGCGGAGATGATGCCGAGCGTCATCGGCAGCAGCATCAGACCGGAGACCGTCGGCGAGACGCCCTTCACGATCTGCAGGTACAGCGGGATGGAGACCATGCCGCCGAACATGCCGATGCCGAGCACGAAGTTGATCGTGTTGCCCAGCGCGAACGTGTGGTTCTTGAACATCCTCATCGGCAGCATCGCCTCGTCGCCCATGCGGTTCTCGACGAAGATGAACGCGACCAGGCCGAGGACACCGGTCACGTACATGGCGATCGACGTTCCCGACGCCCAGCCCCACTCGCGGCCCTGTTCGGCCACGACCAGCAGCGGCACCAGGCCGACGGTCAGCGTCAGCGCGCCGAGGTAGTCGATGCGGTGGTCGACCCGCTTGTGCGGGATGTTGAGCACTCGGGCGACGACGAACAGCGCGAGCAGCGCGATCGGAACGTTCACCAGGAACACCCAGCGCCAGCCGGTGACACCGGCGAACGAGTCGAGGCCCGCGAACACACCGCCGATGACCGGCCCGAGCACGCTCGCCGAACCGAACACGGCCATGAAGTAGGCCGAGTACTTGCTTCGCTCACGTGGCGAGATGATGTCCGCCATGATCGCGAACGCGAGCGACATCAGACCGCCGGCGCCAAGGCCCTGCACGGCGCGGAACGCGGCCAGCTCGTACATCGACGTCGCGATGCCCGAGAGCAGTGAGCCGAGCAGGAACAACGAGATCGCCGCGAGGTACATCGGTTTGCGCCCGTAGATGTCGGACAGCTTGCCGTACAACGGGGTCGTGATGGTCGCGGTGATCAGGTAGGCGGTGGTCGCCCACGCCTGCAGCGTCTGACCGTGCAGCTGGTCCGCGATGGTCTTCATGGCGCTGGCGACGATCATCTGGTCCAGCGCCGCGAGGAACATGCCCAGCAGCAGGCCGGACAGCACCGTCATGATCTGACGGTGCGTCAACGAGACCCCTGGTGTGGGTGTCGCCTCGGTTGTTTGTGACATCTCTACTTTTCCCCTCCTGCGCGGGTCCCCATCCCGCGGTCGGTCAAAAGCGCAGGAATCGTGCGCTCGAAGTCCTGGACAAAGCGTTCGAACAGGTCCGCGAAGCCCTTGAAGTCCTCCTCGGCCCAGTCCGCGAACACCTGCTCGATCGCCTCGTTGCGCTGCCGGCGTCGTTCTCGGAGCAACCGGCGTCCCGCCTCGGTGACGGCGAGCACGCTGGCCCGGCCGTCCGCGGGATCAGACCGTCGTTCCACCAGCCCGTCCTTCACCAGCCCGGCCACCTGCCTGCTGACCGTGGACGGGTCGGAGAGCACCGCCTCCGCGAGCCCGCTCGAGCGGCACTCGCCGAGTCCGTTGAGCGTCGCGAGGAGCACGAAGGCGGACTTGTCCATGCCCTGCTTCGCCATCTGATGTGCGACCTGGGCGTGCATCTTG
This sequence comes from Lentzea indica, assembly GCF_012184385.1. GTDB lineage: Bacteria > Actinomycetota > Actinomycetes > Mycobacteriales > Pseudonocardiaceae > Lentzea > Lentzea indica. The sequence continues at coordinate 3,240 of NZ_VSRL01000321.1, forward strand.
TTCAGCCGCACCATCGCCATGCCGACACGATCCGCGAGCTCGTGCTCGGGATCGATGCCGAGGCACCTGCCCGGATCGACCATCTGACACCTCGTTGCTTGTATCACCCAACTAGTTGCTCGACACAAGCATCCATCTCGGTCGACCGAAACGCAAGTGCGTTTCGAGTCTCACTCCACAGTGGAGCGGTATGGGTGCGGCAAGTAGTTGTTACCGACGGGTAGCCGCCCGGGTTACTCGCCGGTAGCATTCGTCTCATGAGCCAAGACGTGTCGTTCGTCGCCGACGCCATGAAGCAGGCCGTGCCGTGGGTGAAGACCACCGGCATCGAGTTCGAGGAGGTCTCCGCCAGCCGCGTCGTCGCGTCCATGCCGGACGACGAGACGCTGCGCAACCACGTCGGCGGCCCGCACGCCGCGATGATGTTCGGTCTCGCCGAGACCGCGTCGGGCGCTGTCGTGATGGCCGCGTTCGCCGCGCACCTGGGCAAGGCCACGCCGCTGGTCGCCCGCGCGGACATCGCCTACAAGAAGGTCGCGCTCGGCGTTCTGCGTGCAGAGGCCGTGCTGGGACGCTCCGCCGACGAGGTGCTGGCCGAGCTGGAGTCCGGTACGCGGCCCGAGTTCCCGGTGACCATCACGATCACAAACGCCGAGGGCGTGACCACCGGCGAGATGACGGTCGTCTGGACGTTGAAGCCCGCACGCTGAACTGGGAATCTCCGTATTTCAGTTCGGACTACCTGTGAACCGATCCTCACCAAATACGTAACCTTGGCCACACTCCCGCCATGGAGCAGTATCCGGGGTCATGTCGGGGTGGAGAACTGTGGGCGGGGTACTGCTGGCCGTACTGACCGCGGGCTGCACCGCGCAGGTGCCGCAGTCGACTCCCGTTGCCGTGGAGAAACCGGCCGGGGACGCGCCGGTGACGACGACGCCGTCGGTCCCGCCGGCCATGCTGGGCATCAGCGTGGTGTCGATCGTGGACGGGCGCGCCGTGATGCTCTCCGACGGCTCGAAGGCCGAGGTCAGCGGCCTCGCCCAACCCGGTCCGTGCTGGGCTGAGGCCGCGGCGGGCTTCGCCAGGAGCATGCTGCTCAACCAGCAGGTGCGCTACGACCGGACCACCGGCGCGCTCAGCCTCGCGGACGGCACGGACTTCGCGCTGCTCGCGCTGGGCAACGGCGCCGGCCGGACCGCAGGCACCCCGACGCCCGCGCAGAAGGAAGCCGAAGGGGCCGCGCAAAAGGTGCCGATCGGTCTGTGGGGATCACCCTGCGGTGGCAAGGACACCACCGAAACGCCCGCTCCCCCGCCGCCGCCTCCGCCCCCTCCTGCCCCGAAGCCGAAGCCGACCACGACGACACCCAAGCCGAAGCCGACGTTCTTCGCGACGTGCGAAGACGCGTGGCGGGCAGGCGCGGCACCGATCTACTGGGGCCAGCCGGGCTACCGGATCGAGCTGGACGCGAACCGCAACGGCATCGCGTGCGAGCCTCCTCGTCGCTGATCTCCCGGCCACCTCATAGCCTCAGCGCATGAAGCTGGACAGGACTGCCGTCGACTACACCCCGCACGACGTCGGGGCCATCGCGAAGAGGGCTGAGGACCGCGGCTACGACGGGTTCTGGCTCGCCGAGACCAAGCACGACCCGTTCCTCGCGCTGTCCGGCGCCGCCGCGGCGACCGAGCGGATCGAGCTCGGCACGGCGATCGCGGTGGCGTTCGCGCGCAACCCGATGACCATCGCGACCACGGCGAACGACCTGCAGCTGCTGTCGAATGGCCGCTTCAACCTCGGGCTGGGCTCGCAGATCGAAGCGCACATCACCAAGCGCTTCGCCATGCCGTGGAGCAAACCGGCCGCGCGGATGCGCGAGTTCGTGCTGGCCATCCGTGCGATCTGGCACGCGTGGGAGACCGGCGAGCGGCTGGCGTTCCGCGGCGAGTTCTACTCGCACACGCTGATGACGCCGTTCTTCGACCCCGGCCCGAACCCGCACGGCAACGCGCCGATCCACCTCGCGGGCGTCGGCGAGCTGATGACCGAGGTGGCGGGCGAGGTCGCGGACGGCTTCCTGTGCCACAGCTTCACGACCGAGCGGTATCTGCGCGAGGTGACGCTGCCCGCGCTGGAACGCGGCCGGGCGAAGGCGGGAAAGACGGTGGAGGGCTTCGAGATCAGCGGCCCGGTGTTCGCCGCGACGAACGACGAGGAGATCGCCGGCGTCAGGCGGCAGATCGCGTTCTACGGGTCGACGCCCGCGTACAAGCCCGTGCTGGATCTGCACGGCTGGGGTTCGTTGCACGAGGAGCTGCACCGGATGTCCCGGCGGCAGCAGTGGGCGGAGATGAGCGAGTTGATCACGGACGAGGTGCTGAACGAGTTCGCCGTCGTCAGCGCACCGGAGACCGTGACAGCCGCGCTGCTGGACCGCTACGGCGACGTCCTCACCCGGATCTCACCGTCGAGCAGGATCCGGCTCAGCGACCGGAGAAGTGACTGAGGCCCTGACGCGCCAGCTCGTCGTGGAAAGCGTCGAGCTCGGCGCGCACTCTGGCGACACCCCTCTTGCGGATCCATCTGCGTCTGCCCACGTTGGCGGCGGTCAGGGCGAACGGCAGGGCCAGCAGGGTCAGGACCAGCATCGTGATCATCTTGTCTCCTCAAGGGTTGCGAACAAGCAACGACCAATCGAGACATCGCTTACGGTACCGGGTCCAACGCCACCCAGGTGGAGCAAAGTCACCGACAGCAACTCAGTTCTTGACTAATTTTGTTTTCGGTGTGACGCTTGCGTCATGTTCGAAGTGGCGGTGATCGAGGATCCGGCAGCGGCCGAGGTGTCGCTGGACCCCGTGCGAGCGCGGTTGCTCGCGGAGCTGGCAGAGCCGGGATCGGCGACGATGCTCGCCGCGAAGGTCGGCCTGCCCAGGCAGAAGGTGAACTACCACCTGCGCACGCTGGAGCAGCACGGCCTGGTGGAGCTCGTCGAGGAACGGCGCAAGGGCAACGTGAACGAGCGCCTGATGCAGGCGACCGCGGCGTCCTACGTGATCTCTCCGACGGCGCTCGCGGCCGTGCAACCGGACCCCGCGCGTTCGCCCGATCGGTTGTCCGCGCGGTGGCTGCTGGCGGTCTCGGCCAGGCTGGTGCGCGACGTCGGCACCTTGATCACGGGCGCGACCAAGGCGAAGAAGCGGCTGGCGACCTTCGCGCTGGACGGCGAGGTCCGGTTCGCCACCGCGGCCGACCGCGCGGCGTTCGCAGAAGAGCTCGCCTCGTGCGTGACGCGGCTCGTCGCCAAGTACCACGACGAACAGGCCGAAGGAGGGCGACCGCACCGAGTCATCGTCGCCCTGCACCCCAGCGTCATCGCCAAGGAGGAAGAGTCGTGACCCGCGAGTTCGAGATCAAGAAGGAAGTCGAGGTCGAAGGGACCCCGGAGCAGGTCTGGGAGGCCATCGCGACCGGACCCGGCATCTCCGCGTGGTTCATGGGCCCGCACACGGTCGAACCCGGCGTCGGTGGCCGCATGACGCTCGACCTGGGCTTCTTCCAGGAAAGCGCGACGATCACCACCTGGGACCCGCCGAAGCACCTCGCCTACACCGGCGACACCGCCGAGGACGGCTCGGTCCACGCGATGGAGTACCTCGTCGAAGGCCGTGACGAGGGCACGACGGTGCTGCGGTTCGTGCACAGCGGCATCATCGGCGGCGACTGGAACGACGAGTTCCTCTCGGGCCACTCGCACGGCTGGGACATGTACCTGTTCACGCTCGCGTCCTACGTCAAGTACTTCACGGGCAAGCCGGCGACGTACATGTACGTGCCAGGCCCCGAGGTGCCCGAGGGTGTCGACCAGTGGGCGGTGATCACCAAGGCGCTCGGCCTGCCCGACGACGTGAGCATCGGGGACGAGGTGACGCTGGAACCGTTCGGCATCACCGGCGTCGTCGACTACGCACGCAAGGACTACCGGGAGTTCCTCGGCGTGCGGGGACCTGAGGGCTTCTACCGGTTCTTCGGCGGCGGCAACCAGATCGGCGTCGGCCACCACCTCTTCGGCGACCCGACCGGTCAGCCGGAGAAGTGGAAGGCGTTCCTGGAGCAGGCCTTCGCACAGGCGTAACACGAAGAGCACTCCATCGCTCACAAATGAGATTTAGCTTCCGGGATGTGAAATCTCGGTCGCTCTTTCTGCAGCTTCTCGTCGCGGTCGTCGCCGGTGTGCTGGTGGGCCACTACTTCAAGGCGTTCGGCGCGGACCTGAAGCCGATCGGGGACGGCTTCATCAAGCTGATCAAGATGGTGATCGCGCCGCTGATCTTCTGCGTTGTGGCGACGGGCATCGCGAAGGTCGGCGACCTGCGGGCGGTCGGCAGGATCGGCGTGAAGGCGCTGATCTACTTCGAGGTGGTGTCGACCGCCGCGCTCGCGTTCGGCCTGCTGGTCGGCAACGTGGTGCGGCCAGGCGCGGGCATGAACGTCGATCCGTCCACATTGGACGCCTCCGCCGTCGAGGCGAAGACGCAGGGCGGCCACCTCCCCGGCGTCGTTCAGTTCCTGCTCGATCTCATCCCGTCCAGCGTGGTGGACGCGTTGGCGCGCAACGCGTTGCTCCAGGTGCTGCTGTTCGCAGTGCTGTTCGGCTGCGCGCTGGCCCAGCTCGGCGAGCGCGCAACACCTGTCGTGGACCTCCTGGAACGCGTCAACCTGGCGTTCTTCACGGTGCTGGGCTACGTGATGAAGCTGGCGCCGCTCGGGGCGTTCGGCGCGATGGCGTTCCTGGTCGGCCAGTACGGGCTGGGGTCGTTGCGCACGTACCTGTGGCTGATTCTGGCTTCTTACGGCGCGGCTTTGCTGTTCTGCACGCTGCTGGGCGTGATCGCGTGGGTGTTCGCGCGGGTCAACATCCTGCGGTTCCTGCGCTACGCCAAGGAGGAGTTCCTGCTCGCGCTCGGCACGGCGTCCTCAGAGGCCGTGCTGCCGCGGATGATGGTGAAGCTGCAGCGTGCCGGCTGCGCGCCCACGTCCGTCGGGTTGGTGCTGCCGACCGGCTACTCGTTCAACCTGGACGGCGCCTCGATCTACCTGTCGCTGGCGACGGTGTTCCTGGCGCAGGCGTTGAACATCCCGCTCGACCTCGGCGACCAGCTCACGATCGTGCTGGTGCTCGTGCTGACCTCGAAGGGCATGGCGGGCGTGCCGGGCTCTGCGTTCCTGGCGCTGTCCGCCACGGTCGCCGCGGTCGGCTCGATCCCGGCCGCGGCGGTGGCGTTGCTGCTGGGCGCCGATCGCATCATGGACTCCATGCGCGTCTTCACGAACCTGCTGGGCAACTGCGTGGCGACGTTCGTGGTGTCACGCTGGGAAGGCATGCTCGATCTCGACCAGATGCGATCAGCGCTCGGTCGTCCAGGCGGTGACGACGTCGTCGAGCAGGCCGAGGGTGAGCCTGCCGTGGCCGAGAACGACCTCGTGGAAGTCGCGGATGTCGAACGCCGCCCCTAGTGCTTTCTCTGCCTTCCGGCGCACTTCGTCGAACTTGAGCCTGCCCACCTCGTACGCGAGGGACTGGCCGGGTTCGGCGAGGTAGCGGTCGACCTCGGCTACGGCCAGCTCTCGTGGCATCGGGGTGTTGTCCAGCAGGTAGTCGATGGCCTGCTGACGGCTCCAGCCCTTGGCGTGCAGGCCGGTGTCGGCGACGAGCCGGCCCGCACGCTTGGCGGCCATGGTGAGCATGCCGAGCCTGGACTCGTCGTTGCTGTACAGGCCCATCTCGTCCGCGAGGCGTTCGCAGTAGAGCGCCCAGCCCTCGCCGAACACGCTGATCGGTGCCTTGCGGCGGAGCAGCGGCAGGTCGTCGAGGAGCATGATCCTGG
>NZ_VSRL01000322.1 GCF_012184385.1 Lentzea indica
ACCCGACCGAGCTGTGTCCGCATGCACCACACACGAGCTGCGCACCCAACCGAGCTGCATCCGCGCGCACCACACACGAGCTGCGTACCCGACCGAGCCGTATTCGCGTGCACCAGGCACGAGCCGCGTACCCGCCCGAGCTGCATCCGTGTGCACCAGGCACGAGCCGCGTGCCCAACCGAGCTGTGCCCGTATGCACCGGGCAGGCGGCACGCCTCGTGAAGGCCGATTTCTTGGTGGTGACCGGACCTGCCGGGCGCTTGCGGCACGCCCGGCAAGATCGCGTGGTCAGCGTGATAAGAGCAGGTCAGCGCGCCCGAACACGAGCCATGCCGTACGGACTCGCCTCATGCTCATCTCCTCAGTCCTCCGTGATCCCGAGGCCTGCGGCGGCCGAGAGACCTTCCAGATAACCCATGGCCCGGTCGGTCTTCGGGTAGCGGTGCACCCACTCCCAGAAGTCCTTGCCGTGCCCTGGCACGAGCAGGTGCGCGAGTTCGTGCACCAGCACGTAGTCGAGCACCCACGGCGGCACGTCGCGCAGCCGCTCGGACACCCTGATGGTGCCCTCGGTCGGCGTGCACGACGCCCAGCGGGTGCGCATGGGCGGCACCCAGCGCACGCTGACGGGATCAGCGAGCGAGTCCAGGTAACGCGCCGACAGCTCGGCGCAGCGCACCATGAGCGCCTCGTCCGACGTTCGCGCAGGAGATTTCCTGCGCGTCTCACTGCGCTGGAGGCGGCTCAACATCTCCGCCACCCAGTGCTTTTCTTCCCCCTTGGTCATCCGTGCCGGCAGAAGGACGACGACCGTGTCGCCCTCCCGGTACGCGCTGACCATGCGGCGGCGCCGGGAGCTCCGCCGCACCTCCACCCGCGGTTCGGCCATGCAGTCACCGTAAACGGCGTCACCGACAATTTTCGGCCCCCAACCGGCGGCAGCGGCGCACCCGGCGGGTGAAGTTCCACCGAACGGCGGCTGGACACGCGCGGATGAACCTGCGCGGATTCGCCGCCTCGCCCAGGTACCGTCGCGCCAAGGTCCCCGAGTGTGTCCGCACTCACAACTGCAAGGGAGGGGCTGTGGCCGAGACCTACAACGGCTACTGCGTCAAGTGCCGCGAGAAGCGCGACTTCGAAGGCAAGGTCGAGGAGACGAACGGCCGGCGCATGGCGAAGGGCACCTGCCCTGTCTGCGGTACGAAGATGACGCGGATCCTCGGCAAGGCCAAGGTCTGACGTTTCCGCTGGCAGGGGGCCTCGCCCCCTGCCAGTCTTTCTCATGTGGACACAAGACCTCGCGTGCGTAAAGGACTCGCCGTGGTGCGCCGCGGCCCCGGCGTGGTCCAGGTCGGCACCGACCCGAAACACGCCGTGGTGATCGACTCACTGTCCGAAGCACTGGTCGACGCACTGATCACCCTCGACGGCCGCCACACCGTCGCTGAACTGGGTGAAAGGCTGAAAGAACGTGGCGAGGACCCGAGCCAGCTGAGTGACGTTCTCGCCTCGCTCGAGGAAGCCGGTCTGCTCGACACAGGCTCCCCCGCGAAGGGCGCGACGGCCGCCGTCCTCGGCGCCGGACACCTTGCTCTCTCAATCACTTCGCTTCTAGCTGAATCAGGCGTCCGCCTGGAGCACCACGCGGATCTGACGGTGCTGGCGGCGACGCTCGTCCCCGACCCGAACCTCGTGAACGCGCTGATGGCGTCGCGGACGCCGCATCTGGCCGTGCGGGTGCGTGAGGGCGTGGGCATCGTCGGACCGCTCGTGCTGCCCGGCCGCACCAGCTGCCTGAACTGCGCGGACCTGCACCGCGCAGACCATGATCCGGCCTGGCCCGCCATCGCGGCGCAGCTCGCCGGCAAACCGGCCTCCACCGACGTGCTGTTCGCGACAGGAACGGCAGCGCTCGCGGTGGCGCAGATCCTCGAATCGTTGATCTATGTCCGTGGACGTGACCTGGCCCCGCCGCCCGTGTTGAACGCCACTGTCGAGCTCGACCTCGCGGCGGGTGTTGCTGAGAGGCGAAGCTGGTATCCGCACCCTGACTGTCAGTGCTCCGCACATAACATGGCCGAGTGACCGAGATTCCGCGCAAGGCCGTGCAGCGCACCGCCAAGCTGGCGAGCCTCCCGCTCGGGGTGGCAGGCCGGGTTGTGGGCGGCTGGGGGAAGCGACTCACCGGACGCGGGGCCGACGAGGTCAACGCCGAGGTGACGGCCAAGACGGCGGAACAGGTCTTCGCGGTGCTCGGCCAGCTCAAGGGCGGCGCGATGAAGTTCGGCCAGGCGCTGAGCGTGTTCGAGGCCGCTGTCCCCGACGAGCTCGCCGCCCCGTACCGCGAGGCGCTCACGAAACTGCAGACCGCGGCCCCGCCGATGCCCGCGCGCACCACGCACCGCGTGCTCGCCGAACAACTCGGCGCGTCTTGGACGAAGCGCTTCGAGTCGTTCGACGACGAGCCTGCTGCCTCCGCGTCCATCGGCCAGGTGCACCGCGCCGTGTGGCACGACGGCCGCGACGTGGCGGTGAAGGTCCAGTACCCCGGCGCCGACGAGGCCCTGCGCGCCGACCTGAAGCAGCTGCTGCGGTTCTCCCGGCTGCTGCAGGCGATCATGCCTGGTACCGACGTGCGCCCCCTGCTGGAGGAGCTGCGCGACCGGTACCTGGAGGAGCTCGACTACCGCGACGAGGCCGCGAACCAGCGCACGTTCGCCAAGGCCTTCGAGAACGACCCGCGTGTGCTGGTGCCGCGCGTCATCGCCTCATCGCCCAAGGTCATGGTGACCGAGTGGACGTCGGGCACGCCGCTGTCGAAGATCATCCGCGAGGGCTCCGTCGAGGAGCGCGACCTGGCAGGACAGCTGCTCGCCGAGTTCCACTTCTCGGCACCGTCGCGCTCCGGCCTGCTGCACGCCGACCCGCATCCCGGCAACTTCATGCTGGGCGACGACGACCGGCTGCGAGTGATCGACTTCGGCGCCGTGGCCCGCCTGCCCGACGGCCTGCCCAAGACGCTCGGCCTGATGACCAGGCTGGCCCTGGACGGCCGCTCCGCGGATCTGGTGGAGCTCCTGCGCACCGAGAACTTCATCCGCGAGGGCATGTCCCTGCACGGCGACGACGTGCTCGGCTACCTGGCCCCGTTCGTCGAGCCGCTGCGCACCGAGTCGTTCCACTTCACGCGCCGCTGGCTGCAGTCGCAGGCGGAACGGGTCGGCGACCTGCGCAGCCCGGACTCACAGACCGGCCGTTCTTTGAACCTGCCCCCGCAGTACCTGCTGATTCACCGCGTGACATTGGGCGCGACGGGCATTCTCTGCCAATTGGACGCCCACGTGACCGCACGCGAAATCGTCGCGCGGTGGCAGCCAGGATTCGACGACTAACTCGCCCGAGTGAACATTCGGCGAGTTGTCCACAGGTTGGCACTGAGCCCCGTTTGAGTGTGTCCATCTGGGCCAGGATGGACGCATGGCACCCATCGCAACCACCGCTGACCTGCGCAAATACGGTTTCTCCTCCCGGGAGATCCAGCGTCACTGCACGCCCGCCGGGCCGTGGCAACAGCTGCTGCCTGGCGTCTTCCTGCAGAAACCTTCGCCGCCGACTCGGCTGGACCGGCTGAGGGCTGTCCTGTCTTATGCAGGCCCTGAATCCGTGATCACGGGTGCGGACGCACTGTCTCGGCAAGGGGCTGTGCTGCCTGTCTCCCGGCACATTCACGTGCTCGTGGGAAAGAACATGCGAAGAGCGCATCCGTGGGTTCTCTTCGAGCGCACAAACCGGCCGCCGGGCGTTGTGGAACGCAACGGGCTGAGGCTCGCCGACCCGCCGCGGGCCGCGCTGGACATGGCCCGCCGGGAGACAAACCCGCGCGCGGTCGTGGCGATCCTCGACGCCGTGGTGGACGCGCGGCTGTGCTCGCAGCGCGATCTCCACGAGGAGCTGCGGTGGAGCAGCCGACGGGGAACGGCGCTGGTCAGACAGGCCTTACGCCACCTCTATCCGACCTGACCGGCTCGCGGTCACACTGCGACGCGCACGCGCCGATGACCTGGGCCCAACACCTCACTCAAGCAACAACTCAGCCGCCATCACTCAACGGACAGCCCGCGCGTCGGCTGCTGCCCCTCGACCCCACACCAACAAACCCCGACCTGACCGGGGTGAGTCAGCGCCAGTACTCGTCAGGCAGCTTGCCCTCGATGTCCCGCACGTACGTCTTCGCGCACACGTGACACAACCACCGGATCGACCCACCGGTCCGCTCGGAAGACCACGCCAAGAACTCAAGATCAGAAACGGAGGCACGCGAACGACCACATCTGTGGCACACCGTCATCGCCGTCGTCCCAGGTGGATCGTGTCGGTCTCCAGCAGGAACACGTCCTCGCGGGCGCCGACGTACTCCGAGTCGGACGGGTTGAGCAGCCGCCGCAGCGCGTCGCGGTCGGCCGGGTGCAGGTAGGACCCGGTGATCTCGGACAGCCAGGTCAGGCGGTCCACGGCCCACTCGCGGACGAGGTGCTTGGACGGGGCCGGGTGGTCGACGACGAAGCTGAAGGCGCTGATCTCGCCCAGGCCCGCGTCGGCCAAGGCGACGTTCCAGCCGACGGGCAGCCGCACGGAGCCGGTCATCTTCTCGCGCATCGACACGAACCACTCGGCGCGGGCCGCGGCCATGCGGTCTTGCAGGCCGGGCTCGCCGACGCCGAGGTCCCACGGCAGGAAGCGGGTTTCGAGGCCGCCCTCGGCCAGTGCCAGCCAGCCGCCGGGAGCAAGGGCCGACACCAGGCGGCGGACACCGCGCAACTGATCAGGGAGGTGGTGGATCACCCGCGAGCCCCAGATGAGCTCGACCGGTCCGGCAAAGGACAACGGGTCCTCGGTGGCGAGATCCGCCAGCACCGGCTTGACCGACACGGCGCCGTCCGACTCGGCACGCGCCGCGGTGCAGGCCGCGTCGAGCAGCTCGGGTGTGGCGTCGACCAGCACCAGGACGCCGCCGCCGTGTTCTCGCAACGCCGAGACCAGCGGCACGCTCATGGCGCCGGCGCCGCAGCCGACATCCATCACGACCGGCGAGTCGGGCAAGGGTGCGACGAGTCTCCGCGCGACAGCGGACAGCGCCTCTTCCTGAAGGGCGCCGTAGCGCCTCATCCCGCTCAGCCGAGCGGACCAGTCGATTCCGTCGTGGGTGTGATGCGGCACAGATGGAACGGTACGGAGGAACGGCCGAGGCCGCCATCCACCTTCTCGTGGATGACGGCCTCAGCTCGAGACTGTCAGAGGTCGAAGCGAGCCGCTCTGCGTCCCGCCCATCGCGACAACCTGCGCCAACGTTGCGCTGACGCGAGGCGGTTCGCCAGGCGTTGCTCTTCTGCGTACCTCTGGGCTTCTTGTATTCGTATTCGCACGAGTTCTTCGTTCAGAGACATGGGTGTCAGGGCCTCGTTCAGGTAGGCGGGCAATGCGCTGTGGTTGGTCTGCACGGTGTTCATGCCGCCGCCTCCGTCTTGTCAGCAGTGACAACAGTCGCGTCCTTGCGCGGACGGCCACGCGGCCGCTTCCGCGCGATGACGACACCGCGCTCGAAGATCTCTCCACCCCAGACGCCCCACGGCTCGTGACGGGCGAGCGCGCCGGCGAGGCACTCCGCCAACACCGGGCAGGTCCCGCAGAAGGACTTGGCCTTCTCGAGGTCGGCCGGCGTGTCAGCGAACCAGAGGTCGGGGTTGTGGGTACGGCAGGGGATGTCGAGCCCCTCCGCGAGGTCCGGAAGTGTCTCGCCGGTGAGCGGGACAGTCGCGGTCAACATCAGGGTTTTCTCCTTGTGTGGGGTACAGCAAAAACACGAAAGCCGCGGACTCTGTGCGAGTCCGCGGCTTTCGTGAGCCTGGTGGTCCTTCGACCCCCTCTATGGGGTCGGCAGGAGCCTTCTCACTTGACGCGCGGACAGCGCAGTCGTGTAGTTGGGAACGTCATCAGCGGTCGGACGCAGGCTCGGCTGCTCGATGAGCAGGCCGGTGCCGCGCTCACGACCCAGCAGTGCCACTGGCTTGTGGGCAGACTTCTGCCACATGGCCTGAGCGGCTGCGGACGTGCAAATGCCCTCGGACACGGGGAGGCCGAGCGCGCGCGAGATGTTGAAGATCTTCACAACGGGCCACCTCCTCCGAGAGCTCTGCCATAGAGAGCTAGTAGTAGTTCTTCTTCCCCAGACGGGTCCTCCGGACCCGGCATGAGCAGGTTATGACCCCGTCCCAGGGGCTCGCAACCTATTTAACGAAACTTGTCCCGATCAGGTGGCGGAGTACCCGACACCGGCTCGGACCAGGCCCAACACGTCGTCACCGAACTTATCAAGCTTCGAGGCGCCGATGCCCGAGATCGCCACAAGTCCGGCCGAATCCGTGGGTCGCTGCTCCGCGATCGCCATCAGCGTCGCGTCCGTGAAGACCACGTACGCGGGCACCTTGAGCTCCCGCGCTCGCCCCGCACGCCACTGACGCAGCGACTCGAGCAACTCTTCGTCCACATCAGACGGACAGGTCCTGCATCGACCGAGCTTGACGGACTGCGCCTCGACCAGCGTCGACGCGCACACCCGGCAGGTCGGCTTCTCCTTCTTCATCAGAGGTGGCCGCTGCGCACCGCCAGATACCCGCGCGGCCGGGTGGTTCTCGGGCACGAGGCCGTAGAGGAAGCGCGACCGCCGGCGGTACTTGCGCCCACCGGCGGCGCGCGACAACGCCCACGACAGCCAGAGGTGCTCACGCGCGCGCGTCACGCCTACGTATAGAAGGCGGCGTTCTTCTTCGACCTTCGCCTCGTCACCGTCGGCGTACTGGATCGGCATCGTGCCCTCGACCAGCCCGACGAGGAACACGGCGTCCCACTCGAGGCCCTTCGACGCGTGCAGCGACGCCAGCGTCACGCCTTCGACGGTCGGCGGGTGCTGCGTCTCGGCCCGCACGTCGAGCTCCGCGCAGAACCGCGGCAGGTCGGCTTCCGGCACCGTGACGGCGAACTCCTCCGCGAGCTCGACCAGCGCGAGCAACGACTCCCAGCGCTCACGCGCGGAGCCGCCGGTCGGCGGCTCGTCGGTCAGCCCGACGCGGCCCAGCACCGAGCGGACGACCTCGGGCAGGCTTCCCTCAAGATCACCCGCCGAGCGCAACGCGATCATCGCCTGGCGCACCTCGGCGCGCTCGAAGAACCGCTCGCCACCGCGCACCAGGTACGGAATGCCGAGCGAGGCGAGCGCCTGCTCGTACACCTCGGACTGCGCGTTGACCCGGTAGAGGATCGCCATCTCGGAAGCCGCGACGCCCTCGTCGAGCAACGTCTTGATGCGCCGCGCGACCGAGTCCGCCTCGGCAGGCTCGTCGTCGAACTCGTGGAACCGCGGCAACGGCCCCTCCGGCCGCTGCCCGATCAGCTGCAGCCGCGAGCCGGCGGGACGGCCGCGCGCCCACTTGATCACGTCGTTGGCCAGCGCCACGACCTGCGGCGTCGACCGGTAGTCGCGCTCCAGCCGCACGACGACGGCCTCGGGGAAGCGCCGCGGGAAGTTGAGCAATGGCTGCGGCGAGGCGCCCGCGAACGAGTAGATGGTCTGGTTCGCGTCGCCGACCACCGTCAGGTCGTCGCGGCCGCCGAGCCACGCGTCGAGCACGCGCTGCTGCAGCGGCGTCACGTCCTGGTACTCGTCGACGACGAAGCAGCGGTAGCGGTCGCGGAACTCCTGCGCGACCTCCGCGTTGTCCTCCAGCGCCCCTGCCGTGTAGAGCAGCAGGTCGTCGAAGTCGAGCAGCTGCGCCTCGTTCTTGAGCTGCTCGTACATCGCGTAGAGCTTCATGATCTGCTCGGCGGGCGCGGGGATGTCGCGCGCGGCCCGTGAGGCTGCGGCCGGGTACGCGTCCGGCGTCAGCAGCGACGACTTCGCCCACTCGATCTCACTGGTCAGGTCGCGCAGCGCGTCGGACTCGGTAGCAGCCCCAGCCTGGACGCGGCGCGGCCGACCACGCGAATCTTCTGGTCGACCAACTCCCAGCGCGGGCCGCCGATGACCCTCGGCCAGAAGTAGCGCAACTGGCGGGAGGCGGCGGCGTGGAACGTCACGGCCTGTGCGCCGTGCACGTCCAGGGAACGCAAACGCGTGCGCATCTCACCCGCAGCGCGTTTGGTGAACGTGACGGCGAGGACCTGCGACGGGGCGACGTGGCCGCGTTGGCACAGGTAGGCGATGCGGTGGGTGATCGTGCGGGTTTTGCCGGTACCGGCTCCCGCGAGGACGCACACCGGGCCGCGCGGCGCCTCGACCGCTGCGCGCTGTTCCGGATCAAGACCCTCCAGCAACGCCTCCATGCCCGGCAGTCTCGCAGATGGCCGATGCAACTCCGATACCAGCGCGCCGTATCCTGGTGGGCATGGCTGGTAAGCAGGACAAGGCGGCTGCCAAGGAAGCGTCGAAGGCTCGTCGCGCGGCATCACGCGAACGGCGCAAGCAGATCTTCGAGGCGTTCAAGATGCAACGCCGCGAGGACAAGGCGCTGGTTCCGCTGATGCTGGGGGTAATCCTCGGTGTCGTGGCGATCGCGGTCGCCGTCAGCCTCGTCTTCAGCATCCAGTGGTGGATGGTCGTACCGCTCGGCGTCGCGATCGGCGCGCTGCTGGCCGTGATCATCTTCGGCCGCCGCGTGCAGAGCAACGTCTTCCGCAAGGCCGACGGCCAGCCAGGCGCCGGCGCGTGGGCGCTCGAGAACCTGCGCGGCCGCTGGCGCGTCACTCCCGCCGTCGCGGGCACCACGCAGCTCGACGCCGTGCACCGCGTGCTCGGCCGTCCGGGCGTGGTCCTGGTCGCCGAGGGCGCTCCGCAGCGGGTGAAGCCGCTGCTCGCGCAGGAGAAGAAGCGCATCTCGCGCGTCGTCGGCGAGACCCCGATCTACGACTTCATCATCGGCACCGGCGAGGGCCAGGTCCCGCTGAAGAAGCTGCAGTCGACGCTGATGAAGCTGCCGCGCAACATCACGGCCGCCCAGGTCGACTCGCTCGAGACCCGCCTCGCGGCGCTGGCCAGCCGCGGTGCCGCACTGCCCAAGGGCCCGAT
>NZ_VSRL01000323.1 GCF_012184385.1 Lentzea indica
AGCGCCAGCACCAGTCAACCAGCACGAAGCGCGGCCACGGCAACCGGGACCGCACGCCACGCGGCCACCACCGCGCGCTCACACCGGCCCGAACCGGTAACCGAACCCGCGCACCGTCTGCACGTACCGCGGTGACGCCGGATCGCTCTCGATCTTCGCTCGCAGCCGCTGCACGCAGTTGTCGACGAGCCGGGAGTCGCCGAGGTAGTCGTGCTCCCACACCTCCCGCAGCAGCTGTTCGCGGCTGAACACCCGTCCAGGAGATCGCGACACGGTCAGCAGCAACCGCATCTCGGTCGGCGTCAGCGACACGGGATCGCCGCGCAACGACACGGTCAACCCGGTGGTGTCGATCCGCAGCTCGTGGTGCACCCGGACACCTTCGGCCGCACCCGCGCCGCGACGCAGGACCGCCCTGATCCGTGCGTCGAGCACGGCCGGCCGGGCGGGCTTGACCACGTAGTCGTCCGCCCCCGCCGCCAGACCGCCGACGACGTCGAAGTCGTCTCCGCGCGCGGTCAGCATGATCACGGGGACCTCGCCGTCGCCCCGAATGCGGCGGCACACCTCGAGACCGTCGATGCCGGGCAGCATCAGGTCGAGCACCACCAGGTCCGGAGTGGACGACCGGAACGCCTGCAGGCCCTCCTCGCCGGTGGCCGCGGTGCGGACGTCGTGACCGTGTCTGCACAACGCGAGCTCCAGTGCGCGCCGCACCAACGGATCGTCCTCGATTAGCAGAATCGCCACCACGAGATCCACAGTATCGACATGGGCACGGAGGTCCGCCGGTACCGACAGGCTGTTGCGACACAACCGGGACAAAGCGGCTTCGTCATTGACCTCGCGTGGACACCCAAGGTCCACAAAGGACAAACCGGGCCGGTGGCGGTGGGTTGTCGATGAGGGAGGGACGACTCAGCGGGCAGAAACCGGCTCGGACGACGGCTGCCACTCCCGCCGGAGGAGCCCGTAGACCCACGAGTCGGAGACGTCGCCGTTCACGACGCAGTCTTCCCGCAACGTCCCTTCCCGCACGAATCCGAGCTTCTCCAGCACTCGGGCAGATGCCACGTTGCGCGTATCGGCCTCAGCCTGCACGCGATTGAGGTCCAGCGTGTCGAATGCCCACCGCAGCAAACCGTGTGCGGCCTCTGTCGCGTAGCCGTGGCCCCACGCCGCATCGCCGTAGCAGTAGCCCAGCGATGCGCTGCGGTAGTCCGGATTCCACGAGTTCAGGCTGCACCAGCCGATGAACGCCCCGTCGGAGACACGATCCACGGCCAGCCGTGCCCCGGTGCCGTCCTCTGCCATCTGCCGGCAAGCCGTGATGAACCGCTCGGCGCGCCCGCGTTCGCTCCACGGCGGCGAGTCCCAGTAGCGCAGCACGTAGGCGCTGCTGTGCAGCGCGAAGAGGGCGTCCGCATCCGCGTCGTCGAAAGGACGCAGTCGAAGGCGAGCGGTGGGCAGCGTGGGGGTGGGCAGCGACATGTTCCGTCCCGTGATCGGTGGCTGATCAACTAGACATCGGACGGGCGGCCACTCGCAACGGGTTTCTCGGCGGGCGGGCAGACGGATCGGTGTGCGACACGGCGCCAGGCAACCGGGGCACGGGGCAGGCGTCCTTCAATGCAGCAGTAGTAAGTGTCAGGAGGCCGTGATGAGGCGTTCCCTTGTGGTCCTGGTGGCGATTGTCCTCGGTGTGCTGCTGGGGGTGCCCGCCGCGGCGGGGGCCAGTACGCCGGACTGCGGCATCACCTGGGGTTCCCTGCCGAAGGAGGCGGGCCCCGGCTCCACCGACGAGCTGTACGACATCCGCACCGGCCGCCACATCTGTTTCGACCGGATGGTCCTCGACGTGAACGGCGACGTGCGCGGCTACTCCGTGCGCTACGTCGCCGAGGTCCGCAAGGACGGGTCGGGCGAACTCGTCCCCGTGCGCGGCGGCGCGCGGCTGGAGGTCATCGCGAAGGTCCCGACGATCGCGACCGACGCGATCTTCCTCCCGAACGGCGAACTCGCCGATGTCAGCGCGTACAGCACGTTCCGCCACGTCGCGTGGGCCGGCCAGTTCGAGGGACAGACGACGATCGGGCTGGGCGTCCGCGCACGGCTGCCGTTCCGGGTGTTCCTGCTCGACGGGCCCGGCACCGGATCGCGCATGGTCGTCGACGTCGCGCATCGCTGGTAGTCCTGAGCCCGTGGATCGTCGTAGTGTGTTCACCTGGTCAGACGGCCTGTCGATGGAATCCGTCGGCAGGCCCTCCTGGCGTGACGATCCGTTGTCGGACCACGAAATCTGAGCCCCGTGACCTGTCAGCCGTCGAGCTTCCTCCTGAAGTCGAAGGTGTTCCACCGTTCCGGCCGCATGTGGATCGCGACGTTGCCCGACTGGCTCTCGTCCGTCGCGTTGACGTAGTCGGTGGCCTGGTCCGGCCCCATGTAGCGCGCGGCCATGTCGTAGCGCTCCTGCCTCGAGGCCGGCCTGATCTCGGTCACCGGGCCCTCCACCGACACGTACCGGTAGTCCTCGACCTCGGCCACCTGCGCGCACAACGCGAACCGGCCGGCCTCCTCGATGAGCCGTACCTTGCGCAGGCCGGGGGTCGTGATCACCTTGACCAGCCCGCCCGGCTGGTACTCGTACCAGATCGGGGTGGTCAGCGGGGCACGTTCCGGTTCGGCCGTGACGCTCAGGACTCCGACATGCGGTTCAGCGAGGAAGGCCTCGCGTTCCTCTTGGGTCATGGGGGGCATGACGGAAAGGTTATTGACTCAACCTCAGGCTGGACGCGCCGAAGTCAGAGCTATCCGACCCTCGGTCCAGGCCGGCAGGCGCCTGGCGAGCTTCTCCAGCGACGGACCTCGCACGTGATGCCAATGCACTGCGAGCGGCGTGCCGAACAGCGACCTGAAACGGATCGCGAGGCCCGGCCCTGAACCAGTCCACAACTCGCTGGCCGGGACACCAGGTTCCGGTAGCTCACGAAACGGGTACACGCACAAGGCCTGACGGCCCTCGATCGGTCCTGGCAGAACCGCGACCGCACGGACTTCCTTCCACTCCAGGCGAGTGGTCGGCCCGCGTCCGTACGACTCGTGATACTCGACCCCGTTGCGGTCGAAACGCACAGCCGGGTCATCCGTGCGGCTCGGCGTCGGCCCACCCAAATACGCGCCGATGGTGCTCACCAGCGGGCTCTTCGGTCGGTAGAACAACGAATCGTCGCCCACTCGCAGCTCCTTCACCAGATGGTCCGTCAGTCCGCGGAGGCGAGCACGGCGGCTACGAGGCCGGGAAACTTCGTGTCCAGCTCCGTGATGCGCAACGTGTTCATTCGCTGCCTGCCATGGTCGTGCTGGCGGATGAGGCCGCCCTTGCGCAGGGCCCGGAAGTGGTGGCTCAGCGTCGATGCGGCGACGGGCAACCCGAACGTGCCGCAGGCGCGGTCGCCCTCGGCCTGGAGCAGCCGGACGATCTCGCGGCGGGTGGGATCGGCGAGGGCGCGCAGCACGTCGTCGACGGTGATCTCGTCCAGGTCGGGGTGTGAGATGCCGCCCCAGCGGCCGAGAGGCACGAGACTGTCCTTTCCCTGAAGATGTTTCCAGGTCTCTTCGACACTTCACGAAGACTCTACTTGCCATCCGGTCTGTTCGACACACATCGAAGACAGGTCAGACTGGGAGGTAATGACCCATGGGAACCCGTCATCTGATCGGACTCATCGCTGTCGTCGTCGCTCTCACCGCCACTCCCGCGGCAGCCGCACCCTCCAGCCAGTCGTACCCTCACCCGACCCCCTTCGGTCCGCAACGGCCGTACGAGCCCGACGTGGCGGGCCCGGAAAACATCGACACCGGGTCGGTGACCTACGCCGAGGACGGCGGCTCCCCGTTCGGGGTGAACATCTCCTTCACCAGCCTCCGCTCGACGCCCACCGGTGCGGAGCCGGCCGCGGCACGGGAGTTCGTGTTCCTGTTCGACCGCTCGGTGCACTTCAACCCGTACCTGTTCCCGGTCTGCGACCGGTCGGTCATCGAGAAGCAGGGTGCGGCGGCCTGCCCCGCGGGCTCGCAGGTCGGCTCAGGCCAGGCGGTGTTCTACCGTGGCGGCGAGAGCGAGGTGCTGGTCTTCAACACCGCCTTCGGCGAAGGCAGGCGCGGCGTTCTGATCCACATCCCGGCCACCGGCGCCGTCCTGGAGAACACCCTGGAGCGGGTGGTCGGCGAGTACCGCGACGACTACGGCTGGGGCCTGAACGAGATCCTGCCGGTCAACGACACTCCGCCACAGGAACGACCCAGCACCAAGGAGTTCTACGTGACCTTCGGTGGCGTCCACAAAGGACAGAGCTTCGTGCGGAGCTTCGCTCGACCTGGCGCCGAGCTGTCCGTCGGCGTGTGGAGCGAGTACGTGACCGGTCAGACCACTCTCGTCACGGGCACAGCCACCCGGCCGTGACCCTCCGGCAGGTCATCGACGTGGCTGGAAGTAGCGCTTCGTGATGTGGTTGCCGACGGCCGTGCCGAGTGTGGTGCCGTCGACGTCCGCGGAGCGGAAGTGGATGCCGGCCCAGATGCGTGCTCCGACGACTTCGGCGGTCGCCTGCGAGAAGCTGCCGAAGTGTCGCGTGGTGCCGCTGTCGACGCTGTACGCGCTGAAAGAGACGTTGTCCCGGCCGAAGAAGTGCGCGTATGCCGTCATCTGCGCGGCGGTGCGGCAGGTGTGACCGGAGGGGTAGTCGGGATTCGGCGGGGTGACCACCAGTGGAGTCCAGTTGGAATCTGCCGTGGTGGCGGGGTTTCCGTCGGTGTCCGCGGACCGGATGGCGGTGACCGGCCGCCAGAAGTGCCAGAACTCCTTGTCGTTCGCGCAGGCGATCGCACCGTCTGTGCCGGTGAAGTCCGCCAGTGCGTAGAAGCGCGCGGTCTCCAGCACGCTGAGTCTCTGGGTGACGGCGAGGTCGCGCTTCATCCCCCAGCTGACGGAACGCCGGTCGTGCCACCAGAGTGCCGCTTCGGTCTGGTCCGCGGTGCGGACGGTGCTCGTCGCCGAGCCGAGCCGCTTGACCTCGGTGAAATCGCGGGTGTACGCGTGGCTCGTGACCGCCGGCGGCCCAGGAGTGCGGAACATCGTCGCGTCCGGAATGGCGAACGGCTTCAGGAAACCAACCCAGGCGCCCGTGTTCTCGAAACCCGGCGGAGTGGGGCGATACTGACCTGGCTCGGTGCCGGTGGTCCAGGGCCGGGGGTCGAAGGCGCCGTCGTGCTGCCGTGCCGTGATCATCGCGGTGGCCGCCTGGGTGCCGACCCGGACGCCGCCGCGCTTCGCCGGTCCGTCCGGGATGCCGGCGAGCCACTCGTCGTACTGCGTGCGCAGTCTTTCCTGCTGTGCCGGGAAAATAGCGTCGAGCACCCGGTAGGCGGCCGTGGCGACGGCGGCGTCCGTCGACTCGCGGCCGTTTGCTCGCGGTGCGACGAGGTAGGGCTTGTACGGTGTGCCGGCGATCGCGTTCACCGCGTCGTAGACCGCACCGCTGACCATCGCGAAACCGCGTCCGGCGACCTGCGGCGGCGCCTGCTGCGCGATGTCCCAGATGGCGGTCTGCGCGTTGATGTCCCAGACGACGACCGCATTCGGTGATGCGGCGGCGACGGCTGATGGCGCGGGTGTGAGCGGCACTGTCAGTGCGAGAGCCGCGAGAATTGCCATGTCGCGTGTCATGACCATCGTCATCCCCAGGGGTATCCGTACCGCATCGACACCGATACCCAGCGTATCCCTATGAGTGTCAACACAGTGGTTGGCTCGACCACGCTCGTACACTGGCCCGAGGACGTCGATGCTCCGCCGCCGCGCGACATCGGAGGGTTCGCATGTCCCGATCACGCCTGGCGTGTACCGCGCTCACCCTGGTCACCGTCGCGGGACTGACCGCGGCGGCCGCACCTGCCGGCGCGGTGCAGGCCAAGCCCAACGTCGTCGTGATCATGGTCGACGACATGAACGTATCGGCTCTGGCGCACATGCCCGCTGTGCGGTCGATGCTCGCCGATCAAGGCACCAGCTTCGACAACAGCGTCGTGTCCTATTCGCTGTGCTGCCCGTCCCGCAGCACGTTTCTCACCGGCCAGTACGCGCACAATCACGGTGTGCTGGGCAACGCACCGCCCGATGGCGGGTTCGCCAAACTGCGCGCCGGGCAGACGCTGCCGGTGTGGCTGAGCCGGGCCGGTTACCAGACCGCGCACATCGGCAAGTTCCTCAACGGCTACGGCACCGCGAACCCGACGCAGGTGCCTCCTGGCTGGGACGAGTGGTACGGCTCCACCGACCCGAGCACGTACAGCATGTGGGGCTACACGCTCAACGAGAACGGCACGCTGCGCACCTACGGTTCGCCGGCCGTGGAGGATCCCGGGCTGTACCAGACCGACGTCTATGCGACCAAGGCGATGGACTACATCGCCCGCAGGGCGCCGTCCGCACAGCCGTTCTTCCTGTCGTTCGCACCGCTGGCGCCGCACGGCGAACGAGCCGTCAGCGGCGTGGATCTCTCGCAGCGCAACCCCCGCCCGGCGCCCCGGCACCGCGGTGACCTCGAATCGGTGACCGTGCCCAAACCGCCCAGCTACAACGAGGCCGACGTCTCCGACAAGCCGGCGACCGTCCGCAACCGGCCACGGATCACCCCCGTTGCCGAAGAGCGGATCGAGGCGCGGCTCAAGGGGCGGCTGGAGTCGTTGCTCGCCGTGGACGACGCCGTCGGCAGCATCGTCTCGGCGCTGCGGGCCGCCGGCGAACTCGACCGCACAGTCATCGTGTTCACCTCCGACAACGGCTGGATGCAGGGCGAGCACCGCATCCCGTCGGGCAAGATCGTGCCCTACGAGGAGTCGCTGCGCGTGCCGTTGATCATCAGAGGACCCGGTGTGCCGATCGGTGAACGGGTCAGCACGATCGCGGCCAACATCGACCTCGCACCCACGATCCTGGACGTCGCCGACGCGACGGCCGCACTGCCCGTGGACGGCCGTTCACTGATCCCGATCGCCAACGATCCCGGATCGCTCCCGCGCGGCATCGTGATCGAGACCGGCCCCAAGCGCAACGGACCGTGGTACGCCGGACTCCGCGCGCCCCGCTGGACCTACGTCGAGCACTCGACCGGTGAGCGCGAACTCTACGATCTGCAACGAGATCCGTATCAGCTCACCAGCGTGCACGACGACCCGCGCTACGCCGCCACGCGGCAGGCCTTGGCGAACCGGCTGGCGACCTTGCGCACCTGCTCCGGCGACCCGTGCCGGCAATGGGTCCCGGTACCAGGCCCACAGCCCTGACGGTTTCGCTGGTTCAGCGAACCCTCGGGCGGAGCTCCCGACGCCATGCGCCGAACATCGCGATCATCACGACCACCCAGGCCAGGCCGAGGGCGTACCCCGCGAAGACGTCGGAAACGTAGTGCACCGACAAGGCGACTCGGGACAAGCCGATGCCCAGCACCATCACCGCCGCCACGGTCACAGCGACTCGGCGCCACACGGATCGCATCACAGACCAGAAGAGCAACAACAACGTCGCGTACGTGACCACTGCGGACTGGGCGTGGCCGCTGGGGAAGCTCAGACCGGTAGCGGTGGTCACCGGGTCGGCCACCACCGGACGGGCTCGCTGAACGGCCCTCTTGACCAACGAGTTGAGCACCGGACTGCCTGTCACGGTCACCACCGCGAACGCCGCGGGCCTCGGGTGCCGCCGGTACAGCAGCCACGCCGCCACGAGGGCGAACACCGTGAGGTAGACCGGTGCGGAACCGGCCGTGCTCAGCATCTTCATGGCCGTGGCGAAGGCCGGGCGCTGGGCGGTGTAGCGGTACAGCTCGTCACGGACGCCGTCGTCCACGGACAGCAGCGGCGTCCACCTGGCCCGCACCAGGAGCAGGAGCAGGCCGAACGGGACGGCCACGATCGTCAACGCCACCAGTGCCAGCACGGATCGGATGCCGAACCTGGTCGACGCGGAGAATCTCATCCTCACGACGGTGCAGTCGTTCGATTAGAGCATCGTGAAGATCCTCAGTCCGTGGTCAGGCCGGAGGCTCCACGGCCAGGGGAAGGCGAACGTGGAAACACGCGCCCTCGGTCGAGTCGGCCAGCCACACCAGGCCGCCGTGCCGCTCGGTCACCTCGCGCACGATCGCCAGTCCGAGGCCGACGCCGCCCGAGTCACGTTCACGGGCGCGTTGCGAGCGGAAGAACCGTTCGAACACCTTCGTGCGGTCCGAGTCAGGGACGCCGGGGCCGTCGTCGGTGACGACCAGCTCCGCGAACCGGTCGGCTGACCACAGGCCGACCGTGATCCGGTGCTGGGCGTGGTGTTCGGCGTTGTCCAGCAGGTTGCGCACCACGCGGCTGAGCTCGCCCGCCCTGCCGCGCAGCCGGGCCGCGGAGAACGGGGACAGCTCGACGTCGACGACGCCGCGGGTGCGGACCGCGTCGATCTCGGTCAGCACCACCTCGTCCAGGTCCACCCACCCGACCGGCTCGGTGACGCCGTCCGCCAGCGCCAGCACGATCAGCTCGTCGGTCAGGTCGCCCAGGCGGACCGCCTCGCGGTGCAGGTCGCCCGCGAGACGCACCCAGTCCGTGCTGGACGGGTGTGCGAGGCCGATCTCCAGCCGGGTGCGCAGGCTCGACAGGGGGCTGCGCAGCTCGTGTGCGGCGTCGGCGGCGAAGCGGCGCTGCCGTTCGTGCACCTCTTCGAGGCGGGCCAGCATCTCGTTCATGGTGCGGGCCAGCCTGCCCACCTCGTCGTCAGCCGGCGGTTCCGGCACGCGGCGGCCGAGCCGGCTCGCGGTGATCTCGGTGACCCGTTCCCGGATCGCCTCCACCGGACGCAACGCGCGGCCCACCACCAGCCACGCGGTACCGCCGACCGCGATCAGCAGGATCGGCACGATGATCGCCAACGCCGTCGTGGCCGCCTCCACGCCCTCTTCGGCGTGTTCGAGCGACACGGCCGCATACACGGCGACGGGTTGGCCGCGCATCGAGGCCAGCACCCCTGCGACGGCGTGAGCGGGCCGATGATCGT
>NZ_VSRL01000324.1 GCF_012184385.1 Lentzea indica
GCTGGACAGGTCTTTGATCAGATTGGCGGGGTCTGGGGCAGCGCCCCAGAAAACTCTCGCAACCGCCAGGTGACAACGCAACGCGACCACCTACGGACACGAAACCGGCACCCGCCAACGAAACCGGGGGACGACCTACGCAACCCGCGCGCCAACCCTACAAAACCGGCGCGCCGACAAGCCCAAGCTCACCCCACCCCTGCTCACCCACCCCCGTGAGCACGACCGCACGGCTGGTCCCGATCCGCTTGATCCACCCCCGCTCAAAAAACACCGAACACAGGTGAGCCCCAGCCGCCCCAGCAAGATGCGGCACCCGCTCAGTCCAATCCAGACAAGCCCGACTAACCACCCGCTTGGACGGCTCAAACCCGAGCTCCTTCAACCACACCATCCCGGGCTCGGTGATAACGAGGTCGCTGCTAACAACGCCTAGTTCCAGCAGACCGGACTTCAGAGCGACACCCAGCCGACCAGCCAGATGGTCGTAGCAAGTCCGCCCCCGAGCCATGGCCTCCCCAGCGGAAGCCGCCCGCAAGCTACGCGGCTGAGCACCCGGCCCAGCAAACGCAGCCATCGTCTCCAACAGCTCAGCAACGTGCGGCCCAGCCAATGCCACATACCGATGCCGCCCCTGCCGATGCTCAACCAACACTCCACCCTCAACAAGCCGAGTGAGGTGCTCACTAGCGGTAGAGGGAGCCACCCGAGCATGGGAAGCCAGTTCACGAGCAGTCCAAGCCCGCCCATCCAACAGAGCCCCACAAAACGCCGCCCGCGTCTTGTCGGCCAACAGAGCCGCAACCTGAGCAAGTCCCTCCATAGCCCCATTCTGCGACCGAAACACTTCGGCCCACACCGAAACGTCCGGCCAATAGCGTCGACCCCATGACCGAAGAGCTGCTCAGCCTCCCCGTCCCCAACGTCGAGCCCAGCGACAAGGGCGTGGCCTGGCTAAGGTCCAAAGTCGTCCGCTTCAGCAACGGCCCAGACCACACCCGCAGGCGAGCCCTAACCACGAAGCTCCTGGACACGGTCAACGCCACCACCCTCGACGAGCTGGCCACCAAGCTGGGCCTCCCCGGCTCCCTCCCAGACATAGCCACGATCGCCCCGAGCTACCAGCCACACGAACAGATCACCGCAGCAGCCGACGCCGCAGTGGAGCGACTGGCCACCGACAAGAGCGAGGAGACCGCAGCACGGATCGGACTGCTAGTGCAGGCCTGGGCGGCGACCAACGCACTCGCAGAGCACCTCCGCACCGGAAACCCAGCGCCGCCCGTTCCGATCACCCGCCGGGTCACCACAAGCGGCGTCGTCGAAGTCAGCCTCAATGACCACCCGTTCGGGCACGGCCCGCACGCCTGCCCCGGCCGGCAGCTCGCAACGAGGATCGCCAAGAACATGGCGTTCCACGCGCTGCACCACCAGCAAGAGCCGCTGATCCTCCCCAACGCCTGGGACTACGCCTCGGCAGCCGCGCTGGCACAGCACTTCCGGGCCGTCGGCACGACGAGCCTGGGAGTAGCCGCGGCCGCGGGGATCCCCGACGGCGCGGGGCTGGCACGCAAGCAGGCGACGGCGCTGGCCGAGCTGCTGAGGGATCTGCCCTGCCCGGTCACCGTCGACCTGGAGTCGGGGTTCTCCGAAGACCACGACGAGGTCGCCGAGCTCGTCGCACAGCTGGGGGTCGCGGGCGTCAACCTGGAAGACGGCAGGCCGCACGGGCTCGCCGATCCGGCGGTGCAGGCGAGGCTGATCAGCAAGGTCAAGGAACGCGCGCCCGGCGTCTTCCTCAACGCCCGCGTCGACACGCACTGGCAGGGCATCGCGCTGGAGGAGACCCTCGATCGCGCGAAGCGGTACGTGGCTGCCGGGGCGGACGGGATCTTCGTGCCAGGCGTGACCGAGCCCGGCGACGTCGAGAAGCTCGCACACCTGGCCCCGCTGAACGTGCTGGCCCAGAACCGCACCCCGAAGGAGCTCGCCAACCTGGGTGTCAAGCGCATCAGCACCGGATCACTGCTGTTCCGGGCTGCCCTCCACCACACCGTCACGACCGCGAAGGCAGTGCGCGACGGTGCAAGTCCACAGGCGTTCAGCTACGCCGAGGTGCAGGACCTGATCAACCCAGGAACACGTTCCTCCGCTGGGTGAGCAGCCGGTACAGGGTCTGCTGGATCGTCTCCCGCACCTGGTCGGTGAGGTTGAACACGAGCATCGGGTCGTCGGCCGCGTTCTCGCCGAACACGTCGGTGCGGATCGGCTCGCCGAACTCGATGTACCACTTCGACGGCAGCGGAATCGCTCCCAGCGGCCCGAGCAGCGGGAAGAACGGCGTCACCGGGAAGTACGGGAAGCCGAACAGACGCGCGAGGGCCTTGATGTCGCCGATCATCGGGTAGATCTCCTCTGCCCCGACGATCGAGCACGGGATGATCGGCGCGCCGGTCTTCAGCGCCGCCGACACGAAACCGCCGCGGCCGAAGCGCTGCAGCTTGTAGCGGTCCTTGAACGGCTTGCCGATGCCCTTGAAGCCCTCCGGCCACACGCCGACGAGCTCGCCGGACGACATCAGCCGCTCGGCGTCCGGGTTGCACGCCAGGGTCTGGCCCGACTTGCGGGCCAGGGCGCCCAGGACCGGCGTGCGGAATACGAGATCGGCGCCGAGCATGCGCATGTGGCGAGAAGCCGGGTGCTCGGACGCGATGCCGTAGGAGGTCATCAGGGCGTCGAGCGGCAACGTGCCGGAGTGGTTCGCCACGATCAGCGCGCCGCCGGCCATCGGGATGTTCGACAGCCCGATCGTCTCGACCCGGAACCACTTCTCGTACAACGGCTTCAGCGGCGGCATCAGCACGTTCTCGGTGAGGTCGCGGTCGAACCCGAACTCGTCGATCTGGTAGTCGCCCGCGATCCGCCTGCGCGCGAACGACAGCAGGTCGGCCAGCCTGCGTTCCCAGTCCGGTGTCCCGGACTGCTGCTGCGCGGGTTCGGGAACCACCTCGACGTGGCGTGATCTGCGCGCGGCGTCGCGTTCCGGATCGTGCAGCGGGATAACGCGTGCTCCTGCCACTGCGTTCATCTCCTCAAGGCAAAGATTTAGCGAAAACGAGCGGCTGCGTCGAGGATTCCCCGTTCCGCAGCCTCGATCATCTCCGGGTCGATGAGCGGCTTCAGGCCTCGGCCGCTCACGTAGTCGTCGAACGCCTGCTGGGTGGTCCACCGCGGCGTGAACCCGAAGTCCTTCTTCAGCAGGGTGGTGTCGATCACGCGCCCCCAGTTGAGGAACCTCATCTGGTCCGGCGAGAAGTCGACGAGCCGGGCGCTCCGGAAGAAGCCGCCGACCGTGGGCACGGCGGCGCTGGGCACCGGCAGGTTCAGCCTGCCCGCCCGTCGAATCGCCTGCGACAGCAGCAGCACGCCGTCGCCGCCCACGTTGAACACACCTGGCAGGTCGTGCAGCGTCGCGCGCTCCAGGACCGCCAGCGCGTCCTCGGAGTGCAGCAGCTGCACACGAGCGTCGTAGCCCAGAACCGTGGGCACGACCGGAAGAGCGAAGTAACGGGTCAGCACCGTGTCGATGCGCGGGCCGATGAAGTTCGTGAAGCGCAGCGTGGTGACGTTCACGTCCGGCCTGCGGCGACCGAATCCGCGCACGTACCCCTCGACCTCGACCGCGTCCTTGGCGTAGCCGGACGACGGCAGGTCCTTCGGGCCCATGTCCTCTGTGAACACCGCCGGGTCACGCGACGACGACCCGTACACGGCGCTGGTGGACTTCACGACGAGCTTCTGCACCTTCGGCGACTTCTGGCACGCGGCCAGCAGCTGCATGGTGCCGATGACGTTCATCTCCTTCATCGCCGTGCGACCGGTGGGCCCTGCCGGGTTGGCGGTGACGGAGGCGTGGACGACCGTGTCCACGTTCGCGGTGGAGATGACCTTGCTGATCAACGGGTTGCGGATGTCCGCCCGCACGAACTCCGCCCTGCCCATCCTGCGCAGGAGGTCGCGTGGCGGCGGCTCGGTGTCCACACCGAGCACGCGCTCGATGTCCGGGTTCGCGGCGAACCGCGCGGCGAGGTGGCCGCCGAGGAAGCGGCTGACTCCGGTGACGAGGACGACCTTGGGCGTCATGCGACTCCAAGCACGAAGGGCGTTGCGATTGGTCGATGCTACAGACCGGATCCAGAACCGGAGGGGGCCGGAACGCCGTCTTGACGCAGGTCACGCGGGCTTTACTGGCTAATCACCCGAACGGCGGCCCCCGTTCCCGTGGTTGTGCCCCAGCGTCTCAGAGGGTGATATTCCGTGCCACTGCAAGCACCCCGACAGGTCCCGGAAATGCGACCGCCGCCGACCCCTTCGAGAGGAGATCGGCGGCGGCCAGAGCGCACACGGGGCTTACTTGCCGCGCTTCCTGCGCTGGACCCTGGTCTTGCGCAGCAGCTTGCGGTGCTTCTTCTTCGACATGCGCTTGCGGCGCTTCTTGATGACCGAGCCCATGCGGGTTCCTTAGCTCTAGACGTTGCTTTGACTGGCGCGCCCCAGCCTTGGCCGTGTCAAGCACGGCGCGCCGGTAAGCACGATCGGCCTACCAGTCTACCCGCTGGGGTTCGCCAGCCTTCAGCCAGCGTCGAAGTACGCGTTCTCCAGGTAAGCGTGCACGGCCTTCTCGGGCACCCTGAACGATTTGCCGACCCGCACAGCGGGCAACTCACCGGAGTGCACCAACCGGTACACGGTCATCTTCGAGACCCGCATCATCGAGGCCACTTCGGCCACGGTCAGGAACTGGACCTGAGCGAGACCTGTTCGTTCGTTCTCCTTCGCAGGCATGTATCACCGCATCCTTCGACACGTGTCGTGCCGTCGGTCTTCCCCACCGACGGTTCGACACGCACGTGCTCTCTTGAGAGTAGCGGGACTGGTGTGACTCCTGCGACGTCCAGGCGGGGTCAGTCTTCGTGCTGCCGGCCCAGTTCGATGGACCGATCACGCGCGCTTTCGATGGCAGCCAGCAGTGCCGCACGGACGCCGTGCTTCTCCAGCTCGCGAATCGCCATGATCGTCGTTCCCGCCGGTGACGTGACGGCCTCACGCAGGATGACCGGGTGCGACGAGCCTTCGGCCAGCATCGTCGCGGCACCCACAGCGGACTGGATGATCAACGTCGACGCCAGGTCGCGCGGGATTCCGAGCAGGATGCCCGCGTCGATCATCGCCTCGACCAGGAAGAAGAAGTAGGCGGGGCCCGAACCGGACAACGCCGTCACCGCGTCCTGCTGCGACTCCGGCACGACCGCGACCTTGCCCACGGTCGAGAGGAGCTCCTCCACGACCTTGAGGTGCTCGGGCGTGGCGTTCGAGCCGCCTGAGACGGCGCTCATGGCCTCACCGACCACCATCGGCGTGTTCGGCATGACCCGCACGACCGGCGTGCCCTCTGGCAGCCTGCGCTCGTACAGGGACGTGGGCAGCCCCGCGCACAACGAGACGATGAGCGTGCCCGCACGCAGCACCGGCTTGAGCTCGGTCAGCAGCGGCTCGATGTCCTGCGGCTTGACCGCCACGACGAGCACGTCGGCCTTCGCCGCCGCGCCGGCGATCGTGGTGCCCTCGATCCCGTACTGCGACGTGAGCGAGGCCGCACGGGCCTCGTGCTTCTCGGTGAACATCAGATCGGAGGCCGCGCGGCCTCCTTGCAGAAGCCCGGACAGCAGCGCCTCACCGATCTTGCCCGCGCCGAGCACCGCGATCTTCGTCATCGGTCAAGTCTCACACAGCAGGCGTCAGCGCCAACTGCCGTGCCTGACACACCAGCCGGCCGGCTGAGTCGATCACCGTGGCGTCCTCGTCGAACCACTGCCCGTGCACCGACTGGCAGGTGACGTGGATGCGCAGCCATCCAGGCGCAGGCCGGGCCCGCAGCAACGCCGTCAGCTGCACCGTCGGGGACCACCCGAAGCGGCCGAGGTTGAACGTCACCGGCATCGACAGGTCGCCCGCCAGCAGCGCGAAGTACGGGTCCGGCTGCTCGTCGATCGGCCGCGCCCACAGCTTCAGCGTCAGCGGCCCGTCCGTGCGCCGGTCGAGGAACGTCGCGCTCTCCCGGTCCACCCGCAGGTCGCACAGGCTGCCGACCTTGTAGATGCCGCCGGTCGGGAACGTCGCCAGCTCCACGGAACCGGGCGGCGGGGCGGCCGGGATCGACGGCAGGTTCGCGTAGTCGGCGCGGTGCTCGGGGATCCGCCCCGTCGTCACCGACGCCTCGACGCACACCTGCCCGCGCTGCTCCAGGGACACCGCGACGACCGTCGCCGTCCTGCCTGCCTTGCGCACATCGGTCCTGACCAGCACCGGGCCGATCTCCGGCGCCCGCAGGAACTGGGCGGAGACCGCCAGCGGATCGCCTTCCGCGATGTGGGCGGCCGCGCGCGTCATCATCGCGAGCAGGAACCCGCCGTGGGGTTTGGGGCCGACGGTCCACTCGGCGGGAAGGGACGCTGTGAAGGTTCCGTCACCGAGCGACCGCACCGCGCTGGACTTCGTGAAGGTCATGAGCGGCTGGCCAGCGACCGCAAGAAGAAGGACACGTTGGCAGGCCGTTCTGCTAGTCGCCGCATGAGATATCCGTACCACTGCTCGCCGTAGGGAACATAAACGCGAGCCCCGAGGCGCCTCTGCTCTTCCGGCCGGACGCCGTACAGCATCTGGTACTCGAAGTCAGTTTTGTCATACCAGCGCGCTCGTTCGCCAATGATTTCTATCAACCGGGGGTCGTGCGTGGCGAACATCGGATAGCCCTCCCCAGCGAGGAGAACGTTGAGGCACCGCACATAGTTCAGATCGACCTCGTGCGGGTCCTGGATCGCCACGTCCGGCGGCTCCGCGTAGGCACCCTTGACCAGCCTCACCCTGCTGCCTGGCCCCGCGAGCTGCTTGCAGTCGTCCAGCGTCCTGTGCAGGTACGTCTGCAGCACTCCGCCCACCCACGGCCAGGTGCGCCGCAACTCGTGCAGGATCCGCAGGGTCGAATCCGTGGTCGTGTGATCTTCCATGTCGAGAGTCACCGTCGTGCCGCACTGCTCGGCGGCGGCACAGATCCGGGAGGCATTCGTCAGGGCGAGCGACTCGTCGAGCGCCTGCCCGACGGCCGACAGCTTCACGCTGACTTCTGCGTTCTTGGCCAGCCCGGCGGCGTGCAGCGCGTCGAGCAGCTCCAGGTACGCCTGAACGATCCGTTCGGCCTGCGCCTTGTCCGTGGTGTCCTCGCCGAGGTAGTCCAGCGTCACCGGCAGACCGAGCTTCCGCACGACGTCGACGGCGTCCTTCGTGCTCTCGCCCGCGACGAACCTCTTCACGACGTCACGGCTGATCGGCGCGCTGGCGACGAGATGGCGGACAGTCTCGTTGCGAGACGCGGCCATGATCAACGCTCGCAGCGGGTTCACACCACGAACCCTAACGCGCCGCAGGCCAGTCCAGGTGCAGCCGCGCGAACAGCAACGCCTCGGCGAGCATCTCCCGCCGCGCAGCCGGTGACCCTGCCCGCCGCGTGTTGACCTCCAGCACGACCTGCCCGTCGAACCCGCCGCGCGCCAGCATCTCGCACAGCTCGGCACACGGCTGAGTTCCGCGCCCCGGCACCATGTGCTCGTCCTTCGGCGCACCGGACCCGTCGGCGAGATGGATGTGCCGCAGCCCGTCGCCCATCCGCTTGGCCAGCTCCAGCGCGTCCACGTGCGCGGCGGCCGAGTGCGACAGGTCCAGCGTGTAGTTGCGATGCCCCACGTCGGTCGGGTCGATGGACGGCTTGAACGCGGTCATCTGCACCGAACGCCCACGTCCCAACGGCCGGCGCACGGGGAACATGTTCTCCACGGCGATCGCGATGCCGCTCTCGTCCTCCAACGACGAGACCAGCTCGGCGAACCCGTCCGCGTACTTCCGCTGCCATCGGAACGGCGGGTGCAGCACCACGGTGGGAGCGCCGAGATCCTGAGCCGCCTGCACCGACTTGCGCAGGCGCTCGGACGGATCCGGCGACCACACCCGTTGTGAGATCAGCAGGCAGGGCGCATGCACGGCGAGGACCGGCATGCCCGATCGGGAGGACAGGCGGTCGACCGCGCGGATGTCCTGCGACACCGGGTCGGCCCACACCATCAGCTCGACGCCGTCGTAGCCCAGTTCGGAGGCGATCTCGAACGCCGCTCCGGCGGGCTGCGGGTAGACCGATGCCGTGGAAAGCCCGACCGGGATGCGGGCCGTCAACTCTTCACCAGCAGCATCGCCGCTGGTGAGACGGTGACGATGAGGCCCACGAGGATGGCCAGGAGTGTGGTTTGGAGGTCGTCCGCTCGGCGGATCTTGCGAACCAGCAACACCAGACCAACGGTAACGGCAAGCGCCACCACGAGTGCGGCCACCGCCTGCGTGCGCCACAGGAAGTTGAAGGCGAGCCACAGTGCCGCGCCGCCGAGCACGCCGACGGCGAGCTGGCCGATCATGATCAGCCATTCCTTGGCCGGCGAACGTTCCGCGGATTCTTCCGGCTCTTCCTCGGCCTCACCGGCGTCGTCGAGGCCCGCTGGGCGCTCGTCCTCGGCGGGTTCCTCGTCGTTGTCCGTGAGGTAGTCGTCCTCGGCGCGGTAGGCGGCGTACTCCTGCGAGTCGTCATCGTCCACGTACGGGCCGGGGTGCGCCGCGGTCGACTCCATCGGCGGCATGGACAGAACGGTCTGGGCGGCGGCGACCTCTTCGTCACCGAACCAGGCGTCTGGCTCGTTGTTCGGCAGCGGCTCCGGCAGCTTCGGCGGGGCGGGCGGCACGATCAGCACGGACTCGGTGTCGAGCGCGGCGATCTGGTCCACCGGCGCCTTGGCCGGGATGCGCGGGAGCTGTTCGGTCATCGCCTCGCGCGGAGGCATCGCCGGCTTCGGCGCCGGCGTGGGCATCTGCAACGACGGTTGCATCGGCGCAGGCCCCGGAGGCGGTCCCGGCTTCGGCGGGCGCGTGATGTTGGTGCGCGACGGGGCCGGCGGTG
>NZ_VSRL01000325.1 GCF_012184385.1 Lentzea indica
CCAGCTCGTAGGCGCCGATGGTGTGCTCAGGACGGTCGGTGGACGCGCCACGGTGCGCGACGACGGAAGGCTGCTGCACAACCCCGAACAGTAGACCTCTTTGCGCCGCGCGTCGGTCGCGACGAGCAGCGGGTGGCCGCTGGCCGCGTCCTTGGCGATCGCGTCGGTCGTGGCGACCGGGTAGACGGGGCGGTTGAGCGCCTGGCCGAGCGCGGCGGCCGTGACCAGGCCGACCCGCAGGCCGGTGAACGGCCCCGGACCCGCGCCGACGACGATCGCGTCGAGGTCGGCGAAGGTGTGACCTGCCTCTTCGAGCGAGTCGCTGATGTGCGGAGTGAGCAGCTCGCCGTGCGCCTTGGCGTTGAGCGTCACCCGCTTCGCGAGCAGGCGCGGCGGGGAGCCGGGCACGAGTTCGACCACACCGGCGGTGACTGCGGGGGTGGCCGTGTCGACGGCGAGCACTAGCACGATTGTCCAGAGTAGTACGAGGTCGTGCTGCGCATTTGAGTGCCTCTTGCCGTCAACCGCCGGAGGCGATTCGGCGGCAAGCGGTGGCCGGAGGACCGACTTCCCGACGACCCCGTCGCCATCTGTGGAGCAGGGGCAATCAAACACGTGTGGCAGACCACACTTCCGATGCGTCCTCAAGGCACGGGCACCACCCTGGATTCATGTTCGCTGAACCGAGTGACCGCGAGGCCCTGCGCTTCGGTGAGAACTCCTTGACCTACGCCGAGCTGCACCGGGCTGCGGGCACTCTGGCCGAACGGCTGCGCGGCCACACTCGCGTTGCCGTCTGGGCGACCTCGACGCTCGAAACCTGCGTCGCCGTGGTCGCGGGTCTGCTCGCGGGCGTGGCGATCGTGCCGCTCAACCCCAAGATCGGCGAGCGCGAACTGGAGCACATCCTCGGCGACAGCAAGCCCGACCTGATCCTCCGAGACGAACCGGTCCGTCTCGGCACCCCGGGAGCCTTCGAAGAACCCGGCCCCGAGACCCCGGCGCTGGTCATCTACACCTCGGGCACGACCGGTCCGCCGAAGGGCGTGGTTCTGCCCCGCCGCGCGCTCACGTCGAACATCGACGCGCTGGCCAAGGCGTGGCAGTGGACCGGTGACGACGTACTGGTGCACGGGCTGCCGTTGTTCCACGTGCACGGCCTGGGCATCGGCATCCTCGGCGCGCTGCGGCTGGGCGGTTCGGTGCGGCACGTGAAGTTCTCCCCCGAGGCCATCGGCCAGGAGCTGGCGACCGGCGCCACGATGATGTTCGGCGTCCCGACGATGTACCACCGGATCGCGGAAGCGGTGGAGCAGAACCGAGAACTCGCCGATCAGTTCCGAAACGCACGTCTGCTGGTCTCGGGTTCGGCCGCACTCCCCGCCAGCGACCACGAGCGGATCGCCAGGGCCACCGGGCAGGGCATCGTCGAGCGGTACGGGATGAGCGAGACGCTGATGAACGTCAGCATGCGGTTCGACGGCGACCGCAGGCCCGGCGCGGTCGGGCTGCCGGTGGACGGCGTCGACGTGCAGGTGGTCGACGAGTTGGGAAACGACGTGGGCGTCGGCACCATCGGCGAGATCGAGGTGCGCGGGCCGAACCTGTTCCTGGAGTACCTGAACCGGCCTGACGCGACGGAAAAAGCGTTCCGCGAAGGCTGGTTCAAGACCGGCGACATGGCCGTGCGCGATCCCGACGGCTACATCCGCATCGTCGGGCGGCGGGCGACGGACCTGATCAAGAGCGGTGGCTACAAGATCGGCGCGGGCGAGATCGAGAACGCCCTGCTGGAGCACCCCGCGGTGGCCGAGGTGGCGGTGACGGGCGAACCCGACCACGACCTGGGCGAGCGGATCGTGGCCTGGGTGGTGCCGTCGGGCGAGGCGCCGGAGCCGGACGAGCTCAGCGACCACGTGGCGAGGCTGCTGTCGCCGCACAAGAGGCCGCGGGTGGTGCGTTATCTGGACTCATTGCCGCGCAACGAGATGGGCAAGGTCCTCAAACGAGAACTGTCCCAAGAGGACTGTCACCGGGATGGCCGATGGGCTCGTCCGGCCATCCCTGTGACGTCCGTCGATCAGCCGGCCGAGTTGCCGTTGCAGGCGACGTAGGACGGCGCGTGGTCGACCGTGAAGATCTCCAGCGGGCCGTTCCACTGCCACGGCAGCAGACAGGCGTTGTTGGCGATGCTGATGTCGGAGCCACCAGCGGCGTGGTTGTCGTTGCACGCGGCGTAGCCGGGCGCGTGACCCTCGTGCAGCAGGGAGGCCGGGCCGTTCCACTGCCACGGGGCGGCACACAGGTTGTCGGCGATGCTGATGCCGCCGGAACGACCCTCGTCACCAGCAGAGGCGGGGGCCGCGGCAGCCAGCATGGCGCCACCGATGACTGCAGTCGCGAGAAGCGTCTTCTTGATCATGCGAGTGTCATCGGCTCGTCACTCTCCGTCCTTTACGGACGGTCACCCGATGCGTTGGACAACTTCACACAGGCAGGGCACGAGCCGCCCACTCGCCGTGCGGGATCAGGGAAGCCGTGCGAACGTCGTCGATTCCACGTTCGAGGCGAATGAGCAGATGATCTTCGCTCAGGCGTTCCGCGACGCCCTCGCCCCACTCGACGGCGACAACGGCATCGATCAGATCCGTGTCCAGATCAAGATCGTCCAACTCGTCCAGGTGACCCCCGAGCCGGTACGCGTCGACGTGCACCAGCCGCACGCCCCTGCCGCCCTCGGCGGGCTCGTGGACGCGGGCGACGACGAACGTCGGCGAGGACACCCGGCCCTGCACGCCGAGGCCGCGCGCCAGTCCGCGCACCAGTGCCGTCTTCCCCGCGCCCAACGGTCCCGCGAGCAGCAGCAGGTCGCCCGCCCGCACGACTTCACCCAGCTTGCGGCCGAACTCCTCGGTGTCCTCCACCAGGGGCAGTTCGACGGTCTTCACGCTCGCCGCCACCACTTCTTCCGACTCTCTCCGCGATCGGTCGCGCAGCGTTCGACGAGCGCGACCAGGTGGTCGTTGACCAGGTCAGCCTGCTCCATCATCACCATGTGCCCGGCACCGGGGGCCCGGACGAGGGTGGCGTGCGGCATCTCCTCCGCCATTCGCTCGGCGTGCGAGAAGGGCGTCAGCTTGTCCGCGTCACCGCTCAGGATCAGCACCTCGCAGTGCCGCAACCCGGCGAGCGCCTTGTAGCGGTCGTGCGTGCCGAGGGTCTCCAGGAACTCGGTGAGCACCTTCACCGTGGTCCCGTTGATCATCTTCTCCATCAGGTCCACAAGGGACGGTGCGACCTTGCGATCACCGAACGCCAGCGTGCGGATGCCGCTCCAGGTGAGGCTTTTCGCGCTCTTGCGCACCCATTCGACGAGGCCGGGCTGCACACCCGCGAGCCGCCCGACGCCGAGCGTCACCGGGTTGTACCGCGACAGCACGGACTTCGGCAGTCCCGCTCCGCCCACGGCACCGGCTGCCGTGCCGATCAACGCGACACCGCGCACCCGTTCCGCGAAGAGATCTGGCCGCTGCTCGGCCAGCGCCATGATCGTCATGCCGCCCATGGAGTGGCCGACGAGCACCAGCGGTCCCTCCGGCACGACCGAGCGGATCACCGCGTCGAGGTCGTGCGCGAGCTGCTCGATCGTACTGGCCTCAACGGAAGAACGCCCGGAACGGCCGTGGCTGCGCTGGTCGTAGATCACCTGGTGTACGCGCGGGTCGAGCAGTTCCGCGAGGTCCCGGCGCTGGAAGTGCCAGCAGCGGCGGTCCAGCGCGAACCCGTGCACCAGCACGACGGTGATGTCAGCCTCGCCGCCGTCACCGGGGTCGACCTCCTCGACGGAGATCGGCACGCCGTCGTCCGCGGCCACGGTCGACTCGCGATCGGGCCGCAGTTCGCCCAACGGCTCGTCCGCGAGGCTGTCGATGGCCTTCTTGCGCTCGTGCGACACCTTCGCGGTCTGCGCCACGGCAGCACCGGCGACAGCGGCGCCGAGCGCACCACCGACCCACCCGACGACCTTCCACACCGGCTTCACGTGTAGATCCTCCGCACCCGCGGCCGGTACATCCCGCACACGATCTCGTAGTCGATCGTCCCGGTCAGCTCGGCCCACTCCGTCGCCGTCGGCTCCCCCCGGCGCCCGTCGCCGAACAGGACGACCTCCGCACCCTCGCGGACCTCGTCGTTCCCGCAGTCCACGACGATCTGGTCCATGCAGACACGCCCGACCACCGGGCGGCGCATCCCTTCCAGGAGCACCTCCATCCGGCCGGAGAGCGCCCTCGGGACACCGTCCGCGTACCCTGCCGGCACCAGTGCCAGAGTCGTGTCGGTCTGCGCGGTCCATGTCATCCCGTAGGAGACCGACTCCCCGGCGGGGATACGTTTCGTGAGCGCCACGTGCGACCGGTAGCTCATGACCGGCCTGAGGTCGTGGTCGGTCGGCACCGGGTTCAGGCCGTAGATCGCGATGCCGGGCCTGACGATGTCGAAGTGCAGGTCGGGCCTGGTGAGCAGGGCCGCGGAGTTGGCGATGTGCCGCAACGGATCGAGCCCGAAGCCACGAGCCACCTCGTAGGCCTCGTCGAACCGCTTGGCCTGCAGGTCGACCGACGGATGCCCGATCTCGTCCGCGCACGCGAGGTGCGACCAGACGGCCACCACCTCGTGCTTCTTCGCGGCCTCCACCAGCTCCGGCCAGTCCTTCGGCTGACAGCCGTTGCGGCTCAGCCCGGTGTCGATCTTCAGGTGGATTCTCGGCCTGGCGTCGGCCTCTTCGGCTGCCTGCTCGATGCGGCGCAGGTCGGCGAGCGAGGCCACGGACAGGTCGACATCGGCAGCGATGCCAGCGGCCACGTCCTCGTCGGGGGCGTCGAGCCAGGCCAGGATCCGCGCGCGGATGCCGGCCTGCCTGAGCGCGAGGGCTTCCTGCGTGGAGCACGAACCGAGCCAGGTCGCGCCGGCTTCCAGAGCTGCGCGAGCGACCTCCACCGCGCCGTGGCCGTAGCCGTCCGCCTTGACGACGGCCATCGTCTCCGCACCGGGAGCGAGGCCGGCCAACAGCGCGACGTTGTGCCGCAGCGCACCGAGGTTCACGACAACTTCTGAACGGGCCATAACCTGTTCATCGTGCCATGAGACCGCAGCTCATCAGGTGTGAGCGAGCGCTCAAGACCGTCGAAGAGCCCTGATCGCCGCGGGAATCGCCTCCATCAGCCCCGAAGCGGGCACCGGTGCGCCGTCGGCACCCAGCTCAGCGGCCAGAACGTGCAGGTAGGCCGCGTATCCCGCCGCCAGGAACGGATCCACGCCACCGGCCAGCAATGCCCCGATGATCCCGGACAGCACGTCCCCGGACCCGGCAGTCGCGGGCCACGACGACGTCGCCGAGTTCACCAGCGCCCGTCCGTCCGGCGCCGCCACCACGGTCCGGTGCCCTTTCAGCAGCACCACGGCGTTGAAGCGTTGAGCGGCCTTTCGCGCGGCCGCGACGCGATCCGCACCGACCGGACCGGCCAGGCGTTCGAACTCGCGGTCGTGCGGGGTCAGCACCAGAGCGGCGTCGGGATCGCGGGCGTCCCACAGCGACGGCGTCGAGGCGAGCAACGTGATGGCGTCCGCGTCGGCGATCACCGGCACACCCGCGTCCAGCACGGACCTCAGCACCTCGGCCGACGACGGCCCGGTGCCCATACCCGGCCCCACGACCCAGGCCTGAACCCGGCCCGCGTCCGTGATCGAGCCGGTGCAGATGGTCTCCGGCCAGCGTGCGCGGATGGCGTCGGCGGCGGGACCGGCGTAGCGGACCATGCCCGACGTCGCGAGCACGGCGGCACCGGTCGAAAGCACTGCGGCACCTGGATAAGTCGCGCTTCCGGCCGCAACGCCCGTGACGCCCTGGGTGTACTTGTCGTCGGACGGGCCCGGCACCGGCCAGTGGATGTCCGCACGGTCGAGCAGCACGAAATCGGGATCCGTTGGCCGCAAACCGATGTCGACCAGGTGCACGTCACCGCACTCTGCCAGCGCGTGCACCGGCTTCAGGCAGCCGAATGTCACCGTCGTGTGCGCTGAGACATGAGGCCCGGCGATCTCCCCGGTGTCCGGGTCGATCCCGGAAGGCAGGTCCACAGCCAGGATCGGCGCACGCACCGACTCGACCAACGCAGCCGCAGCAGGCCGCAACGGACCACGCGCGGAGAGGCCGACGATCCCGTCGATCACCAGATCCGGCGTGCCAGCCTCGGAGACGATCCGGCCGCCGGCACGACGGAAAGCCCGGAGCCCCTCGACGTGTGCCTTCTCCGGCGAGAGCAGGACAGCGGACACCGCGACACCACGGCGTCGCAAGAAGTAACCGGCCCACAGGGCGTCGCCGCCGTTGTTGCCCGCGCCGACGAGCAACGTGACACGGCGGCGGCCCTGCAAGAGCCTGAGGGCGTGGGTGGCCACACCGAACGCGGCCTTGCGCATCAGCGAGCCCGGCGGGACCACCGCCATGAGCTCTTCTTCAGCGGCCTTGACGCGTTCGGTGTGCCAGACGCCCTTCACTCACTCGACGGTAACGGACTTCGCCAGGTTGCGAGGCTTGTCCACGTCGTAGCCGCGGCTGCGGGCGATCTCGGCCGCGAGCACCTGCAGCGGCACCGTCGAGATGAGCGGCTGCAGCAGGGTCGGGACGGCCGGGATCTCGATCAGGTGGTCCGCGAACGGGCGCACGGTCTCGTCGCCCTCCTCGGCGATCACGATCGTGCGGGCGCCACGGGCCTGGATCTCGCTGATGTTCGACACCAGCTTCGAGTGCAGGACGGCACGGCCCTTCGGCGACGGCATGACCACGACGACCGGGAGGTCCTTCTCGATCAGCGCGATCGGGCCGTGCTTGAGCTCGCCGGCCGCGAAGCCCTCGGCGTGCATGTAGGCGAGCTCCTTGAGCTTGAGCGCGCCCTCCAAAGCCACCGGGTAACCGACGTGACGGCCGAGGAACAGCACGGCCTTCGAGTCGGCGAGCTCACGGCCGAGCTGACGGACCTGGTCGACGGTGCCGAGCACGCGCTGCACGGCCGCGGGCATGGCCTCCAGCTCGTGGAACTCGCGGGCGACCTCGTCCGGGTACTTGGTGCCACGAGCCTGCGCCAGGGCCAGACCCACCAGGTAGTTCGCGGCGATCTGGGCGAGGAACGCCTTCGTCGACGCGACACCGATCTCCGGACCGGCGTGCGTGTAGAGGACGGCGTCCGACTCGCGCGGGATCTGCGCGCCGTTCGTGTTGCAGACGGCCAGAACGCGGGCCTTCTGCGCACGGGCGTGACGCACGGCCTCCAGCGTGTCCGCGGTCTCGCCGGACTGCGACACGGCGACGACGAGCGTGTCGCGGTCGAGCACCGGGTCGCGGTAGCGGAACTCGGAGGCCAGCTCGACCTCGACAGGCAGGCGAGTCCAGTGCTCGATCGCGTACTTCGCGACGAGGCCGGAGTGGTAGGCCGAGCCACAGGCGATGACGAAGACCTTGTCGACGTCGCGCAGGTCCTGGTCGGAGAGGCGCTGCTCGTCGAGGACGATGCGGCCGTTCGCGAAGTGGCCGCGCAGCGTGTTCGCCAGCGCCTCCGGCTGCTCCTCGATCTCCTTGAGCATGAAGTACTCGTGGCCGCCCTTCTCGGCGGCGCTGAGGTCCCAGTTGACCGTGAACGGCTTGGCCTCGGCGGGCTCGCCGTCGAAGTCGGTGACCTCGTAGCCGGAGCGGCTCAGCACGACCATCTGGTCCTGGCCCAGCTCGACGGCTTCCTTGGTGTGCGCGATGAACGCGGCGACGTCGCTCGCGACGAAGTACTCGTTCTCGCCGACACCGACGACCAGGGGTGAGTTGCGGCGCGCGGCGACGACCTGGTCCGGCTCGTCGGCGTGCGTGAACACGAGCGTGAACGCGCCTTCGAGGCGGCGCACGACCTTGCGCACGCTGGCGGGCAGGTCGCCCTTGGTGTCGCCCTCGTTGTAGGCGAACGCCACGAGGTGCGCGACCGACTCGGTGTCGGTGTCGGACGTCATCTCGACGCCGAGGCCTTCGAGCTCGGCGCGCAGCGCGAGGAAGTTCTCGATGATGCCGTTGTGCACCACGGCGACGCGGTTCGTCGCGTCGCGGTGCGGGTGCGAGTTCTTGTCGATCGGCGCGCCGTGCGTCGCCCACCGCGTGTGGCCCATGCCGACGGTGCCCACGAAGTTGTCGCGGCCCACCTCGTCGAGCCTCGTTTCCAGGTTCTGCAGCCGTCCGGCTTTGCGTTCGACGGCGAGGTCCTCGCCTGCGATGACCGCGACGCCTGCCGAGTCGTAACCCCGGTACTCGAGCCGCCTCAGCCCGTCCAGCACGACGTCGAGCGCCGACTGGTGACCCACGTATCCCACGATTCCGCACACAGAAAACAGACTAGCTAGACCACGCCGCTAACCCTAATGAGTGCAGGTGCTCCATCTCCGCTGGTCAGAGCCACGTGTGGTGTAGACCAATCTCGGGTGTGGTGCGGATGACAGGATCGACTACGGTTCACCACATGGCTCGCCGCGTGATCACGCTGACCGCGAAACAGGCCCTTGAGCAGCTCAGCAGGCCCGGCCCGCACTCGGTGCTGCGCGGCGACCTCGCCCTCGTCGGCCTGCCGGGCGTGATCTTCACACCGCAGTCGGGCCTCGGCCTGCCCGCTGTCGCGTTCGGACACGGCTGGATGCAGCCCGTACGCCGCTACCACGGCCTTTTGCGGCACCTGGCGTCGTGGGGCGTCGTCGCCGCGGCACCGGCCGTGGAGCGCGGGCCGCTGCTGTCGTCACGGGTGCTGGCGGCGAACCTCCTGACCACTTTGGACATCTGCACCGGCGTGCGGCTGGGCTCGGGGGACATCAGCGTGGACCCCGCCCGCGTCGCGCTGGCCGGGCACTCGATGGGCGGCGGCGCGGCCGTGCTGGCGGCGTCAGAAGGCGACCGCGTCCGTGCCGTTGTGACTTTGGCCGCAACGGAGACGCGGCCGTCCGCTCTGGACGCCGCGCGGAACG
>NZ_VSRL01000326.1 GCF_012184385.1 Lentzea indica
GGTCGAGGTCGGCAGGCGGCTGGCCCGGCTGGCCCGCTCGCACCAGGT
The DNA here is from genome assembly GCF_012184385.1 of Lentzea indica. GTDB lineage: Bacteria > Actinomycetota > Actinomycetes > Mycobacteriales > Pseudonocardiaceae > Lentzea > Lentzea indica. The sequence continues at coordinate 49 of NZ_VSRL01000326.1, forward strand.
CATCGTCGTGACGCACCTGCCGCAGGTGGCCGCGTTCGCCGACCGGCACCTGGTCGTGGACAAGTCCGCGGACGGCACGTTCACGCGGTCCGCGGTGCGCAAGCTGGACGAGACGCAGCGGGTGGTCGAGCTGGCCCGCATGCTCGCCGGCATGGACTCGACCGACACTGGCCGCGCGCACGCCGAGGAGTTGCTGGCCGCCGCCAAGGCGGACAAGTCGGCGGCGCCGGTGGTGCGCCGCCGCAAGAAGAAGGCCTGACGCGGCGCCGTCGTGGGCGAACCGCTGTTCCCGCCGATGTTCGGCATGATGGGAACGTGACCGAGCACCGGTCAGCGGACGCACACGGTGGTGCGGTGGAAGGTGGACCGGATCTGTGAGCACACGCCGGGTGTTCGGGGCGGTGCTGGTGTTCGTCGCGGCCGGGCTGGCGGTGGCGGCGACGTTCCTCACCGCCTATTCGGTGCAGACCGAGCTGCAGGGCAGGACGCTGCGGTTCGAGGCCACGTCGTGGGCGGTCGAGCGGGACGACTTCCGTGGTTTGCTGATGTTCGGTGTGATCAAGTTCGGTGAGCCCGCTGTGGCGGCGGCGCTGGTGATGGCGCTGTCGGCCGTGCTGGCGTTCCGGGTGCCCGCGGCACGGGTCGGATCGTTGCTCGGGGCCGGGTTGCTCGTGGGCGTGGCCTGGTCCGCGGTGGGCACGCTGCAGGCGATGGTCGACCAGCTTCGTGAGCTCAACGCGCCGGTGCGTTTCGACCTCGAACAGGGTGACGGGGTGACACTGCTGATCGTGGCGGCCGGGATCGGGGTGGTGTCGGCGGTCTTGCACCAGGAACTGCCGCGACGGGTCGCGCCCGAGGCGGAGGCGGCGGAGGCAGGGCCCGTGGTGATCCACCAGATCGACGACGAGCCGGACGACACCGAGACACCGCCGTACGGATATCCGGTCATCGTGGAGCCGAAGAATGATTGATCGTCAGAGGGTTGCCGGCATTCTGCTGGTGCTGGGGGCGGGGCTGGCTGCCGCCGGGAGCTTCCAGCGCACTTTCAGCACGGTCTATCGCGGGTACGGGCAGGATCTGACGATCTCCACCACGTTGTGGGTCACCACGTCGGATCCGGTGGACGGGCCTCCCGACCAGCCCGCCTTTTACGCGGCCGGGTGGCCGGTGATCGTTTCCGCACTGGTCATGGCTGTCGCTGTGGCGGTGATGGCGCGGGAGAGGATCGCGTTCGTCGGGCGCCCGCTCGCTGTGGGTGGGGCTGGGGCGCTCGCCGGGATCGTGTTCTTCTACGTGGCTCAGGTGCGGCGGCAGGAGGAGATCATCGCCTCCGGGCGGACCGGCAACGTTCAGGACGAAGTGCACTACCTCGGCGGTTTGTACCTGTTGGTCGTTGGCGCGATCATCGGGCTTGTCGGCGCGGCGCTTGCCCAGCAGCGGTACCAACGGCAGGAGCAGGAGCCCGAACAGGAAGACGAGGTGGTCGTGCATCAGCTCGACAGTGACGACGACACGCCACCCTTTGGACTCGTGATCCCGAACGACGACGAGCAGCAGGAGACGCGGTGATCGGTAGACCGACGGCGATCGCGCTGATCGCGGCCGGCGTGGTGCTGACCGCGACCGCGATGGTGCTGCCCTGGTACTCGACCGCGTACGCCGGAGATGTCGAGGTCGTCGTCCGGGCGTGGGGCACGGAGATCGTGAACAAGCCCGGCGACTGGCCCGCGGGAGAGCTTTCGCCCTGGTACGGGCTGCCCGTCGCGCTCACCGCGGCACTGCTCGTCGCCGGGATCTGGATCAACCGGGCCGCGCTTGCCGGAGCCGCGGCCCAGCTCGGAGCCGTCGGCATCACCGTGGCACTCGTCGTGTCAGAACGTGGCCACGCGATCGAGCAGCAGGGGGACTTCGCGATCGGGTTCGGGCTGGTGTTCCTCGCGATCGGAACGGTGGTCGCGCTCGCGGGTGCCATCGCCGTGCATCGGGAGACGGCATGAAGAAGATCTTGAGCATCGTCCTGCTCGGGCTTGCCACCGCGGCCGCGGTGACGGCCACGTTCCTGCCGTTCTCGGAGCTGTTGATCCGCCTTGCTCCCGGCCAGCCGCAGACCGCCTACGTCACCACGGGCTGGAGCACGCACTTCGGCGGCACGAAGGACGAGCACGGCCCGCTGTTCGCCATCCCGATCATCGCGGCGGCCACGGCCGTCCTGCTGGGCATCAGGTGGCGAAAGGTCGCTTTTGCCGGAGCGGCCGCGCTCGCCGGGGTCACCGGAATGCTGTTCGTCTATTTGCTGAACGCGATCAGCTTCCACAAATCGGGCAACATCACCATCGATCCAGGCCTGGAAGCGGGGTTCGGCAACGGCATCTGGGTCCTGATAACCGCAGTGGTTCTCGCGTTTGGAGCCGTAGTACTTCACCCCGACGACTGACCAGCACGAATTGCCCGGCGTGCCTCACCTGTCGCGTGCGCACCGTGAGTCACTATCGGACGCATGAAGCTATCCGGGCTGCTGAGCCGCTCCAACCACGAACTTCCCGGTGTCACGGGCGTCGCGCGGGTTGACCGGCGCGTGAGCGACCTGGTGCGGCGCGTCAGCCCCGGTGACGTCGCCGTCTTCGACCTCGTCGACCTCGACCGGCGCACGGCGGAAGCGTTCGTCGCCGCCGAGGTGGTCGGTGTCGTGAACGCCTCGCCGTCCATTTCCGGTCGCTTTCCCAACCTCGGACCGGAACTGCTGATCGAGGCGGGCATTCCGCTGATCGACAACGTCGGCGCCGTCGCGCTGCGCGAGATCAAGGAAGGCACGAAGATCCGGCTGCACGAAGGTGTCGTCTACGCCGGGGAACGTGAGCTCGCCAAGGGAATCGAACAGAACGCCGAAAGCATCGCCGACGCGATGATCGAGGCGAAGGCGGGCATGTCGGCACAGTTGGAGGCTTTCTCCGCGAACACCATCGAGTTCCTGCGCCGCGAACGGGCGCTCGTGCTCGACGGTGTCGGCGTGCCCGAGGTGTACGTGCCGATGCGCGACAGGCAGGTGCTGGTCGTCGCGGGCGGACCGTCGCACGCCGAGCAGCTGCGCAAGCTCCGCAAGTACATCCGCGAGTACCGGCCCGTGCTGATCGGCGTCGACACCGGCGCGGACACGCTGCACGACGCCGGGTACAAGCCGGACATCATCGTCGGCGACCCCGACGGCATCGGCACCGCGTCACTGCGCGAGGCGACCGAGGTGGTGGTGCCCGCGCAGACCGACGGCCACGCGCCGGGCCTGCAGCGGATCCAGGACCTCGGCATCGGCGCGGTGACGTTCCCCGCGTCGGGCAACGCGGAGGACCTCGCGTTGCTGCTCGCCGAGGCGCACGGGGCGTCCCTGGTCGTGACGGTGGGCCTGCGCGCGACGCTGCGCGAGTTCCTCGACCGCGGGCACTCCGGTTCCAACCCCTCCACGTTCCTCACCCGGTTGAAGCTCGGCAGCAAGCTCGTCGACGGGGAGGCCGTCGCGACCCTGCACCGCAGCCGGGTCTCGCTGGGCGTGATCGTCCTGCTGGTGACCGCCGCGATCGTCGCCATGGCGGCGGCACTGGCGGTGTCCGGCGTCGGTCACGTCTACGTCGACATCGTGGTCGACGGCTGGCAATCCGTCGTCAACTGGTTCAAGGGGATCTTCTCGTGATCACGCTGCGATACCACATAGTTTCGATCACCGCGGTGTTCCTCGCGCTCGCGGTGGGGGTGGTGCTGGGGTCGACCGCGATCAGCGGGCGGCTGCTGTCCGGGTTGAGCGACGAGAAGAACTCGTTGGCACAGCAGGTTAACGACCTGCAGAACGACCGCAACGCGTTGAACGCCAAGCTGACGGAGGCGGACAAGTTCGCGGCGTCCGTCGGCCCGCTCGCGGTCAAGGACCGGCTCACCGAACGCACGGTCGTGCTGGTGACCACGTCGGACGCGCGTCCGTCCGATCGGGACGCTCTCGCGGGCCTGCTGAAGTCCGCGGGCGCCACCGTCACCGGCGAGATCCAGCTGACCGACGCGTTCGCCGACCCGTCCCGCGGCGACCAGCTGCGCGACCTCGTCGCACGGCTGCAGCCCGCCGGCTCGCAGCTGCCAACGGCCGGTGACCCCGGAACGCGCGCGGGCGGCCTGTTCGGGACGTTGTTGCTGCTCAACCCGTCCAACAACGAGCCGCAGGCCACGGCCGACGAGACGGCCGCCGCGCTCTCCGGGCTCTCCAACGCCGGGTTCGTGAAGGCGACCTCGGGCGTGAAGCCGGGGCAGCTCGCGATCGTGCTGACCGGCGGTGCCGCGATCGGCGACTCGGCCGCCGACCGCGCCTCCACCATCGCGCGCTTCGCCACCCAGCTCGACCGGGCCGGCGCCGGTGTCGTGCTGGCCGGTGCGAACGGGTCGGCGAACGGCACCGGCCCGATCGGTGTGGTCCGCGCGGACACCAACGCGACGTCGATCCTGTCCACTGTGGACAACTCGGACACCCCGGCCGGTCAGGTCGTCTCGGTCATGGCGTTGCGCGAACAGCTGGAGGGCCGCTCCGGCCGTTACGGCGTCGCGGGCAACGCGGAGGCGTCCTCGCCGGGAATCGCCGGCTGAAGCTCAGTACTCGGTCGTCCAGTCGCCTGGGAGCTGCTTGGCCAGCAGCTCCAGCGCTTCGGGCGTGCGTGCGCGCGCCCACAGCCACTGGCTGTCGTCCTCGCGCACGATCACGTCGTCGCTGACGAACCACCTCGTGCCGGGACTGTGCAGCGGCAGCTCGGCGAAGTGTTCCTGCAGCAGGGAGGTGTCCATCTCGGACATCTCCCTGTCGGCTGTCTCGGCGCCGTCGCGGAACAACGCTTCGGACAGCACCATCTCCACGCACGCCAGTGAGAACCGCGGCAGCCACGTGTCCCAGTGCTCCCCGGTCTTGTCCACCAGGTCGAGCTTGATCAGGACCTCCGGATCGTCCCCGTCGAGAGTGGTCCCCCATGCCGCGACCCACTGGTTCTCGTCTCGGAAGACCAGAATCCCGCCGTCCAGGCGCAGCTCTGTCGGCGTGAGCAGGCGGTCCTGGTTGCTGGTCAGGTCGGGGCGCTTGCCGAACAGCGACAGCGCCTCCTTCACCGCCTCCGGCAGCCCGACGCCGAGCCGCTCCTCGGTGGCGGCGAGATCGGCCCTGTTCCAGCCGTCCTGCGGTTCCAGCGGCTCCGCCCACGCGGCCGCGAAACCCTCGATGAAACGCCATGCCGCCGAGCGGTCGTGCACGGCTCTTGCGGCGTTCCCTGCCACGTCGAAGGTCACGTGACAACGATTCCTGATCTCGGCCCGTGCCGGGGGAAGTTCGGGGAAACGCCTCACTGCGCCGATCGGGTGATGTGATCTGCCGGGTCGTGGTGCGCTGAGTGACCGTCGGCGTGTTAGCGTTATGGCCCGTGGATAGGGGGATTCGGCCCCCACGATTTTCACGGGAGCCCCGTTGGTGCAGCAGGCACGTACGACCAAGCACGTCTTCGTCACGGGGGGCGTCGCGTCCTCCCTGGGCAAGGGGCTCACCGCCTCCAGCCTCGGCCAGTTGCTCACCTCGCGCGGCCTGCGGGTAACGATGCAGAAGCTCGACCCGTACCTGAACGTGGACCCCGGCACGATGAACCCGTTCCAGCACGGCGAGGTCTTCGTGACCGATGACGGCGCGGAGACGGACCTCGACATCGGCCACTACGAGCGGTTCCTCGCGCGGGATCTGAGCGGCGACGCGAACGTCACCACAGGCCAGGTGTACTCCGAGGTCATCGCCAAGGAGCGCCGCGGTGAGTACCTGGGCGACACGGTCCAGGTCATCCCGCACATCACGGACGAGATCAAGCGCCGCATCAGGGCGATGGCCGAGCCGGACGCCGACGGCGTCACCCCGGACGTGGTCATCACCGAGGTCGGCGGCACGGTCGGCGACATCGAGTCGCTGCCGTTCCTCGAGGCGTGCCGCCAGGTCCGCCACGACGTCGGCCGCGACAACGTCTTCTTCCTGCACGTCAGCCTGGTGCCGTACCTGGCGCCGAGCGGCGAGCTGAAGACCAAGCCCACGCAGCACTCCGTCGCGGCGCTGCGCAACATCGGTATCCAGCCGGACGCGATCGTGTGCCGCGCGGACCGCGAGATCCCGGACGCGCTGAAGCGCAAGATCGGCCTGATGTGCGACGTCGACACGGACGCCGTCGTCGCGGCCGTCGACGCGCCGTCGATCTACGACATCCCGAAGGTGCTGCACTCCGAGGGCCTCGACGCCTACGTCGTGCGCCGCCTCGACCTGCCGTTCCGCGACGTCGACTGGACGGTGTGGGGCGACCTGCTCGATCGCGTGCACAACCCGTCGGAGACGGTGAAGATCGCGCTGGTCGGCAAGTACGTCGACCTGCCGGACGCCTACCTGTCGGTCACCGAGGCGCTGCGTGCGGGCGGTTTCGCGCACCACGCCAAGGTCGAGATCAAGTGGGTGCCGTCGGACGAGTGCAAGACGCCTGAAGGTGCGGCGCGTGCGCTGTCGGGCATGGACGCCGTGCTGATCCCCGGCGGGTTCGGCGTGCGCGGCATCGAGGGCAAGATCGGCGCTTTGAAGTACACCCGCACGCGCGGTGTGCCGACGCTGGGCCTGTGCCTCGGCCTGCAGTGCATGGTGATCGAGGCCGCGCGCAACCTCGCGGGCATCGAGGACGCGAACTCCAGCGAGTTCGAAGAGGGCGGTTCGCCGGTCATCTCCACGATGGCCGACCAGGAGGACGTCGTCTCCGGTCAGCGCGACATGGGCGGCACGATGCGCCTCGGCGCGTACATCGCCAAGCTCACGCCGGGCTCGGTGGTCGCGAATGCCTACGGTTCGACCGAGGTCTCCGAGCGGCACCGCCACCGCTACGAGGTCAACAACGCCTACCGCGGCAAGCTCACCGACGCCGGCCTGGTGTTCTCCGGTGTGTCGCCGGACGGCCGCCTGGTCGAGTTCGTCGAGTTGCCCGCGGACGTGCACCCGTTCTACGCGGCCACGCAGGCGCACCCGGAGCTCAAGTCCCGTCCCACGAAGCCGCACCCGCTGTTCGCGGCGTTCGTGAAGGCCGCGATCGACTACCGCGTCGCCGACCGTCTTCCGCTGACGGCAGGGGCCTCGAAGTGAGCTCCCGGCACGACTTCCGGACGGTCTCCAGCGAGGACCTGCACGTCGGGCGGGTCGTGGCGCTGCGGATCGACGACGTCGAGATGCCCGGTGGCGGCACGGCCAAGCGCGAGATCGTCGAGCACATGGGCGCGGTCGCGGTCGTGGCCGTCGACCCTGCGGGCGAGGTCGTGCTGATCCACCAGTACCGGCACGCGCTCGGCAGGCACCTCTGGGAGCTGCCGGCCGGGCTCCTCGACCACCACGGCGAGGAGCCGGTCGTCGGCGCGCGCCGGGAGCTGGCCGAGGAGGTCGGGCTCGACGCGGCGCGCTGGGACGTGCTGGTCGACGCGGCCGCGTCACCCGGTTTCACCGACGAGGTCGTGCGCGTGTTCCTGGCCCGCGACCTGTCCGAAGTGGACCGTGAGGTGCAGGGCGAGGAGGAGGCGGACCTGGAGATCCACCGCTTCCCGCTCGACGAGGCCGTGCGGATGGTGTTCTCGGGCGAGATCGTGAACTCGTCGGCGGTCGCCGGGCTCCTCGCGGCCCGCGAGGTGCTGGAGGGGCGGGCTGAGCCGCGCCCGGCCGACGCACCGTTCCGCGACAAGCCGACCCGGTTCGCCGCGCGCAGGAAGTAAGTTGAGCTGATGCGGACGCTGAAGGGTGCCTTCTCACGACTGGGGGCACCCTTCGCTGTTCTCGCGCTGGGTGGCGCGGGCGCGGTGATGCTGCTGTTCGTCGATCCGAACGAGCCGGGCAACCTGCTGCCGAAGTGCCCGTTCAACTGGCTGACGGGGCTGAACTGCCCTGGGTGCGGTGCCACGCGCATGGTGCACGCGCTGCTGCACGGTGATGTTGTCAGCGCGTTTCACTACAACGCGGTGTTGCTCGCGTTGGGCGTGCCGTTGGCCGTGTGGCTGTTCGCGCGGTGGACGAAAGATCGCTGGACGGGCGAACGGCGTTCCGTGCCGAAGTCGATCGGTGTCGCCGTACTCGTCGTCGCCGGTGTTTGGGGCGTCGCACGGAACCTGGCCGGGATCTAAACTCGGCGCATGCCTGGCCTGCAGCACTCCGTCGTCATCGCGGCCCCGCCAGAGCGCGTCTGGGCGGTGGTCGTCGACGTCGAACGCTGGCCGGAGCGGATCCCCACGGTCGACTCCGTGGAGCGTCTCGACGCCGGACCGCTGGCCGTCGGCTCGCGAACCCGGTTGCGGCAGCCCCGGCTGCCCGAAGCGGTGTGGACGGTCACCGAGCTGACCGACGGGTCGTCGTACACCTGGGAGTCGCGCTCGCCCGGTGTTGTCGTCACCGCCGCGCACGACGTCGAGCCGCACCCCGACGGGAGCAGGCTCACCCTCGCACTGACCGTGTCCGGTCCACTGTCCGGGCTCGGCTGGCTGATGACGCGATCGCTGACCAAGCGGTACGTCGAGACGGAGGCCGCCTCGATCAAGACGGCCTCCGAGACCGGGAACTAGTCGCGGAGCTTGCGGCCCTGCGCGTCCGTGCCGCCGTTGACCAGGATGATGATCCCGTCGATCAACGACCAGATGCCGCAGCCACCGCAGGTCAGCAGCTGGGCGACGGCCATGCCGACGTGGCCGGTGTAGAAGCGGCCGATGCCCAGGTTGCCCAGGAACAGCTGCAGCACGCCCGCCGCGATCTTCGACTTGTCCGACAGCGGCACGCCGGTGATCGGGTCGAAGCCGTACGGGGCCGCCGGGTTCGCGTAGCCCATGCCGGGAGGCGGCGGCACGGCGAACTGCGGCTGCGGACCGGTGGCGGCGGGTAGTACGGCTGGGTGGGCTGGG
>NZ_VSRL01000327.1 GCF_012184385.1 Lentzea indica
TGGCGCACAACGTCTCCGCGAGCCTGACCGCCAGGATGGCGGCACCACGGCGGCCGCTGGTGACGGTGTTCCACGGTGTGGCAGAAGCCGACATCGCCGGTGCCGTCCGGATCCTGCGGCGCGTGTCGGACACCGTCGTCGCCGTCGCCACCGCCGCTGCCGAACGCCTGCGCGACGCCGGACTGGAAACGGTGGTGGTGATCCCGAACGCCGCGTTCCCCTCGCTGCCCGAGGTCGATCGGGCGACCGTGCGCGCGAGGCTCGGGACCGCGCCCGACGTGCCCGTCGCGCTGTGCCCGGCCAGGCTGGAGCCGCAGAAACGGCACGACGTGCTGCTCGACGCGTGGGCGCTGGTCCCAGGTGAAGCCGAGCTGTGGCTGGCCGGGGACGGCAGCCTGCGCGCGGAGTTGGAGACGCGGGCTCAGGGCCTTGGCCGTGTCCGGTTCCTGGGAACGCGCACCGACGTGCGCGATCTGCTCGAAGCGGCGGACGTCACCGTACTCACCAGCGACTGGGAGGGCATGCCGATCGCACTGCTCGAGTCGCTGGCGGCCGGTCGTCCCGTCGTCGCGTCCGATGTGGACGGAGTGCGCGAGGTGCTGTCCGGAGGTGGCGGTGTGCTCGTGCCGCGCCGGAACCCCGAGCAGACCGCGAAAGCGTTGCGCGGGTTGCTGTACTCCCCCACCGCGCGCTCCGTCGCCACCTCGCGTGACGGTGGCGCCGACGCACACACGTTGATGAAGTCCTACGACGAACTGCTTCGTACCGTCCTGGAGGGACGATGAAGGTTCCCAGAACTGTGGTAGAGGGTGTGCTGGCCGCGGTCGCGGTCGGCGCGCTGGTGCTGCTGGCCGTCTCGCTGCGCGACGGCGAGAGCGAGGGCAGGCTCGCCCTGCTGGCCACACCGTCCACACCGGACAGCGCCCAGTTCGGCGAGGTGACCTCGCTCGCCGCACCCGCGGTGGTGCAGCTGGTCCGCAGCCCCTCGGTCCTGGACACGGCGGCGAAGGCGGCGGGCACGTCACCGGATCGCCTGGCGGGCGCCATCGCGGTCGAGCTGGTACCCGCGTCCGGCGTGGCACGGATCTCCGTGCGCGCGGACTCGGCTGAGCACGCCGCATCGGCCGTGGCCGCCGTCGCGAAAGCCGTGATCGACGCCGACCTGCTCGCCCCCGCCGCCCGGTTCCGGCTGTCGACGCACAGCCCGAGACCGCACAGGTGACGCCGGACTGGCGGCTCGCCTCCGGGCTCGCACTGGCCGCGGCCGTGATCGCGGGAGTGGCCGTCGCAGCGCTACGGCGCTTGCGCGGCAACACCGTTCGCACCGCACTCACGACCGCGGGCATCGGTCACCCGGTCGTCGTCGCGCACGACGACGATCCCGCACTCGTCGATCGGCTCACGGCGTTGTGCGTGGCGGCGGCACGTCCGGTGCGGGTGCTGCCGGTCAGCCCATCGCTGGCGGAGCGTGCGGAGGAACTCGCGCGGGCGTTGCCGGACAAGGCTTCCGAGCCCGCGGACGGCACGGCGGTGATCGCGGTCGCCACGAACGACCGGGAGCGGCGCAACGACCTCGCGACGGCTCTTGCGGTGCTGCCCGCCTCTTCCGTGCTGGTGGCGGTGGTTCTGGCGTGATCACCACGGCCAACCGTTCCAGCCTCGCCAAGACGATCCTCGTCGCTCTGGTCGCCCTCGCCGGCATCGCCAGCGCCCTACGGGCCCTGCGGCCGTCGTGGGAAGCGCCTCTGCCCACGCCGCAGAACCTGCCGGAAGAACGGATGCAGGACTTCCGGGACGCGCTGTACTTCCCGATCCGCGAGTTCCTGGCCGGCGGCAACCCCTACGACCCCGCGGTGATGTTCGCGCACTGGCCGGTGCGGCAGAACTTCAACCTCTACCAGCCCTACCACCTCGTGCTGCACCTGCCGTTCGCGCTGCCGGACTACCGGGTCGGCGCGGTGGCGTTCGCCGTGGCCTGTCTGGTGCTGCTGGTCGTTCTCGCGGTGATGGCCGCCGGCCGGGCGCGCCTGCCCCTGGTCGCGGGAACCGTCGTGATCGCCACCCTGCTGGTGACGAGCCAGGTCGGCAAGGCACAGATGTACGTGGGCCAGGTCAACCCGCTGATCGCGGTCGGCGCGGCCGGTGCGTTGCTGCTGCGCGCGAAGAATCCTGTCTGGGCGTCGGCGGCGTTGGCACTCGCCTGGTTGAAGCCCCAGTTCGGCCTGCCGCTGGCACTGCTGCTGTTCGTGCGCGGCGACAGGAAGGTCGCCCTCATGGGCACCGCGATCGCCGCGGTGGCCAGTCTGCCCGTGGCCGCGATGCTCGTCCTGCGCGGCGACGGCATCGGCGAGTTCCTGAACGTGATCTCCCGCAACCTCGAGTGGGCCAGCAGCACCGGGTACGGCGCGGTCGACTCGATGACCGCGCAACGCGTCGACCTCCCGGCCGTCTTCTTCCGCACCACCGGGTGGCTGCCACCCGCGGCGGAACTGCTGGCGCTGTGCGGCGTTCTGGCGGTGACCGCTCTCCTGGCCCGCAGGCTCGACCGAACCGGCAACGGGTCCGAGGCCGCGGATGTGCTGACGTGCCTCGGCATCGTGGTCGCGCTCGTGCACCAGCCAGGAGACGTGCTGATCGCGGTTCCCGCTCTCGTCGCGCTGGCGGTCGTGTGCTGGCGGCGCCGAAAGGAGGCCAACTGGCGGTGGGCCGCGTGCGCGACTCTGCTGCTGGCGGTTCCGTTCGCGCACCTGTACTTCGTCGACACAGCGGTGAAAAGCCTTCTCGGGACACGGGCGAGCGTCACGCTGGACGGCGTCGCCGTGGTCGCGGCCTGGGTCGTGCTCGTCTTGTTCGCCATACGGCACACCCGGCGCGCCGCATGACCGATGTGGCGGTGCGGGGCTCGCTGTGGCTCTTCGCGGTCAACCTGGTGAGCAAGAGCAGCCAGATCGTCGTGACGCTGGCGCTCGCGCTGTTCCTCACAGAAGCCGACCTGGGCGCGGTGGCCCTGGTCGTCTCCGTGGTCAACATCAGCCAGGTGATCCAGGCGATGGGCGTCTACGACATCGTCAGCCGCACCGCCCTCGACCCGCTGCGGACAGCGGGCACCGTGCTCACGATGAGCGTCGCGGCCGGAGCCGTCCTGGCCGTGGCGCTGATGGCCACGGCGAACCCGATCGCCACCGCTCTCGGCGCACCCGAAGCGGCGGGAATGCTGCGACTCGCAGCACTCACCCTCCCGTTCACCGCGGCGGGCGGGGTGCAGATGGCGTTGATGCACCGCGACCTCGACTTCCGGCGCCGGATGCTGCCCGACGCGGGCGGGATGCTGATCGGCGCCGTGGTCACCGTGACGCTGGCGGCACGGGGAACCGGCCCGACGGCGTTGGTGATCGGCCTGCTGTGCACGGCCGTGGCACAACCGGTGCTCGCGACCGTCGCGGGAGCGCGGATCCGCCCCACCTGGGATCGTGACGCCGCAACGGAAGCAGCGGCCTGGATCGCCGTCGTCGGCCCCGGTGCCCTGATCGCCGTGCTGCTGATCAACGTCGACTACCTCGCGATCGGCCACGTGCTCGGCCCCGAGGCCGTCGGCGGGTACTCACTCGCGTTCCGGATCGCCTGGGTGCCGTACATCATGGTGGCGGTCGTCCTGGGCGGCGTGCTGTTCCCGATCTGCAGCAGGCTGGTCCGAAGTGGACAAGCCGACCGGCTGCCCGCGACATCGCACCGGTTCACCGTGGCGACCCTGGTGATCACCGGCGGCCTGTACGTCACGGTCGCACTCCGCGCCGACGGAATCGTGGTGCTGGGCGAGCAGTGGGCGGACGCCGCCCGGATCCTCGTCCTGCTCTGCGGCTACGGGCTCGGGCTGAGCCTGCTGCACGTCTGGTACCAGGTCATCAGGGCCGCCGGACACGCGCGGCAGTACCTCGCCCTCGAAGCCGCACACCTCGTGACGCTGCTGACGGCGTTGGTGTTCACCACCCGGCACGGCGCGATCGCGGTCGCCATCACCCAGGTGGCCGTGGTGTGGCTGCTGGTTCCGGTGACCTGGCTGGTCCTGGTCCGCAACGGCCTCGCATTCGCAGGGCTTGCCCGCGCAGCCGCCACGGTCATGGCCGGTGGCCTGGTCGGTCTCGGCCTGAGCCAGGTGCTGCCCGCGGCAACCGGGATCGCCGGCCTCGCCGCCACCGGACTGGTGCTGCTCGCCGCGTACTGCGCGGTCGTCCTGCCGCCGAACCGGACTGTCCTCATCGGACTGAAGGAGCGGGTGTGAAGATCGTCCACGTGACGCAGCCGGTCGAGGCAGGGGTCGCCGTCGTGGTGCTGGAACTGGCCCGCGCTCAGCAGCGGCGAGGATGGAACGTCAGCATCGCGTGCCCACCAACGGGCCGGCTCGCGGAAGAGGCACGAAACGCCGGAATCCCGGTACACCCCTGGCAGGCGACGCGCTCCCCTGGGCCACGCACCGCCGTGGAGCTCCGCAAGCTGCGCGGAACGTTGCGTGCGCTCAAACCGGACCTGGTGCACCTGCACAGTTCCAAAGCAGGGCTGGCCAGGCTCGTGCTGCGCGGCCGCACACCAACGCTGTTCCAGCCACACCTCTGGTCGTTCCGCATCGCCGATGGCCTGCTGAGCCGCGCCTGCAGACTCTGGGAATCGCTGGCGTCACGCTGGACCCACCTGCTGGTGTGCGTCAGCGACGACGAGCTGAAGGCCGGCCGCAGGACAGGGGTGACCGCACCAGCGGTGGTTGTCTGCAACGGCGTTGACACGCAACGGTTGCGCCCGCAGCACAAGGCGAACGAGATCCCCACAGCCGTGTGCGTCGGCCGAGTCGCGCATCAAAAAGGCCAGGACCTGCTGCTCAAAGCCTGGCCCCACGTGCTGGAAGCCGTGCAGGACGCCCAGCTTCTGATCGTCGGCGACGGCCCCATGGCCGCGGAGTTGCGAGCCATCGAGCACCCCGGAGTGCGGTGGCACGGGCACAGCGACGCCGTGGACGACTTCTACGCACGAGCGGACGTCGTGGTTCTGCCCTCTCGCGCCGAGGGCATGGCGTTGGTACCGCTGGAAGCGATGGCCTGTGGACGTTCGGTGGTCGCGTTCGACGTCGAAGGCGTCCAGCAGAGCCTCGGTGACGCCGGCGAGGTCGTCCCCGCCGGCGACGTCGAAGCCCTGGCGCAAGCGATTGCGCTACGGCTCGCCGACCCGGAACTGGCGGCTGCCGAAGGCAAACGCGGCCGGGCGCGAGCCGAGACCCTGTTCGACCGCGATCGCATGACAGACCAGATCGTGACGCTCACGGAGAAGCTGGTCACCGAGGAAGGACGACGATGACACGGATCGCCTACCTGCTCACCCAGGACAGCGGTGGCCCGGTGGACGTCACGGTGCGCCTGGCCGCAGCCCTGGCCAAGTCGGACCGGCGCCGACGTACGCGTGTTCGGTCCACGGCCCCGGCGAGGCGCCGAGCTGATCGACCCGTACTTCGAGGAGGTCCTCGTACCGCGCAAGGGAGACATGCGCGCCGCACGACAGGCACGTGCGGCGCTGCGGGCATGGCGGCCGGACGTGGTGCACGCCCAGGACCGGCGGGCCGGACTGGTGAGCGCGGGTCTCGCGACCACCGGGGCGAGGATCGTGCACACCTACCACGGCGTGCCCGACGACGTGGCCGAGCCGTGGTTCCGCGGCGTGCGGGACGCGACCCCACCGCCGGCGTACACACGGGCCGTGCTCGCCGCCGACGCCGCGGTCGCCCGCGTCGTGCACCGGACCGTGGTACCCGCCAGGGAAATGGGCCGGTTTCTGCGCGATCGGCTTTACGTGCCCCCGCACCGCATGACCCACATCGACAACTGCGTCGACGTCGGCGCCTCGAACCCGCCAGCCGGTCCCGTGCGCAAGCTGGTGTTCGTGGGTCTGCTCGTGGAACGCAAGGGCCTGCTGACCCTGCTGGACGCGCTGGAGACCACGATGCCGCAGGACGCGACGCTCACGGTCGTCGGCGACGGTCCACAGAGGATGCAGGCGGAAGGCCGGGTGACCCGCCGGGCCCTCACGAACAGGGTGAAGTTCCTCGGATTCCGGTCCGACGTCCCCCAGCTGCTGCTCGAGCACGACGCCTTGGTGCTGCCGTCCACAATGGAGCAGCAGCCGCTCGTCGTGGCCGAAGCCATGGCGGCCGGCAAACCCGTGGTGGCGACCGACACCGGAGGCGTGGCGGACATGCTGGGCATTCCCGGTGCCGACTGCCCGCGGCCGGGGGACGTGGACGCACTCGCCGCACGGTTGCGAGAGCTGTTCGCCGATCCGGACCCCACCAGCACGGGCGAAAAACTGGCGACGAGGGCCAGGGAGCGGTTCACGGCCGAGGTCTGCGCACGGCGCCACCTCGACCTCTACCGCAAGCTCACCGCTTCGGGCCGTTGACCAGCACGACCGCGTCCGCCGGTGGCAGGTCCAACTGCTGCGGGACCGGCTCGCCCCGCAGCGTCACGAGGCCGGCGGGAGGAGTCAGGAGCACGGATGTTTTCGTCGGGTTCACCGCCACCCAGCCGTGGCTGTAGCGGCGGTTCCACACCCCGTTCGGGAGGCGGTTCGCCGTCTCGACCGCCTCACCGAGCCGGGCGTCCTGGTACAGCGACCAGTACGGGTTCTTGTAGTCGGGATCGGCCCTCGTCCAGCACGTGTGGGGGCTCGCGAGCAGCGCGGCCGACGCGTACCCGACGCGTTCCTCCTGCTCGGACTTCGTGTGCGTGACCAGCAGCAACCAGGACTCGCCGAGCGCGGCCTGAGCCCGCTGCTCCTTGAACTCGTTGCCCTGGAACGTGATCAGCTCGCCGGTGCCGTCGTCGCCGCGCAGGCCGAAGTTCTCCTCCATCGCGCCCGCGTACCGCGAGTGCGCCGACCACCGGCCGGGCGTCAGCTGGGACTCGGACACGTTGGGCACCAGCATCTTCCCCGACTTCTCCAGGGCGTCACCGGCGAGCGTGAGCATGCCGTCGAGACCGTCGCGCAGCAACCGGTCGGTTCCCGCCGCGTCGGCGGTGCCCGCGATCACCGCGGGCGAGTAGTACTTGAGCGAGCTGAAGTCGTTGTCCGCCAGCACGCCGTCCCAGCCTTCGCGGAGCACCTCGCCGACGACCGCGTCCGCCCACGCCGTCTGGTAGGCCGGGTCCCACACGGTCATCTGCCAGTGCAACGGATAGTCGGCCCACTCGATGCGCTGCCCGCCGGTGTCGATCGCGAACCACTCGGGATGCTGCTGCTGCGCCGCGAAGTACCCGACCCCGGTGGGCAGGTACTTGGCGTCACGTCCGCCCTCGATCGCGCCGTCGTAGTTGCGGGCGCTGGAGAAGTCCTTGTACACCAGGACCTTCACCTTCGGGTTCAGCTCGTGGAGCTTGCGCATGGCCGCCGTCTCCCACGCGTTGAGCACGACCACGTCGTAGTGCTTGGCGGCGGACTTGATCTCCCACGCGGACGGCGAGTCGCCGATGCCGTACCACCACGCGCACGGCGCCAGCGGCTTCGGCACCGGCCCGGTGACGATCGGATCGCTCGCCGCGCTGACCGTGCATGCACTCGAAAGAAGTACGAGAGCGACAGCGGCGAATCGATGTATCAGCGATTTCTCCGACAACACAACTCACCCGCTGTCATCAGTAGAATCCTCAGGTCGAGCCACAACGACCAATTCGCGATGTAGTAGTTGTCGTATCGAGACCTGTCTGCGATAGAGGTGTCACCTCGCAGCCCGTGCACCTGAGCGAGCCCCGTCAGGCCGGTGGGAACGCGATGGCGAGCCCAATATAGCTCGTGAATGGCGGAAAACTCGCGAACGAAACCGGGACGTTCCGGCCGTGGCCCGACCACGCACATGTCGCCGCGCAGGATGTTCCACAGCTGGGGCAGCTCGTCGAGCGACGTGCGGCGCAGGAACCGGCCGACCGGCCCGACCCTGGAGTCGCCCTCAACCGACCACTTGACCTGCGAGTCGTCCTCACCGGACTGCCGGACGCTGCGGATCTTGTAGAGCACGAACGTGCGGTCGTCCATGCCGACGCGGACCTGCCGGAAGAAGAGCGGACGGCCGCTCTCGACCAGCACGGCGAGGGCGCACAGGCCGATGACCGGCGACAACACGACCAGCGCCAGCGCCGCCAGCACGAGGTCGGCCGCGCGCTTGATCCACCAGGTCGGTCTGCTGGTCGGCGCGGTGCCCAGGCGCATCAGCGGGTAGCTGCGCAGCCGTTCGATGCCGGGGCCGTCGGGGTGGAGCTCGTACAGTGCGGGGCACGACGAGTGTCGAGCAGCCCAGCCGGTGGGCCGTGATCGCCGCGTCGACCAGCGGCGAGTCGCGGGTGTGGGAGAACGCGAGGACCACGGTGCCCGCCCGCAGCCGGACGATCGCGTCGGCCAGGTCGCCGTCGACGATCTCCAGCATCGGCGGCTGCCGGTCGGGATCGGGGCCTGAGTCGGCGAACGCGACGGGCCGCAGGCCGAACTCGGGGTGCTCGAGCATCGTCCTGGCCAGGTTCACCCCGACCTCGTCCGCGCCGACGATGATCGTGCGGTCGCAGCGGTCGAAGCGCCTGCGGCACCACCGGCCGAAGGCGAACACGCACCACCTCACCGGCTCGATGACCAGCGCGAACGTGATCATCGCCCACTGCACCGCGGCGACGTCCTGCGCGTTCGCGCCGCTGACCAGGCCGATCCCGGACATCAGCGCGAACGCCAGCGCCGTGCTGGCCGCCGACCGGGGCAGGTCCTGCAGCCACGACAGCCACAGGCGCCTGCGGTAGAGCCGCCAGGCTCCCCTGATCGTGAGCACCGCGGCCGCGACCGCGCCGCTCCAGGCCCAGCCGAGGTCACCGTCCAGGCACACCGCCACGAGCGTCGCGCTGTCGACAAGGACGAGCA
>NZ_VSRL01000328.1 GCF_012184385.1 Lentzea indica
CTGAGCGTCGCGTACAGCATGGTCGACCGCAGGGACGAGGCCCTCGACGCCGCCAGGCAGGCCGCCGACCTCGCGGACGGCCTGCGGATCCACGGCGTGGCACTGCACAACCTGATGCGCCGCCAGCGCGACGCGGGCAAGCCCAGGGACGCGCTCGTGACCGGGCTGCGGACCGTCGAGGTGTGCCTGCTGCCGCAGCACGAGCACAGGCTGTCGACCTTGGCGGCCGCGTTGTTCACGCTCGACACGATCTGCGCGGGCCTGCGTCAGCCGGAGATCGTCGACGAGACCTGGGAGCGCGTGACCGCGCGGTTCACCGGGCCGCACCTCTCGACCCTGTTGATGCTGCGGGCGGCAGCAACGGCGGCCGGTGACCCGGCGGCGGCGAAGTGGCTGTGCCAGGCCCTGACCCACGTCGGCCAGTCCCGGCAGGCGATCCACGACGTGCACGAGATCGCGCGCCGCCACTACGACTCCGGTCCGTGGCCGTGGGACACCACGCCGGACTGGTTGACAGTCGATCGCACGCTCTTGACGACCGCACGCCGGTGGGTGTTCGCGCGTTCGTACGCCGACGAGCGCGCGATCCTGCTCGAACACCCCGAGCTTCTCTCGACGGACGCCGACGTGGCGGTCACCGAGGCGTTGTACGGGACGAGCCTGATCGAGGCGCAGGTCATCCAGTCGCGCCGGACGACCGCGCAGCAGCAGGGAGTGGCGCTCGCCTACCGGCCGTGGCTGCTCGCCAGCCTCGCGGACGAGTTCGTCGACGCCACGCCGGCCCGCCGCCGCGAGCTGCTCGCGACGCGCCGGGAAGAGTTGCTGGACAAGGAAGTGCTCAAGAACGTCCGGGACAACCGGCCCGTGCACGCGTTGCTGCTGCTGGCCGACGAGGACACCGACGTGCTCGACCTCGTGCTCGACGCGCAGGAGGACCCAGCGCGGGTGACCGAGATCCTGCGCGGGCTGGCGGCGAGTGCGTCGCCGCAGGCGCTCACCCAGGCCGTGACGGCGTTGGAGCCGCACGCGTTGGCCGCGCTCTACAAGGTGGTCGCGCGAACGCGAGCCGGTGACGGGCGTCTGGCGTTGCCCGTGCCGGACGAGCGTCTGGCGTGGATCCACGAGCTGACCTATCTGGTGCCCGCGAACCTGAAGCTGCTCACCCTCATCCGCAAGCTCGCTGAGGAGTCCTGATGAGTGACCTCGTCGTCGTCCTGCCCGGCATCCTCGGCAGCACGTTGCGCGACAAGGAGGGCATGGTCTGGGAGGTGTCCGGCAGGGCCGCGCTGCGTGCCGTGCTGACTCTCGGCCGTCACCTCCAGCGGCTCAGGCTCCCGTCCGGCATCGGTGACGAGCACCCCGGCGACGGCATCGAGCCCGTGGCGTTGATGGCCGACCTGCACGTCATCCCCGGCATCTGGACGCCGTTGAAGGGCTACGACCGGGTCACCAGGCGGATGAACTCGCTCGGCTACACCGTCGAGAAGGGCAACCTGCTGCTCTTCGCCTACGACTGGCGGCTGTCGAACCGCTACAACGGCGCTCTGCTGGCCCGGCGCGTCGACGAGGCACTGGACCGGATCGGCCCGGACGCCAAGGTCAGCTTCGTGTGCCACTCGATGGGCGGGCTGGTCGCACGCTGGTGCATCGAGCAGTGCGGGATCGCCGAACGCACCGACAAGCTCATCACGATGGGCACGCCGTACCGCGGCGCGGCGGCGGCGTTGGACCAGCTGGTCAACGGCGTGCGCAAGGGCCTCGGACCGCTGGCGATCGACCTGACCGAGTTCGCACGCTCGTTGCCCTCGCTGCACCAGCTGCTGCCCGAGTACGCGTGCATCGAGAGCCCATCAGGCCTGGTCAAGACGACCGAGACCACGTTGCCCGAGGTCGACACGAAGATGGTCGCGGACGCGATGGCGTTCCACGGCGCGTTGACCGACTCGTTCGCCGACCAGACGTACGCGATCCTCGGCGGCAAGCAGCCCACCGCCACGACCGCACGTGTCGCCGACGGCAAGGTGACCTGCTACCGCACGTACGAAGGCAAGGAGCTGTACGGGGACGCAACGGTGCCGATGGTCGGGGCCGCGCGCAGGGATCTGAGGCTCTCGTCGAACACGCTGCACCGCGTGACCGAGCAGCACACGTCGCTGCAGGACAACGCCGCGGTCCTGGACATGGTCGAGTCGTTCCTGACCTCGACCGAAATCGTCCCGCGCAACGTGACCGCGACAGAACCGCAGGTCAGCGTGCCCGACCTGGTGCTCACGACCGAGGACATCGAGGTCACGGTCGAGCTGAAGGACACCACCCCTCGCGCGTTGAAGGTGGCGTTGCTCGACGAGAACGGCAAACAGGTCGAGTCGCGCAGTCCGGCGATCTCCGAGACCATGGCGATCAAATTCGGTGGACTGGTCCCCGGCGCGTACTACGTGCAGGTCAGCGGCATCTCGGTGGGTGCTCCGGTGGTCCCGGTGACCTCCGCTGTGCTCGTCATGGATTGCCCCTCGGTCTGACGGGGAGGACGATGTTCCGGTAGCGAGGAGGCGAGATGACCACGATCAAGCCCACGCCTGTCGTACCTCATCCCGGGGCTGCGCGCGCCCGGCCGAAGGGCTCGTACTTCCTCTCGCTGTTCAAGACCACCGATCCCAAACAGATCGGGATCATGTACCTGACCACGTCGTTCGGGTTCTTCATGATCGGCGGCGTGATGGCGCTGCTGATGCGCGGCGAGCTGGCGCGGCCGGGCATGCAGTACCTGTCGAACGAGCAGTTCAACCAGCTGTTCACCATGCACGGCACGATCATGCTGCTGCTGTACGCGACGCCGATCCTGTTCGGGTTCGCCAACTACATCCTGCCGCTGCAGATCGGCTCGCCGGACGTGGCGTTCCCGCGGCTGAACGCGTTCTCCTACTGGCTGTTCCTCTTCGGCGGGCTGACCGTTCTCGCGGGGTTCGTGACGCCCGGTGGCGCGGCGGACTTCGGCTGGTTCGCCTACGCGCCGCTGAACAGCGCCGCGCACAGCCCCGGCATCGGCGCGAACCTGTGGATCATGGGCCTGGCGGTCAGTGGTCTGGGCACCATCCTCGGCGCGGTCAACATGACGACGACCGTCATCTGCCTCCGTGCGCCCGGCATGACGATGTTCCGGATGCCGATCTTCACCTGGAACATCCTGGTGACGTCGATCCTCATCCTGCTGGCGTTCCCGATCCTCACGGCGGCGCTGATGGGGCTCGCGGCCGACCGCAACCTCGGCGCGCACGTGTTCGACCCCGAGAACGGTGGTGTGGTCCTCTGGCAGCACCTGTTCTGGTTCTTCGGCCATCCCGAGGTGTACATCGTCGCGTTGCCCTTCTTCGGGATCGTGACGGAGATCTTCCCGGTGTTCAGCCGCAAGCCGTTGTTCGGCTACAAGGGCCTGGTGTTCGCGACGCTGGCGATCGGGATGCTGTCCGTGGCCGTGTGGGCGCACCACATGTACGCCACGGGCGCGATCCTCTTGCCGTTCTTCGCGCTGATGACGTTCCTCATCGCGGTGCCGACCGGTATCAAGTTCTTCAACTGGATCGGCACGATGTGGAGGGGCCAGCTGACGTTCGAGACGCCGATGCTGTTCGCGGTCGGCTTCCTGATCACGTTCCTCTTCGGTGGCCTGACCGGCATCCTGCTGGCCTCGCCGCCTGTCGACTTCCACGTGTCGGACACGTACTTCGTGGTGGCGCACTTCCACTACGTGCTGTTCGGCACGATCGTGTTCGCGACCTACGCCGGCATCTACTTCTGGTTCCCGAAGATGACCGGGCGGATGCTCAACGAACCGCTGGGCAAGCTGCACTTCTGGACGACGTTCCTCGGCTTCCACGGCACGTTCCTGGTGCAGCACTGGCTGGGCAACGAGGGCATGCCACGCCGTTACGCCGACTACCTGCCGTCCGACGGCTTCACGACGCTGAACATGATCTCCACGATCGGCTCGTTCGTGCTCGGCGCCTCCGTGCTGCCGTTCGTGTGGAACGTGTTCAGGTCCTACCGCTACGGCGACCCCGCCCCGCAGGACGACCCGTGGGGGTACGGCAACTCGCTGGAGTGGGCCACGACCTCTCCCCCGCCGCGGCACAACTTCAAGGAGCTGCCGCGGATCAGGTCGGAGCGACCGGCCTTCGAGCTGCACTATCCGCACATGGTCGAACGGATGCGGGACGAGGCGCACTTCTCGTTGGTACATCCGGGAAAGCACCGGGTGGGCAAGGACGAGATCACTGAGAAGACACTCGCCTCGACCCACCGGGACGGGCCGACCGAGTAGTCAGCGCCGGCATCGTTAGCGCCGGCCGGGAACCATGCCCGCGTCGAGGACGGCCTTGCTCAGCGGCGTGGCCAGCTCGACGAACCGCTGCTTCTCCTGGTCCGACAACACGTCGTAGGCCGGTGCGGCCATGCGGTCCGTGTCGTCCTCGATGCCCTGCCGCAGCTCGCGTCCCTCGTCCGTCAGCAACTGGTCGGCGCCGACGAGACCGCGCTTCTGCAGGTCTTCCACCGTCGCCGCCCACTGGTCCTCGGACCACGCGCGCGTCCTGCGCAGCACCTCGGCCGGCAAGTCGCCCGTCCCGACGTGCAGCACGAGCGCCTCGATGCCGGTGATGTTGTGCCGCAGCAACGCCGCGAGGTGCCCGTCGCCGCGGAACTCGCGCAGCAACGTCTGGGCGAGGAACAGCTGCAGAAGGGTCTCGTCCGGCCACGGCAGGCTCGCGTGCGCGGCGAACAACGTACGGCCGTGCGGCATCTCCTTGGCCCGCTCTGCGGCCCGCTTCGCCAGCTCGGTGATCTCCTTGAGGTCGTCGGGCAGCACCTTGCGCAGCGCCTCGTCCGCCGCCTCGAACCGGAGCTCGATCATGCGCTGCGGCGTGACCTTCTCCCACGCCTGCGGGATGCGGGCCCGGACGATCTCGGGGTTGAAGTTGTAGAACGTCGAGATCACGACCTCGGCACCGACCGGACCGAGCGCCGCCGCCCGTGACGCGAAGTACCCGCCGGGCCGGTCGAGCCCGACGCTCGCGTACCGGGACTCCGCCTCCGGGGCGAAGTAGATCATTCCGTGCACGGCCTCGAGCGAACGAAACAAAGTCCTGATCATGCCTCCAAACTAGATCGTCTCCGCGGATTCGTCAGGTACCGAAAATTGTCAGACCCCTCTGTCAAGCTCGGTGACGTGGACTCGAAGACCTTCTGGACCCTGATCGCCGACGCCCGCGCGAGCGTCTCCGACCCGTCCGACAGCGATGCCGTGGCCTCCGCCGCTTCCACCTTGCTGGAGGCCCGGCCACCCGCCGAGATCGTCGCGGCGCAGCAGGTCCTGTGGGATCTGCTGGCGGAGTCGTACCAGAACCCGCTGTGGGCGGCGGCCTACCTGATGAACGGCGGCTGCTCGGACGACGGCTTCGACTACTTCCGCGGCTGGCTGCTGACCCAGGGCGAAGAGGTCTACCACACGGTCCTGGCCTCCCCGGACTCGCTCGCTTCCTTACCCGTCGTCGTGTCGGCCGCCGAGTCGGGCATGGACATCGAGTGCGAGAGCGCCCTGTCGATCGCCTGGGACGCCCACATCAAGGCCACCGGCATGCAGCTTCCCGAGGACGCCTTCACCATCCGCTACCCCGAGCTGGACCCGGACTGGGACTTCGACTTCGACGACGAGGCCGAACTGTCCGCGCGTCTGCCCCGCCTGGCCGCGCTCTACGAGGCCTGACCGCGGTGGACGACTTCTGGAGCGTGGTCGATTCGGGTCGCACCGACGCCAAGACCTGCTGCGACGTGGTCGCGAACGCCACCACGTGGCTCTCGGCCAGGCCCGCGGCCGAGATCGTGGCCACCCACCAGGCCCTGTGGCGCCTGATGGACGCCTCCTACCTGCACCCGCTGTGGGCGCCGCCCACCTGATCCGGTGCGGATGCTCCGACGACAGCTTCGACTACTTCCGCGCTTACCTGTTGACCCAGGGCCGGCGCGTCTTCGAGTCCGCCGTCGTCAACCCGGACTCGTTGGCCGGCATGGCTCTGCTGCCCGACGAGTACGGCAGCGTCGGCAGCTGCGAGGACATGCTCTCCATCGCCTGGGACGCCCACCTGGCCGTCACCGGCGAAGATCTCCCCGACGACGCCTGGGAACGCCGGGAGCGCCTGCCGCTGGATCCGGACTGGGACTTCGACTTCGACGACGAAGCCGAGATGCGCCGCCGTTTGCCCCGCCTGTCCGCGGTCTACCTGCGCTGACCGGCGACGAGCACGCCGAAAGCCACGTGATCCAGCCACTGCGGAACTCTTGGCAGAGAACGGATCCGCTCGTTCCGCCGCCCGATGACCTCCAGGTCGAGGGCGGCGATCACCAACCCGGCCACCGCCCCACCAACCACACCCCGCACCCGCAGCCGTGTCAGCACGAACGTCCAAAAAGCCGACACGGCCAGGTGCACCACGACGCCTGCACCAACACCGCCGCCCACCAACGACCCGGCCGCCTTGGTGGCGCGCAACGGATCGCCGCCGGTCGCCAGCGCGTGCACGGTCGACGGCAGTCCGCTGAGCAGAGCAGCGAGCAGGAACCGGCGCATCACCGCCGCCGTCGCCGAGACCTCAGGTAGTCGCTGACCACGGCGGCACCGAGCCCGTCCTCGTCCGGCGACACCACGCGCCCGCCGCCCCGCCGCGCCACGATGTCGACGAAGGCGGCCAGGCGAGGATCATCGCCGAGCTTGAACACCGAGATCGTCGCTCCGAGCCGGGCCAGCGCGTCGACCTCGTTCAGCGTCTTGGTCAACGTCCGTGGCAGCGGCGGATAGTTGAACTCCGCGTCCCCCTCGGGCTCCAGGTGCGCGGTGGGTTCGCCGTCGGTCACGACCAGCACCACGGGTTGCGCGTCGGGATGACGCCGCACGTGACGCCCTGCCAGCAACAACGCGTGGTGCAGGTTCGTGCCCTGCTCCCACACACCTTCCAAAGCCGTCAGCTGACCGATGTCCACGGCCTCGGCGTAACGGCCGAACGTCACCAGCTGCAGGGCATCTGTGCGGAAACGGGTGCGCACGAGGTGATGCAGCGCCAACGCCGTGCGCTTCATCGGCACCCAACGGCCGTCCTGCACCATCGACCACGAGGTGTCCACGCACAACGCAACGGCGGCCCGAGTCCGATGCTCGGTCTCCGACACCTCCAGGTCCACCACGTCCAGCGACATGGAACCCGAACGCAGCACGGCGTTGCGCAAGGTTCGCGGCACGTCCCACGGTTCGGTGTCGCCGAACTGCCACGGCCGCGTCGAGCCCATCAGCTCGCCCGCGGCACCGGCGGAGACCGTGTCGCGGGAACCCTGCGACGAACGCAGCTGGTCCACAACGCCTCGTAGCGCCGTCTCGCCCATGCGCCGCAACGCTTTCGGCGTCAGGCGCAGCGAGCCGTCCGGGGCGCGCTCCAGGATGTTCTGCTGGCGAAGAGCCTTCTCCAGGTCCGCTAGGCGGCGGGCGTCGACCGAGGCCGACTCGCCCAGCTGACGTTCGAGGGCCTCCAGGTCGATGTCCTCCAGGCGCGCACCGGGATAGGACTGGGACAGCTGCTCGGCCAGGGCGTCCAGCTCGGCGAGGTCCGCCATCGCCTGGGCACCTTCGCCGAGCCCCAACGGGTCCTGGCCGCGGAAACGCGCGGAGGAGGTCCAGTCCTCGCCAGGCCGCAGCCGCTGCAACAACGAGTCCAGAGTGGACAGTTGCGAGCCGATGCCGCCGAAGGCCTGCTGGGACAACGCGGCCAGCTCGGCGCGTTGAGCCTCGGTCATCGAGTTCATCATGCGTTGCGCGGCGGCCGAGCGGGCGGCCAGTGCGTCGATGAGCTCGTCGACGTTGCGGGGGTTCTCCGGGAAGAACTCGCCGTGCTTGCGCATGAACTCGTCGAACATGCGCGGCGTGTCCGGGGAGCCGGCGGCGTGGGCTTCGAGCAACGAGTTCAGGTCGCGCAGCATGCGCTGGATCCGGCGGACGTCGTCGGAGTCCACATTGGACAGCGCTTGCTTCATGCCCTGGAAGCGCTGGTCGAGCAGCTCCCTGCCGAGCAGGTCGCGGATCTGCTCGAACGCCTCGCGGGCCTCTTCGGAACGCCAGTCGTAGGAGGACAGTTCCTGAACGGCCGCGGCGGTTCCCGGCGGCAGGGCGTCCAGCTGGGCCTCGCGGAAGCGCGCGTCGTCTGACGGGTCGGGGAACAGCGCACGGCGCTCGGCCTCGACCGCCTTGTCCAGCAGTTGACGGACCTCGGACAAGGTGCCGTCCAACCGGTGACGGCGCTGGATCGACGCGCGGCGCTGCCACAACCGCGAGGTCAGATCGTCCAAGCCGCGCGTGCCGTCGACGCCGCGGCGCAGCAGTTCACGCAGGGCGGAGGACGGCGACGCGCCCTCCATGATGTCGCGGCCGAGGTCGTCGACCGCCGCGCGGAGGTCGACCGGCGGCGCCAACGGATCGGCGCCACCGCCCCAGCGTCCGTAGCGATATCTCATCCGTACACCGATCGGTCGTCGTCGGAGGACGTGTCCTTCGACAGGTGGCGAGTCAGGTACAGCGACTCCAGAGCCAGCTCCACGGCCGACGCGATGCGGCCGACGGGGTCCTTCGGGCCCGCGCCCATGCGCGCCGCCACCTCGTGCAGGATCGGGAGCTCCGGCAGTGCGGCGAGCAGGTCGCCGGCGTGCACGCGGTCGCCGGTCGCGACCGGGTGGCCGTCCGAGACGAC
>NZ_VSRL01000329.1 GCF_012184385.1 Lentzea indica
CGGGACGGCGCGGCTCCTCGCGGAAGCCGTTGCTCATCGGCCGCTGCGGTGGCGGAGGCGGGGGCTGGGGTGCCCGCGGGATGGTGCGGAAGTTGCCCAGCACCAGCTTGCCCACCAGGTACGCCGACGCGTCCTCGACCTTGTCGAACCGCACAGGGCTCTTCGGGCCGTGGTCGTACCAGCACACCTCCCAGCTGTCGCCGTCGAGGTGCAGCGTCCAGGTGCGGTCGGCGGGCTCGCCGATCCGGAACACGCCGTGCGGCACGTTGAGGTCGTCCAGCGCGCGGCGGGTGCCCGCCAGCTCGCGGTCCTCCTCCTGCGTGACCTGGCGCGGCGGCTTCACCGGCTCCGGCTCGGGCTCTGGCTCGGGTTCCGGCTCCGGCGTCGGCTCGTTGAACAGAGCCGCGTCGAACTGGGTCGTCTCCTCGACCTGAGCGGGCGCGGGAACCGGCACCGGAGGCATCACCGGCGCGGGCTCGGCGACAGGCTCAGGCACCAGGCTCTGCTGCGGCTCGAACTGGGACTCGAAGGACTGCGGCTCGAACGGCTGCTGGTCGAACGGCTGCTGGTCGAAGTCCTGGGGCTCGAACGGCTGGGACTCGAACGAGGTCGTCGACTCGAGCTCGCTCTCCGCCAGGTCCGGCTCGTCCTCGGCCACCGGAACGACCGGGTGCTCCTCGGTGACCTCGGACGCGCTTTCCAGCGGCTCGTCGAGGACAGGGCTCCACGCCATCGTGTCCTGCATGAGGTCGCGCGGACGTTCCTCGGTCTCCGCGACCAAGCTGTCCGTGCGCTCCTCCTCGCGGTGGTGCGTGAGGAGCTCGGGCTCGTCCGGGCCCGCGGTGGGGATCCGGGGTTCCTCGGGAACGTCCACGACGTCTTGCTCGTCGTCGGCGTCCGTTTCGTTCTGGCTCTCCACGACCGGCTCCGCTCCCTCGATCTCGCTCGGGTGCGGTGCGAAGAGGTCCATGCCGGCGCCGTACGTGTCGCGCAGGCGCCTGTCGTCCAGGTGGTCGGGCACGCCGTCGGAGTCGAAGATCACCCGATAGGGCGGGCCGTCACCGGTCATCGGGTGCACCGCCACCGCGACCGTGGCGCCGATGTCGTCCGGCACCTGCTCGGGCTCTTCCTCGATCTGCGGCTGCTCGGTGGTGACCTCGGCGGCCTGCGGTTCGGGGAACATCGGCTCGAAGTCGTACTCCTCGGCCTCCGGTTCGTCGTCGAACGACGGCGGCGCGACGTACTGCGTCTCGTCCGACTTCGGCTCGGGCTCCGGCTCGCGCTGCGGTTCCGGCTCTGGCGGCGACGGCACGACGGTGCCGGGAGGCGCGGCGGGAGCGCCGAGGTTCGCCGCGGCGGCGAGCCTCGACTCCTCGGAGACCTCCGGCAGCGTGAAGCCGGCTGCCCTGGCACCTTCGACCAGTTCTGGCTCGGGTGGCACACCGTACTTGCGCAGGTAGTAGGAGACGCCCGCCGGCCAGATCCACGCGCCGTCGGTCTGGAAGCCGGACGGCACGACCTGCGGGGAGTCCGGGTGCAGGACATCGGCATCGAACCCGCGTCCTGCCACGGCGACCGGCGCGTTCGACAGGTACGTCAGCAGCGGCGCGACCTCGGGCTCCGGCACCGGCGGCCGGTTGACCGACGGACGACCGTTCGGTCCGGCACCGTCGAACACCCTGACCGTGCGGAACACCGGCGTCGGCGGGTTCAGCCTGCGGCGCAGCCAGTCAGGGACGTTCTCGTCGGCGCGCGGGAAGAACCGCATCTCGTCGAAGTACGCCTGCTGCGGAGGAGGCGTCTGCCAGCTCGGCTCTGCGCGGTCGAAGTCGAGGTTGTAGCTGGACGGGTGATCCAGCTGGTAGCGGGCGTTCGTCCAGCTTCCCCTGCCCTCGCGGTGCATGCCGGCACGCAGCCGGGCGAACAGCGAGGCCACGTCCTGCGGCACTGCCCAGGCGTGCGAGGTGCCGTCCTGCAACCGCAGTTCGGCCTCCAGCTCGAAGTAGCGGCCGGTGGCGCGGTACTGGGCGATGACGCTGCGCCAGTCTTCCGGCGCGGCCCGCATGAGAGTCAGGCCGATCTGCTTAACCAGAGCATCCTGCTCTGTAGGGTTCAACGGCTTCGGCTCGGACACGCCAACATCTTCCCCCGCAACTCGCCGGATCGCACACGTCCCCCGCCATTGCGCCGAACGGTGGAGGCCCGACCATAACGCGGTCGACGTGCAAGGTTAAAGCTGATCAAGAACACCCCTGTCTCGGCTGGAGGACGTGTGTCGCGGTCCGCGCAGGTGACCGGCGGTCTGCTAGCGGCGGCCGGTGGACTGGCCATCGCGGTCCAGGCGCGCGTCAACGGCTCGCTGGCACAGGCGTTGCAGAACGGCTTGCTGGCGGCGTTGATCTCCTTCGCCGGCGGGTGGTTGGTGCTGGTCGTGGTCGTCCTGTCGCGACAGTCCGGACGGGACGGGCTGCTTCGGTTGCGCGACGCGCTCAGGCACCGCCGGATCCGCTGGTGGGAGTGCGTCGGCGGAATCAGCGGCGCGGTGCTGGTGGGCTCGCAGGGGCTCACGGTCGCGATCATCGGTGTGGCGGTGTTCACGGTCGCGGTCGTGATCGGGCAGGTCGTGAGCAGCATGGTCATGGACCACCTCGGATTCGGGCCGGGCGAGTCGAAACCATTCACAAACACACGTGTCGTCGGAGCGGTCGTCGGTGTTATCGCCGTCATGGTCGCTGTGTCGGACCAGTTCACGTCTCCCGGCTCGTTGTGGCTCGCGATGCTGCCGCTGGCCGCGGGCCTGATGATGGGCTGGCAGCAGGCCGTGAACGGGCTGGTCCGCGAGGCCGCTGCCAACTCCGTGGCGACGATCCTGGTGAACTTCACCGCGGGCACTGTCACGTTGACCCTGGTCAACCTGGTGGCCCGAGGTGGCGTGCCAGGCAGGTTTCCGTCTGACTGGTGGCTCTACCTCGGCGGGTTGCTCGGCATCGTCGGTGTGGGCGGCGCGATCGTGTCCGTGCGGTTCATCGGCGTGCTGATGGTCGGGCTGTGCGGCGTGTGCGGGCAGCTCATCGGGGCTGTGCTGCTGGACGCGGTGAGCGGGCACCTGGCGTTGCCGACCGTGATCGGCGTGGTGTTGACGCTGGTGTCGGTGGGCATCGCGGTGCTGCCCAATGGGAGGATGAGGACGTGACTGCGACGCTGCTCAACGGCAAGGAAACCCGGGACGCGCTGTTCGAGGACCTGAAGGCGCGGGTCGCCGCGCTGCCGAAGCCGGTGGGTCTGGCCACCGTGCTGGTCGGCGACGACCCCGGCTCGCACTCGTACGTCAAGGGCAAGCACTCGGCGTGCGCGAAGGTCGGCATCTCGTCGATCCGCCGCGACCTGCCCGCGGAGACCACGCAGGAGGAGCTCGAGGCCGTCATCGACGAGCTGAACTCCAACCCCGAGGTCACCGCCTACATCGTCCAGCTGCCGCTGCCCAAGCACCTCGACGCGAACGCGATCCTGGAGCGGATCGACCCGCGCAAGGACGGCGACGGCCTGCACCCGGTCAACCTCGGCAAGCTCGTCCTCGGCGAGGAGGCCCCGTTGCCCGCGACGCCGCGCGGCATCGTGGAACTGCTGCGCCGCTACGACGTGCCGATCGCCGGCCAGAACGTCACGGTCGTCGGCCGCGGCGTCACCGTGGGCCGCCCGATCGGCCTGCTGCTGACCCGCCGCACCGAGAACGCCACCGTGACGTTGTGCCACACCGGCACCAAGGACCTCGCGGCCGAGGTGCGCAGGGCGGACATCGTGATCGCCGGCGCCGGCAGCGCGGGCCTGATCACCAAGGACATGGTCAAGCCGGGCGCAGCGGTGATCGACGTCGGCATCACCCGCACCGAGGCCGGCCTCGTCGGCGACGTGGCCAAGGACGTGGCCGAGGTCGCAGGATGGCTCGCCCCGATGCCGGGCGGTTCCGGCCCGATGACCGTCGCGATGCTGCTGACCAACACCGTCGAAGCCGCCGAGCGCGCCAATGCAGCGGTCTGACGCAGAGGCGCTCATGCCGGAACAGCGCTGGCGCTCGGGTCCCGCGAAGCACCTGCCGTTCGCGCTGGTGCTCGGTGTCGCCGTGCTCGGGCTGGTGCGGATCTTCCAGTACCACTGGCGGCAGGGCGCGGTCCTGCTGGGCGTGTCGCTGCTGGTCGCCGCCGTGCTGCGGATCCTGGTGACCGACGAGCAGGCCGGCCTGATCAAGATCCGCGGCCGCGGCATGGACGCGTTCCTGTACTCCACCCTCGGGGTCGTGGTGATCGCCGTGGCCCTGACGATCACCGGCGGCCCTCTCAGCCGATAGCGCGGTTCACGAGGACCTCGATGAGCTCGTCGAGGTCCATCGGCTCGACGATGCCGGGCAGCGTGAGCCGTTCGTAGATCAACCCCGTCATCCCGAAGTACATCAGGAGGACGGTCATCCGGTCGCCGGGCAGCTTCGACTCCTCGTTGAACGCGACGTTGAAGTCGAGGCTGTCGGCGACCGTCTTCGTGAGCGCGGTCCGCAGGTCCGGCCGGCGGGTCGCCTCCAGCCGAAGCTCCATCATCGCCAGGTAGCAGGCCTTGTCGGCGTCCGCCCGCTTGATGATGTCGTGCATGAACTTCACCGAGAGCGACCGGTCGCGCGGCAGGGCCAGTGACTCCGCGATCGACTCCTCGGACGGCATGAGCCGCTGGTGCACCCGCGTCGCCACCTCAGACATCAGGTCATCGCGGTTCGCGAAGTAGTTCGACGCCGTGCCCGCCGGCACCCCCGCCTTCGCATCGATCGCGCGGTAGGTCAGCCCTCGTGCGCCCTCCTCGGCCAGGACGTCGATCGCAGCGTCCAACAGGGCGGTTCGCCGTGCTTCGTTCCGAACCACGATTCCTCCTTGACAACCACTACAGGCATAGTACTACAGTCGTCGTGGTTGAAGCGAGTTCGCGTCGGTCGTCCGGTCGCCCCTTCGGGTCAACCGCCGAAGGCGATTCGGGCCGAAGCGGTGGCCGGACGACCGACTTGCAGGCGAACTCGCCGCCGTCTGCGGAGCAGCGGCAGTCGAACACAGTTCTGAGGGGATGATCTGCATGCGAAAGCTCGTCTACTACGTGGCCATCACGCTGGACGGTTACATCGCCGCCGAGGACGGGACCTTCGACGGGTTCATCTTCGAGGGTGACCACATGGCCGGCATCAACGCCGAGTACCCGGACACGCTGCCGACCCAGTTCCGTTCGGCGCTCGGACTGGAGGACGCGCCGAACCGGCACTTCGACACGGTGCTCATGGGCCGCAACACCTACCAGGTGCCCGGCGGACTGGCCTCGCCCTACGCACACCTGCGCCAGTTCGTGGTGTCGTCGTCGTTGACCGACACACCGGACGACGTCGAGGTGATCCGCGAGGACGTGGTCGGCCGCGTGCGCGAACTGAAGGCCGAGGACGGCCTCGACATCTGGCTGTGCGGCGGCGGCAAGCTGGCCGCGGAACTCCTGCCGGAGATCGACAAGTTGCTGTTCAAGATCCACCCGGTCGTGTTCGGGCGTGGGA
The DNA here is from genome assembly GCF_012184385.1 of Lentzea indica. GTDB lineage: Bacteria > Actinomycetota > Actinomycetes > Mycobacteriales > Pseudonocardiaceae > Lentzea > Lentzea indica. Next base: position 5,573 of record NZ_VSRL01000329.1, read on the forward strand.
TCCCGGTGTTCGGCGGGAAGGTCGACATCACGAAGTTCGAACGCACCAACGCGCAGCTGTTCGAGAGCGGAGTTTCCTTCATGACTTACGAGCGTTCTTAAAAATGATTGACGGGCGCCGCGTGCGCCCGTAATACTTGGACCACACCAAGCCGAAGGGGAACGTCATGACGAGCCAGCAGATGCGAGTGGAGCGCTTTGACAGCGCTGCTTTCGCTGACGCGCGACCGTCTGACGATCGCGGCTCACGACGCCCGTTCGCGCCGCTGAGCAGCGGTGTTGGCTCCCCGCCATGACTTGAGTCCTGGTCATGACCACAGGGAGCCGCCCGTCGGGAAACCGATCCGGGCGGCTTTCTCCATTCCGCACGCTTTGATGTCGCCACCTCCATTTCGGAATTGGCGCGATGATTCACCACGCCCTTGTAGCTCAATGGAGAGAGCGCGGCGCTACGAACGCCGAAGTCCAGGTTCGACTCCTGGCAGGGGTACGAGGCGGTGACCCGCACGGAACCGACCGCCTTGCTCACGTCGCCCAGGCCTGCCTGGGCGCACCAACGGATGCGAGGGAGACGGCAACCCGCCTCATTTGGGATGAGGAAACACCGCGTTCGACTCGCGGGCATCCGACTGAACGGCGCCTTGGGCGTCAGCGCTCCACGAATTGGTGACACGACCTCAGCAAGCCGCCCGCCGGGAACCGATGCGGGCGGCTTTCCCTTTTGACGCTCCGAAAGCACGTCCGGCCCGGCACACGGCATATTCCACCCGACGACGCCCGTAAGCCGTTTGTGGCAAGGTGTCCCTGACCCCACGGTCCTCTACCGGTCGAACGTTGTGCGTCATTTGGTGTGGTGCTGAAACTGGATGGTCTGATATCCGTCGCGTCGACAGGTCGTCGTGGGGAGAGGACGGGCTCGTGTCACTTGCGCCGACAGAGCATCGAACCATCGTGACGGTGGACGTCGCGGACTTCACCAATCCGAGTCGGCGAACCGCCCACATGGCCGATCTGCACGACGGCCTCTACGACGTGCTGAGGCGTGCTTTCAGCGGCGTTGGTGTCGACTTCGACAGGTGTGAGACCGAAGACCGCGGTGACGGCGCGTTGATCTTGGTACCGGCCGTCTTCCCCAAGAGCGAGCTTGCCGACAAGCTGCCCGGCCGGCTGGTCGCCGAGATCCGCAGGTACAACTCGACCAGGGTCGACGCGGCCAAGATCAAGCTTCGGGTGGCGGTGCACTCCGGCGACATCCGCAAGAACACGCACGGGTGGGTGGGCATTCCGGTCAATCTGGCCTTCCGCCTGCTGGACGCCCAGGAGGCCAAGCTGGCGTTGCGGCGATCCGACGGCGTGGTGGCCATGATCGCGTCGGACCACTTCTACTCCGAGGTGATTCTTCAGGATCCCGGTACGGCTCCCGAGTCCTACCGCCGAATCGACGTGACGATCAAGACCTTCACGGGACACGCGTGGCTGCGCCTGCACGGCGAGGACGCGGTCGTGAGCCGACGTCCTCCTACAGCGGAGGACGACGATCTGGGCGTGCTGCCACTCGCCCCCGAGGACGAGTTCAAGGAGCTGCACGGCTGGCTGGTCACGATCGAGACGCCTCGCCTGCCGATGCTCGTGAGCCGCGCCACCGGTTCGACGATGCCGGTTCCGCGATTCGACTCCGTGTGGGACGCGTTCGTCCATCTTTCCGACGTCAACGCGGGCCCGGACGGCATTCCGCCTGCGGTCCTGTTCGTCGAACTGCTGGCCGACGAAGTCGGCGGTGAGACCGCCGCTCATTTGACGAACTGGGTGGAGCAGAGCGTGCGCAAGTTGCGGCGCACCCGTGTGCTGGACGAACAGCGCGAGGTCCGGCCGCCGATTCAGTCCGAGCCGCACCTGCACCTGATGTTCGCGATCGAGCTGGACTCGATCGACTCCGACCGGTGCATCCTTTCCTTCTGGCGCCAGGACGATCCGCTTGAGTGGCCACCACCTCGCGGCGGCGTTCGCGAAGTCGGGATAGACGACCTGGAATACCAGGTCGACGAGGTGATCATCGAAGCCGAGGGCGTCTGGTCCGACCTGGCCGCATCCGTCACCCTGGAATTCCTGATGGCACGCCCACTGCTTCAATTGCCGATCTACAGCTGGTGCAAGGAACACCGTTCAGGCGATCCACGCCCGCTCGTCTACGACTACACCGTGGCACTGAGATCCCTCGAACGAATGCACGCAAAATACTGGCATCGCGCATGGCGTGTGCGATGGGACTCTATGCTTGAGAACCCGGCGCCGGACCGAATTCACCCAATCGGTGCAGCGTCGACCAGGGAGAATCCGATCGATGCTGTGCTGAGTGATTCCAGATGGATTGGGCTGGTGATGGACGAACCGCCACTCGCCCGCCCTGAGCCGCACGCCGCACCCGAGGCGTTGACCGCGGCACTGCGGGCGGGCCTGCCGGTGATCTTGTGGCATCCGACGGCACGGCCCGAGGACCTGCACGCGCTGGTCGGCCGGCTGGCCGGTGGGCACGGAGGTGTGCTCGACCTGCCGGAGCAGCGCAGGGCGGCTCATCTGTCCGCCGACGTCGGCGACCTCGTCCGAGATCTCGTGGTGCTGTGGGACGACCCGAACAGAACACTCGTTCTTGATCAGCAGTCGTCGAATCCGGCCGGGCAGTGAGGGGCGAGACCATGAGCGCGAACGAGCCGAGGATGGACTCCCACCAGCACGTTGAGGCGCCTGACTGGTGGATCTATCGCGGCACCGGGCGTCCCATGTACGACATCGACCTCACCCAGATCCTGCCGCCACCCCCACCGTGGCGGGACTTCGGAGGACCCCTTCCCGAGTCGGACGCGCTTCCGCCGGAGGACGACGGCGAGGCGAGCCGCAGACTCGGTTCGGAGTTCCACCTGACCGAGCAGCACGTCGATCCCCGCGAGCTCGACATGGTCAACGCGAGC
>NZ_VSRL01000032.1 GCF_012184385.1 Lentzea indica
ATCACCGCGACCAGTGCCGCCAGGCCGACCGCCGCGATCAGCGCGGCCGCTGTCGGGCGCACCAGACCGGCCGCCGCGCAGCACACGCCGGCGAGGATCCAGCGTTTCTTCACCACGCCGACCAGCGCCCACACGGCGAACGCGCAGAACGTGGCCTCCGAGTACGTCATCGACAGCACGACGGCCATGGGGGACGCGGCGAACAGCGTCACCAGGATCAGGCCGGCCCGCGTCGAGCCGTCGCGCACCGCGCGGCCCAGCACGAACAGGCCGTACACGCAGAACAGGCCGCTGATCAGGCTGACCGCGAACGCGGCACCCACCACGTCCACGCCCGGCAGGCCGTCCACCCACCTGACCAGGGCGGGGTAGCCGGGGAAGAACGCCAGTGGAGTCTCGGCGGAACGCCTGCCGGCCGCGTCGGTCAGACGCAGCGGCACGTCGTTGTAGCCGCCCTCGGCGATCCCGATGAACCACTCGCCGTCCCACGACTTCAGGTTGTCGGCGGCGGTGTCGGTCTTGCCGGTGGTCTTGTTCTGGTACTCGACCACGAGCTGCAGCACGAACAGACCCACCTGGCGCACGAACAGGTAGATCAGCGCTGGAGCCGTCCAGCGCACGGCGGGGTGTCTGAGCGCTTCGGCCATCCGTGAGCGCGCACTGCTCTCATGCACGGCTGCTGGGGCCTCCACGACATCGACGCTCGACGACACCCGGACAGAGTAGTCACGCGCGTCACGGCTCCAGAGTCTCACCAGGTGGTCCGGGTAGGCTGCCTACGACGTGGGGTTTTAGTCGCGCGAAGGAGGTCAGGTCGGTGGCGCTCGTCGTCCAGAAGTACGGCGGTTCATCGGTTGAGAGTGCCGAGCGGATCAAACGCGTGGCCGAGCGCATCGTCGCGACCAAGAAAGCGGGCAACGACGTCGTGGTCGTCGTGTCCGCCATGGGTGACACGACCGACGAACTGCTCGACCTCGCCCGCCAGGTCTCCCCGGTGCCGCCAGCACGTGAACTCGACATGCTCCTCACCTCGGGTGAGCGGATCTCGATGTCGCTGCTCGCGATGGCGATCCACTCCCTGGGTGCAGAGGCGCGCTCGTACACGGGCTCGCAGGCAGGCGTGATCACGACCTCGGTGCACGGCAAAGCCCGCATCATCGACGTGACTCCGAGCCGGATCCAGGACGCGACGTCCGAGGGGGCCATCGCGATCGTCGCGGGCTTCCAGGGTGTCTCGCAGGACTCGAAGGAGATCACCACGCTCGGCCGTGGCGGCAGCGACACCACCGCGGTGGCGCTCGCGGCGGCGACCAAGGCCGACGTGTGCGAGATCTACACCGACGTGGACGGCGTCTACACCGCCGACCCGCGCATCGTGCCGAACGCGAAGAAGCTCGACACGATCTCGTACGAGGAAATGCTCGAGATGGCCGCCTGTGGCGCCAAGGTGCTGATGCTCCGCTGCGTGGAGTACGCCCGCCGCTACAACGTCCCCGTGCACGTCCGCTCTTCGTTCAGCAACAAGACCGGAACCATCGTGTCCGGTTCAGTGGAGGACCTTCCCGTGGAACAGGCGATGATCACCGGCGTCGCGCACGACCGGTCCGAGGCCAAAGTCACCGTGACGTCCGTTCCCGACCACCCCGGCATCGCGGCCAAGATCTTCCGGGTCGTGGCGCAGGCGGAGCTCGACATCGACATGGTCGTGCAGAACATCTCGCAGGCGGCGTCCGGACGCACCGACATCACGTTCACGCTGGCCAAGGTCGACGGCCCGCGCGCGGTGGCGGCGCTGGAGAAGGCCCGCGGCGAGATCGGCTTCGACCAGGTCCTCTACGACGAGCACGTCGGCAAGGTGTCGCTGATCGGCGCGGGCATGCGCTCGCACCCCGGCGTCACGGCGACGTTCTGCGAGGCGCTGGCCACGGCCGGCGTCAACATCGACATCATCTCCACCTCGGAGATCCGCATCTCGGTCATCTGCCGCGACACCCAGCTCGACGACGCCGTCCGTGCCCTGCACGACGCGTTCGAGCTCGGTGGCGAGGAAGAGGCCGTCGTTTACGCAGGGACTGGACGATGACCGCCCCCGTTCTCGCGCTGGTCGGCGCGACCGGTGCCGTGGGCACCGTGATGATCGACATCATCAACACCCGTTCCTCCGTGCCGTGGGGCGAGATCCGGCTGATCGCGTCCCCGCGCTCGGCGGGCAAGAAGATCAACGTGCGCGGCCAGGACGTCACGGTCATCGCGCTCTCGCCAGAGGCGTTCGACGGCGTGGACATCGCGATGTTCGACGTGCCGGACGAGGTCTCCGCCGAGTGGGCCCCGATCGCCGCCGAGCGCGGCGCGGTCGCGATCGACAACTCCGGCGCGTTCCGGATGGACGCGGACGTGCCGCTGGTCGTGCCGGAGGTGAACTCCGACCAGATCAACAACCGCCCGCGCGGCATCATCTCGAACCCGAACTGCACGACGCTGTCGATGATGGCGTCGCTCGGTGCCCTGCACCGCGAGTTCGAGCTGAAGGAACTGGTCGTCGCCTCCTACCAGGCCGCGTCCGGTGCCGGGCAGTCCGGAATCGACCGCCTCTACGCCGAGATCAGTGCGCTGGCGGGCAAGGAAGCGGGTGTGCAGGCCGGCGACGTCGCCGAGGCGCTGTCCGCGGCCGGTCTCTCCGCTGCCGACTCGCCGTTCCCGGCCCCGCTGGTGCTGAACGTGGTGCCGTGGGCCGGTTCGCTCAAGGACGACGGCTGGTCGTCGGAGGAGCTGAAGGTCCGCAACGAGGCTCGCAAGATCCTCGGCATCCCCGACCTGAAGGTCTCCGCGACGTGCGTCCGCGTCCCGGTCGTCACCACGCACTCGCTGTCCGTCCACGCGACGTTCGCCCGCGAGGTCACGGTCGAGGCCGCGCACAAGATCTTCGAGGCGCAGCCGACGATCGTGCTGATCGACGACCCGGCCGCGAAGCGCTTCCCGACGCCCGCCGACGTGGTGGGCGAGGACCCGACGTACGTGGGCCGCGTGCGCCAGGCGCTGGACTTCCCGAACACGCTGGACTTCTTCGTGTGCGGTGACAACCTCCGCAAGGGTGCCGCGCTGAACACCTACGAGGTCGCGGAAGAGCTCGCCAAGCGACTCTGACCGAAGTTGGTCAAAAGGCCCCTGCCGAGTGCGGCAGGGGTCTTTCAGCAGTACCTGGCTGCGGGTCTGCACGGGGCGCGGGTGTCCGAACAGGACTGATCGACCAGTTGGCCGCGTGTTCGGCCGAAGATCCCGCGAAGGCGTTGGCGGACTGGGAGACCGAGGCCGGTCCGAAGCCGCCGATGGCACAAGAGTGGTTCACCCGCTACCCACCCTCCTAGGCTGAAGCGCATGGCGGAGAGCGACGAACAGTACGACGCGCTGGGTGCGATCTACGAGCGTGCCAAGCACATCCCGACCGGACTGGCCGAGCGCGCCACGTTGCTCTCGGCGGTCGGTGACCTGCGCGGCAAGTCGGTGCTGGACGTGGCCTGCGGCACCGGCTTCTACACGCGGCTCTTCCACGACCTCGGAGCGACGAGGGTGGTGGGCGTCGACTCCGCCGGGGAGATGATCGGCTACGCGCGTCACGTCGAGGAACGCGAGCCGCGCGGGGTCACCTACGAGCAGCACGACGCGACCACCCTGCCCGTGCTCGGTCAGTTCGACGTCGTCACGGCCGTGTGGCTGCTCGGCTACGCGGACGACGAGCCCGCGCTCGACGCCATGATCGGCAACCTCGCCGCGAACCTCGCACCCGGCGGACGGCTCGTCGTGCTGGTGCCGAACCCGGACGCCGACTGGGACCTGCTCGCCGAGTACGGCCGCTACGGCTACGAGATCACCCGCACCGGCCCGATGAACCTGAAGCAGCCGGTCGAGGTGCACGTGCTGGGCGATCCGTCGTTCGACTTCGACTCCTTCTACTGGGAGCGCGGCGTGTTCGACGCGGCGCTGACCCGTGCCGGTCTGGCCGACGTGACGCGCCAGCCGGCCGTCACGCCGGACGACGAGCGCGGCGAGGAGTTCTGGGGCCCGTTGCGGAGGTCCCCGAGCTTCGCCGTTTTCACCGCCGTGCGGGCCGATTCATGATCGTCCTCGCGGTGGACCTCGGCACCACGGCCACCAAGGTCGTCGCGGTGGACGCTCAGGCGAACGTCGTCGCCTCGACCGAGCGCGCTTATCCGATGCGCACCAGCGGTCTCGAAGCCACGCACGACCCTCAGCAGGTGCTCGACGCCGCGTTCGACGCGATCCGCGAGCTGGCGTCAGAAGACGTGAAAGCCATCGCGCTGACCGGCGCCATGCACTCGATCATGGGCCTGGACGCCTCGCTGAAGCCTGTCACGGAGTCGCTGAGCTGGGCCGACAACCGCGCGGTCGAGCAGACCGAACGGCTGCGGGGTACTCAGGAAGGCCGCGACCTGCACCAGGCGACCGGTGCCCCGATCCACTCGTTCACGCCGCTGATGAAGCTCGCCTGGTTCCACGAGAACGGTGTCCGTGCCGCGAAGTGGTGCGAGATCAAGGACTACGTGCACCTCCACCTCACCGGTGAGCTGATCAACGAGCACTCGTCGGGCTCCGGCACGGGCCTGATGAACATCCACACCCTCCAGTGGCACGAGCCGTCCCTGGAGTTCGCGGGCGTCATCGCGGACCAGCTCCCGCCGCTGGTCGAACCGACGCACTCCACGCCGTTGAAAGCCGAGATCCCCGGTCTGCGTCCCGGCACACCGGTCATCGTCGGCGGTGGCGACGGCCCGCTCGGCAACCTGGGCGTCGGCGCGGCCACGCCGGGGTCCGGCGCGGTCTCGCTCGGGACCTCCGGCGCACTCCGCGTGGCCCAGCGGGGCCCTGGCGTCGACGCCGAGGGGCGCACCTTCAGCTACGCCATCGCCGAGGGCCTGTGGGTCCGCGGCGGCGCGATCAGCAACGGCGGCGTGGTGGCCCAGTGGGCTTCGGAAACCTTCGGCATCCCGGTCGGCGACCTGCTCGCCCAGGCAGCGCCGGTCGACTCGGACGGACTCGTCGCGCTGCCTTATCTGCTCGGCGAGCGGGCGCCGTGGTGGGATCCGACCGCCCACGCCGCGTTGCTGGGCCTGCGCCGCGAACACACTCCTCAGCAGATCACCAAAGCACTGGTCGAAGGCGTCTGCCAGCAGCTGGCGCTGGTGCTGGACGCGGTTCCGCACGTGGAGTCGTTGCGGATCACCGGCGGCGCCTTCCGCGCCCCGGTCTGGGCCCAGACCCTGGCCAACACCCTCGGCATGCCGTTGCACCTCACCGAGGAGAGCGGCGGTTCAGCGGTGGGCGCGGCACTGCTGGCGTGGCGGGCGCTGGACGAGATCGAGTCGCTGACCGTCGATCTCGTGCAGCCGACTCGGACGATCACGCCCGACGAGGGCGCCATCGAGAGGTATGCGAAAGCGCGGCCGTTCGTGGCGAAGGCGTACCGGGCGCTGGAGGAGCTGTACAGCGACTGACCTCGGGTGGCGACGGTCACATCGTTAGCAAAGAAAACCTTTTGCCATCCACGTGAGGATGGCGGTGTGGACCTCGCCCCCTTCAAACACGTTCTCCTGCTGCCCAGGGTCCGCCCACTCGCCCTGCTGATGTTCTTCGCGAGGATGCCCCCTGCGGCGACCGGCGTGATCTTGACGCTGCACGTCGCGGTCACGCTCGACAAGGGGTACGGCGCGGCGGGACTGGTCGGGGCGGCGGGGACGATCGGCATGGGGCTGGGCGCTCCGCTGATGGGCAAGCTGATCGACGAACGCGGCCTGCGCGCGATGCTCGCCGTCAGCGTCACGGCCTCCGCGACGTTCTGGCTCAGCGCACCGCTGATGGGCTACTGGGTGCTGCTGGTGTGCTCGTTCCTGGTCGGCCTGCTCGGCGTGCCGATGATGTCGATCGGCAGGCAGGTCATCACCGCGCTCGTGCCGGAGAGCCGGCGCCGGGTCGCGCTGTCGGTCGACTCGATCTCGGTCGAGCTGTCGTTCATGGGCGGGCCCGCGCTCGGCGTGTTCGTGGCGACGAAGTTCTCCACGAGCGCCGCGTTGCTGTTCATCGGCGTCTCGACCCTGGTCGCGGGCTTGCTGCTGTACTGGGCGAACCCGCCGATGATCCACGAGGACGAGGTCGTCGACGGACCGCGGCCGAAGATCATCGAGTGGATGCGCGGCCGGATCGTCGGCGTGCTGGTCGTGTGCGTGGGAGCGACCGTGTGCCTCGCAGGCATGGAGGTCTCGGCGATCGCGAGCCTGGAGCACATCGGCAAGCAGAGCTGGCTGGGCGTGGTGTTCTTCGCGATGTGCGCGGCGTCGATCGCGGGCGGCCTGGTCTACGGCGGCGTGAAGAAGGCGCCCAGCGTGCTGGTGCTGCTGGTGGTGATGGCGGCGTTCGAGATTCCGGTCGGGCTGGGTGACGGCAGCGTGCTCTGGCTGTGCCTGCTCATCATCCCCATGAACATCACCTGCGCGCCGTTGATCGCGGCCTCGGGCGAACACATCAGCAGGCTCGCGCCGCCCACCGCCCGTGGCCTGGCGATCGGCCTGCAGGGATCGGCGTTCACCGTCGGCAACGCGATCGGCGCGCCGATCGCCGGTGTCGCGATCGACCACGGTGGCGCACCGGCAGGGTTCGCGATCGTCGGCGTGATCGGGCTGCTGGTGGCGGGCGTCGCATGGCTGCTCGCGCGGCAACGTAAACCCGTTGCCACCCAGACGACGATGGCATCGTGAACCTCGCCCCGTTCAGACACGTCCTGGTGCTGCCGGGGGTACGTCCCCTGATGCTGCTGATGCTCTTCGCCAGGATTCCCCCGACGGCGGCGGGCGTCACGGTGACCCTCCACGTCGTCACGACGCTCGACAAGGGCTACGCGGCGGCAGGCACGGTCGGCTTCGCGACCATGGTCGGCATCGGCCTCGGGTCGCCGTTGATGGGCAGGCTGATCGACAGCAAGGGCCTGCGGATCACGCTGACCCTCAGCCTGCTCGAAGGCGTCTTCTGGGTGACGGCGCCGTTGATGGACTACTACGTGCTGCTCGTGCTCGCGTTCGCCAACGGGCTGGTGGCGGTGCCGATGATGTCGATCGGACGGCAGGCCCTCACCGCGCTCGTGCCGGAACCCCAGCGCAGGCCCGCGTTCTCGCTGGACTCGATCTCGGTCGAGCTGTCGTTCATGGTCGGGCCCGCGGCGGGTGTGCTGATCGCGACGAAGTTCTCGAGCGGCACGGCGCTCATCGCGATCGGCGTGGCGATCATGGCCGCCTGCGCGTTGCTGTTCGTCGTGAACCCGGTGCTGGTGCACGAGGACGAGGTCGTCGACGGTCCGCAACCGAGGGTGAAGGAGTGGTTGCGCGGGCCGATGATCGCGGCGCTGATCATCCCGTTCGGCGCCACGATGGCGTTGTCCGGCATGGAGATCGCCTCGATCGCCTCGCTCGAGCACGCGGGGAAGCAGGGCTGGCTGGGGCTGATCTTCGTCGTGATGTGCGCGGCTTCGGCCCTCGGCGGGCTCGTCTACGGCAGCCTCAGACGGGTGCCGAGCGGCGTGGTGCTGTTGGCGTGCATGGCGCTGCTCGAGATCCCGGTCGGCATCGGTGACGGCAACGTCTGGCTGCTGGCGCTCGCGCTCATCCCGATGAACTTCGCGTGCGCGCCGACCATCGCCGCGTCGACCGAGCAGATCAGCAAGCTGGCGCCCGCCTCGGCGCGCGGGCTGGCGCTGGGACTGCAGGGTTCCGCGTTCACGTTCGGCGTCGCGGCCGGTCAGCCGCTCGCGGGGATCGCCGTGGACCACAGCGGACCCCCGCTCGGCTTCGTCGTCGCTGGCGTGGCGGGACTGGTGATCGCGGGGATCGGCTGGGTGCTCGGCCGGCAGCGTCAGGCGGTCTCGGCCACGTCCTGAGCGGAGTTCGCCAGCGCGAGGCCGGTCCGCAGTGCGCCAACCGCCTCGGACACGGCCTCGCGGAAGATCCCGCCGACGCCGAGCACGTTCGCGAAGCCGTGGAACAGGCCTTCGTGGCGCCGCAGCACGACCGGCACACCCTCGGCGGCCAGGCGTTCCGCGAACGCCTCGCCCTCGTCGCGCAACGGGTCGTAGCCCGCGGTCGCGATGTAGGTGGGAGGCAGGTTCGAGAGGTCATCGGCGAGCATGATCGACAGGCGCGGGTCATGGCGGTCGCGGCCGCCGGCGCTGTACTGGTCGAGGAACCAGTCCATCTTCTCGTCGGTCAGGAAGAACCCGTTGCCGAAGATCTCGCGCGACCGGCGGCGCACCGACGCGTCCACACCGGGGTAGAAGAGCAGCAGGAACGCGATGTCGATCTCGGCGTTGTGCGCGGTGACCGCGGCCAGGTTGCCACCGGCGCTGTCACCGCCCAGCGCGATCCGTTTCGCGTCGATGCCCAGGTCTTCCGCCTTGGCGACGGCGTAGCGCAGCACCTCGGCGGCGTCGTCGACCGCCGCGGGGAACGGGTACTCGGGCGCGAGCCTGTAGTCGGCGGCCAGCACCCGCACCCCTGCTTCTTTCGCGAGGAACCGGCACAGGTTGTCGTGGGTCTCCAGACCTCCGGTGACCCAGCCGCCACCGTGGTAGAAGATCAGCAACGCCGAGCCGGGCGCGAGGCCGTCCGGCGTGTAGAGGCGGCCGGCGAACTCGCCGATCGTGAGGTCCCGCGCGCCGATCCCGGTGATCTTCGGGCCGCCCACGAGCTTCGAACTCAACTCCAGGTCCAGTCGGCTCTCGGAAGCTGTCTTCGTGCGCCAGTCCGTTCCGGACACGTGAGCCAGCTTCAGCAACAACTGCGCTTCGGGGTGCAGGTCCTGGCCGTCCAGACGGATCGGCGTACCGGCGATGAGGCGGCGCAACGGGCCCGGAAGACCGAACGCGAAGCGCAGTGCACCGGCCAGTACGCCGGCCTGGATGTTCGACATGTGTTGCAGGTTACTAGCGAGTAGTGCTGGATCTCCAGGTATCTGGAGGTGGAAGGATCGTTGTCATGACGGTGACGGTGGTGGGCATCGGCGGCTCGATCAGGTCCGACTCGCAGTCCGAACGGGCGCTGCGGGTGGCCCTGGAGGGTGCCCGCGAGCTCGGTGCGAGCACGATCCAATACAGCGGCCCCGAGCTGGTACTCCCGTTCTACGACCCGTCTGTTCCAGAACGCACGGACGTCGCCAAGAGGATGGTCGAGGACCTGCGCAAGGCCGACGGCGTGATCCTCGTGTCGCCCGGCTACCACGGCACCGTGTCCGGCCTGGTCAAGAACGCCCTCGACTACATCGAGGACCTGCGTGACGACGACCGCCCGTACCTCGACGGCCGCGCGGTGGGCACCATCACCGCCGCGTACGGCTGGCAGGCCGCGGTGAACACGCTCGCGGCGGTCCGCTCGATCGTGCACGCGCTGCGCGGCTGGCCGACGCCGCTCGGTGCCGCGATCAACTCCGCGCAGGTCAAGTTCGACGGCGACGGCGCCTGCTCGGACGACGACGTCGACCGCAACCTCAGGATGATCGGCCGCCAGGTCGTCGAGTTCGCGCGGCGGCAGGCGTCTCATCTCGACGTGAACTGACTCACGATCGGGCAGATAAGTCGTGTGCGATCCGTTCTAACCAGTGAGTAACAACCACTGACTCAAGGGAGAGCGGAATGGAAGCGCTGTACACGGCCGAGGCGACTGCTTACGGCGAAGGCCGCAACGGCGAGGTTCGTTCCTCCGACGGTGTGATCGACGAGGTGCTGTCGGTCCCGAAGGAGATGGGCGGCCCCGGCGGCGACGCGACCAACCCGGAGCAGCTGTTCGCGGCCGGTTACGCGGCCTGCTTCAACTCCGCCCTCGCCGCCGTCGCGCGCGCGGGCAAGATTCAGCTCGCTTCTTCTGAGGTAACCGCCAAGGTGGGGATCGGCTCGAACGGCGCCGGCGGCTTCCAGCTGACCGTCGAGCTCGCCGTGAACATCCCCGGCTTTGACAAGGCGGTCGCGGAGAAGCTCGTCGAGCAGGCCCACCAGGTTTGCCCGTACTCCAACGCGACGCGCGGCAACATCGAGGTGGCGATCACCGTCACCGTCTGAGGAGGCGCGTTCGACCATGGCCAAGAACCCGATCACCAGCCCACTCGCTGACGGCGACCGCGACGCGGTCGGAGCAGTGCTGCAGGCGACACTCGTCGACCTCGTCGACCTGTCCCTGATCGGGAAGCAGGCGCACTGGAACGTGATCGGCAAGAACTTCCGCAGCGTCCACCTCCAGCTCGACGAACTGGTCACCACGGCGCGCAACGCCGCCGACCAGGTCGCCGAACGGGCGGCCGCTCTCGGCGTCACGCCGAACGGCACGGCGAAGACCATCGCCGCGTCGTCCGGCGTGCCCGAGATCGAGACCGGCTGGCTGAAGGAGGAGCAGGTCGTCACCGCGATCACGTCCTCGCTGGGCAAGCTCATCACCCGCATGCGCACCCGCATCGACGAGACCGACAAGCCGGACCTCGTCACCCAGGACCTGCTGATCGGCATCACGCAGGAACTGGAGCAGGCGCACTGGATGTGGCAGGCCCAGGCCGCCTAGTTCATGAGTTGACGGACGGCCCGCTCCTCGATGGAGCGGGCCTCGTCCACAAGATCAGCCAGTTCGTCGTAGTCGCCGCCTTGGGCGATCTTCGACCAGAGCGCGCCGGACTTCATTAAGTCGTCCGCGCCCGGCAGTCCGACCTCGTTGAGAAACTCCGCGTACAACGGCCGGGTTGCGCCCGGTCCCGTGTACTCGACCTCCAGGCAGTCGTGCAGCCGCTGCCTCACGAACCCAGGGTCGTCTGCCCAGCGCTGGCTCCAGCCCTTCTTCCCCTTGTCGCGCAACTCCTTCGCGAGCTTGCGCATGCCGGAGAAGCCGAAGTTCACGTCGAAGTTGTTGCCCAGCACCGGCCCGGTGAGGTGCTCGCACGTCATCCGCACCGCGGCCGCCACGTCCGGCTCGCCGGTGCGTTCGCCGATGCTGATCATCTCGTGCTTGCCCCGGCCCCAGCTGGTCATGAACTCGGCGAGCGGCTGGGTGTGCGTGCCGTGGTTGTGCACGGTGACCGTGTCGTCGTCCACGCCGAGCACACCGACCGGGTGCTTCTCCTTGCCGAGCAAGCAGATCACCGGCCCGTCGGCTGAGCGCAACTGCTGTTCCGCCTTGCGCGCGGACGTCGTGGACGTGACATCGTGGGCGATGTTCGCGTGCATGAGCGCGGTCGGGATGAACGGTGCCGGGTGGTGCCGCGCGACGATCGTCATCGTGGGCGTGTGGCCCTTGTACTCGAAGACGAAGTACATGAACCCGATGCCGCCGGCGAGCCCCGCCAGCATCGCCTCCGACCACTTGCCACCCAGGACTTCTCGAAGCAGCCCCGAGTCGTGCATCTGCGCCGACCGCGAGTCCTGCTTCCGCCCGTCCGGCCGGCCTTTCTCCTGCTCGGTCATGGCGTGCCTATCGCGGGCATCTTGCCCGGCGTTTCCGACATCGTTCTCGGCATGTGGCGGGTCGACATCGTCCCCCGGGCACCGTTGACGGGTCACCGTCCCCGGCATGTCACGGTCACCGATCTGACCGTGCCCACCGCCCCCCGCGCGCTTCCTCCTGGCGCAACGCGCGAACCTTCGTTTCGGTTCCCGAGTTGTCCACAGGCTACCCGAATCCGGATAACCCCAGGTCAGCGAACCGGCAGCCTGTGGACAACTCGCGATCAAGGCCGGACCTACTTGGCGAGGTGCCGCCTCGCGAAGTCGACCTCGGCCGCCGTCTGTCGCATGGTCTCGGCGACCACCAACGAGCCGTGGCCCGCGTCGTAGCGATACATCTCGTAGGCGTGGCCGCGGCCCGCGAGCGCGTCGAGGTAGTTGTCGATCTGCCGGATCGGGCAGCGCGGGTCGTTCTCGCCCGCGAGGATCAGCACCGGCGCGGTGACCTGATCGACGTACGTGAGCGGCGAGCACTCCTTGTACAGGTCAGGCAGATCCTCCGGCGACCCGCCGAACAGCGCCCTGTCGAACGCGCGCAGCGGTTCCATCTCGTCCTCGTACGCGGCGAAGTAGTCGGCGACGGGGACGCCCGCGATGCCGACGGTCCAGCGTTCCGGCTGGACGCCGATGCCGAGCAGGGTCAGGTAGCCGCCCCACGAGGCGCCGCTGAGGACCGACTTCGACGGGTCCGTGAGCCCGGACTGGACCGCCCAGTCGTGCACGGCGGCGATGTCCTCGAGCTCGGTGAGACCCGGCCTGCCCTCGATGGCGTCACGCCACTTCGAGCCGTAGCCGCTGGAGCCGCGGTAGTTCACGTGCACGGTGGCGAACCCGGCGTCCAGCCACACCGCGCGGTACGCGGAGAAGCGGTCCTCGTCGGAGGAGTGCGGGCCGCCGTGGATCAGGAAGACCGTCGGGAACGGACCTTCCCCGGAAGGCTTGGAGATCAGCGCGTGGACGTCGCCGACGAAGACGTCTTCGAGCTTCTCCGAGGTCGCGGGTTTGGCGCCCTGCGGCTCGACCAGGACGCGCTCGGTGCCGTCGGTGGCCAGCGCGCGGATCACCGTGGACTTCTCGGCGGACGACCACGAGTACTCGACGGTGCCGTCCGGGCGCACGCCCGCGGAGCCGATCACGCCGGGCGCGGTGTCCAGAGCGGACAGCACGCCGGTCGCGAGGTCGTAACGGTGCACCGTGTTGCGGGCGTGGTGGGTGTGCACGATCAGCAACCCGGACGCGTCCGGGTACCAGTCGGCGGCGACCTCACCCGGCAGGTCGAGGACGATCTCCCGCTCGGTGTCGGCGGCGACGTCCCAGATCAGCAACTCCTCACGGCCGCGGCGCTCGTGCACCACCAACAGCCGCTGGTCGCCGCGCACCGGGCTGAACGAGACGGCGTCCAGACCCTTGCCCTTGCCGTCCCACTTCTCGGCGACCGTCTCGCCGTTCTCCGCGTTGAGCGCGCGCAGGGCCATGTGCCGGTTGTCGCCGTGCTCGGAGTGCGCGATCACGACCAGCGACTCGTCCTTGGACAGCGCGGACACGCCGGCGTCGTTCACGTGCTGGTAGAGCACCTCGGACTTCCCGTTGCGCGACAACCAGACCGTGGTGCCGTCATCGGTCGACGCGGCCACCGCCGTCACGTTCCTGCCGATCTCCAGACCTGCCGGGTACCCAGGCGTCACGTCAGGGACAGCGGGCTCGGCCTTGCTGCCGTCAGCATTGAACGGCTCGCGCACCCAGACGCCGAACTCGTCGCCGTCGTGGTCGTCGAACCACCAGATCTCGGTGCCGTCCGGGTTCAACGTGGCGTGAGACGTGCCGTTCGGGCGGTCGGTGACCTTGCGGTGCTCGTCCTTCGCGCGGTCCCAGGCGTAGATCTCCCACACGCCGCTCGCGTTGGAGACGTACAGCGTGCGGTCCGGTGCGTCGTCGGCCCAGCCGGGCAGGCTCATCCTGGGAGCGGTGAACCGCTCGCGCCACCGGGTCTCGGCGGCCGGATCTTCGAAAAGCCGGTCCGGAACGTTCGGAGAAGGGTGCATGGTCACCCTTCAACACTAGAGTCACCGGTGGTTCTAGGGGGATCTGAGATGACACAACCGCCACAGTGGGGAGGGCGGCCACCTGCGCGGCCGCCGCATCCACCGCAGGGGTATCCGCAGCAAGCACCTCCGACGTATCAGCAGCAGCCCTGGCCAGGCTGGCTGCCGCCGAAGCCGCCGCACCTCACGATCCTGGCGATCCTCAACTGGATCCTGGCCATCGGCCTGCTGGTCATCGCCGCGTTCGTGCTCATGAGCTTCCTGATGTCCGGCGCCACGCTGATCGTCGGCATCCTGCTCGCGGCCGTCGTCGCAGGGTTCGGGGTGCTGAACGCCCTGGGCGCGTTGTCGGTCAACCACCCGCACTTCCCGAACACGACCGCCTCGCAGGTGGCGGGCATCTTCACCGGGCTGGTGCTGGCGGTGGCGCTGTTCCGCTCGGTCAGCCGCGGCGTCGCCGAGCTCGTTCCGTCGATGGCATCGGCCGTACTGCTGGCGGTGTGCATCTTCAGCCTCGTCCTGGCGACGCGACCGGCCGTGAAGCGGTGGATCGTGGCGAAGCACCAGCTGTCGTTGTCGCAGGGGCACGTCCAGAGGAACCGCCGATGACCTTCGAACTGGCCCAGGTCAACATCTCACGACTGCTGGCGCCGCTGGACAGTCCGCAGCTCAAGGAGTTCGTCGACGCGCTCGACCTGGTGAACGCGGTCGCGGACGCCGCACCCGGCTTCCGCTGGCGGTTGCAGGGCGAGGCGGGTGACGCGACCGCGATCCGCGTCTTCGACGACGACTGGCTGATCGTGAACATGTCCGTGTGGGAGTCGCCGGAGGCGTTGCTGGCCTACGTCTACGGCGACGCCCACCGGGCTGTGCTGCGCGGCCGGCGCCAGTGGTTCCACCACCCGGTCGAGGCGATGACCGCGCTGTGGTGGGTGCCCGAAGGTCACCGGCCGTCCGTTGCGGAGCCGAGGAACGCCTGGTGCACCTGCGTTCCCACGGCCCTTCGTCCCACGTGTTCACGCTGAAGCAGACCTACGGCGCGACGTCCGCGTAGCTGGTGCCGAGCTTGGCGTTGTTCAGCCAGGCCGTGGCGCGCCCGCTGTTGGGGCCCGACCGGTAGACACCCCACTTGGTGTTGACGTGCGTGCCCCACAGCGTGGCGCCGGCGTAGCGCTTCTGCCCGTTGCCGAACGTCTGCTGCACGCCGTTGCGGTACAGCTCGACCCAGCCGTCGTTGCCGCGGCTGAGCCTGAAGCCGATCACCCAGTCGTTCCACTGCCCGGTCGGGAACGGCACCGTCCAGATGTGCTTGGTGCCGCCGCTCGGCGCCGTGAGCTGGAAGTGCAGCTTGCCGTCGCCGAGCGTGCGCAGGACGAACGGCCCCGACTTGGGCTGCGACCCGCTCGCCCCCGAGATGTGCAGCTGGTAGACCGCGATCCAATGTCCGCCGTTGGGGTTGACGTCCCACTTCGCCCGCCAGCCGAAGTAGAACGTCTTGCCCACGTCGGCCGACCCGATCCGGTAGGGCGAGCCGTTCTTGCGCATGCCCCGGCTCTCGCAGCGCTCCTTGCCGTTCGACCAGTCCCAGGTCTCGTACTTGATCGACGGCCCGTACCGGGGATCACTGGCGACGGTGATGCTGCCGGGATCGCGCTCCAGCCCGTCGAACACCGCCGCCGGTCCCTTGGCCGGATCCGCCTCCCACAGCACGTCCGGAAGCGCTTGGGCCGGGGCCGGCGTGATCAACGCGGCTGTGACGACGGCTGTGAGCGCCCAATGTGCGCGCATCAGATCTCCTTCTGTGCAACGCCCGCGGCGAAGGCATAGATCGGATGTCTGCGGCGTGATTCGCACGGTATCGGCGATCAATTGATCGCGCCAGGTTTCACCCGCCACTCGAATATCCGGATGGGTGAGAGTTAATGTTGATGCATGTCCGAAACGATGGATCGCCTCGCCGAGGCTGCCACGTTGGAGGAAGTCCAACAGATCGTCCGCACCACGGCCCGTTCCGCGCTGGCTGCCCACGGCGCGACGTTGGTGCTGCTGGACGGTGATCTCTGCTATTACGCGGACGAGGACTCGATGAGCCCGCTGTGGAAGGGCCAGCGCTTCCCCGTCGCGAACTGCATCAGTGGCTGGGCGATGATCAATCACCAAACCGTGGCGATCAGGGACATCCGCTTCGATTCGAGGATTCCTCAGGAAGCGTATCGGCCGACATTCGTGCGAAGCCTGCTCATGGCCCCGATCCTGCGCCCCGAACCGATCGGCGCCATCGGCTGCTACTGGGCCGTCCCGCACACCGCGACCCCTGCGGAGATCGATGCGCTGGAGTCGCTGGCCCGCGCCGCCGGCGACGCGTTGGAACGCTTCCCGGAAGGACTGCCCCCGCGAGGCTTCCTCAACTGACGTTCTGGAAGTGCCGCAGGGTCAACGGCCGCTGCAGGTACTCGTCCTCGTCCGGGAAGGTCACCGGGTCGGTGCGCCAGTTGGGCCCCGCGTAGTTCTCGAGCGCCTGCTCGTCCCGCCACCGGCTGACGTACTGGACCTTCTGAGGGTCGTCCACATCGACGAGCACCTCGTGTCCTTCGAGACCGTCATAGGTAGCGGGGAACGCCTTGACGAGGTCCCGCACCCGTTCGACGAACTCCTGCTCCCGTCCCGGCTTCACGAGCGCCTCGGACACACGCGTCAGCATGGCGCCGATCTTATTGCCGGCTCAGCTCTTCGTCGAAGATCCGGTCAACCTGTCCCGACGCCCGCGACAAGGCCTTCACCGCGACGAAGACAACCACAAATCCGGCCGCGGCCGCGACCGTCATCCAGGCCGACGTGAGCAGGTAAACGATCGCCAGCGACTGCAACACCACAATGGACTTGGCCGCGATGACGATCCGCGACCTATGGGCAGGATTGACGGCGGAGGCGGAGTTCATCAGTGCATCTCCCGACTTTTTCAATGATCGCCGAACCACTGCCTTCGTCGTCTCGATCACGAAAGCCGTTACGCACCGTGAGTTGAAGCATCAACCGTCACTCGTACGGGTTATCGCAACGTGCTCGTTCCGTATAGTTTGGTGCGGAACGGTGGCCCTGCGTCATGAGGACACGGTGACGCCTGTGGTCGCTCATGTCGAGTCGCGCCACACCATTGAGTGGCTTATCGGGAAGCTTGCTAATGCGTGCTGGTCGGACAAACAAAAATCGGGCCGATTCCATCGTAAAATGGAATCGGCCCGATTTTTTGTCGGGGTGACAGGATTTGAACCTGCGACCTCTTCGTCCCGAACGAAGCGCGCTACCAAGCTGCGCCACACCCCGGCTGGGAACGAGTAGAACTCTACATCATGTCAGCCCCAGCTCCGAATCGGACCCCCTCATTCCGGTCCTGACCAGGCGTAACGGGCCGAGGAACCAGGGTCAGCAGTGAAGCCTCCGGAGGGCAGCAGAACCGCACCGGCGCGTACGGCGAAGTGCCCATACCCGCGGACACGTTCATCCACATGTGCGAACCCCACCGCGACACACCGCGAGCCCGCGTGCGGTCCAGTTCGCAGTTCGTCACCAATGCGCCGTAAAACGGCACGCGCAACTGGCCGCCGTGGGTGTGCCCGGCCATCACGAAGTCGTAGCCGTCGGCCGCGAAGGGATCCAGCACGCGCGGTTCGGGTGAGTGAGTGACTCCCAGGCGCAGCACGGCATTGGGGTCCGGGGCGCCCGCGATGTCGGCGTACCGGTCGCGCTTCAGGTGAGGGTCGTCCAGGCCGGCGGCGAAGATCGTCTGGCCGCCCACCTCGATCGTCCTGCGCACGTGGGTCAGGTCCTCCCAGCCGCGCTCGACCATTCCGGCGCGGAGGTCGCGCCACGGCAGCGTCACGCCGTGGATGCGCTTGGTCTTGGACGACGGCAGCAGGTAGCGCACCGGGTTCTTGAGCCGCGGCGCGTAGTAGTCGTTGCTGCCGAACACGAACACGCCCGGACGGTCGAGCAACGGGCCGAGCGCGCGCAGCACGGCGGGGACGGCGTCCTTGTGCGCGAGGTTGTCGCCCGTGTTCACGACCAGGTCGGGGTTCAGGTCGGCCAGCGCGGCGACCCAGCGCTGCTTCGACACCTGGTTCGGCGTCATGTGCAGGTCCGAGATGTGCAGCACGCGGATCGGCTTGGCGCCGGGGGACAGCACCGGCACTGTGGCCGTGCGCAGCGTCCAGTGCCTTCTCTCGATTCCGGCCGCGTACGCGATGGTCGCGGTGCCGAGTGCGGTCGTGGCGAGGAGTGCGCGGCCGAGCTTGTTCACGTGTCAAGGGTACGGAAGACGGTTAACTCGATCGGCGCGGCATCCGGCGGGCGGTACCGTTCTGCGCCATGGCGGAGTTGAAGACGCGGCTGCAGAACGATCTGACTGTGGCGATGAAGGCCCGGGAGACGGTCACGGCCGGTGCGTTGCGCATGGCGCTCACTGCGGTGACGAACGAGGAGGTCTCCGGCAAGCAGGCTCGCGAGCTCTCCGACGACGAGGTCGTGAAGGTCCTCGCGCGTGAGGCGAAGAAGCGCAAGGAGGCCGCCGAGGCGTTCGACGGTGCCGGCCGGGCCGAGAAGGCCGAGCTGGAGCGTCAGGAGCTCGCCGTGCTGGAGGCCTACCTTCCCGCCCAGCTCGACGACGCGGAACTCGCGTCCATTGTGGACAAGGCTGTGGAGGCCGTTGCCGCGCAGCTCGGTGAGGCGCCGGGGCCGAAGCAGATGGGCCAGGTCATGAAGGTCGTCAACGCCGAGGTCGCCGGACGCGCCGAGGGTGGCCGGGTGGCCGCCGCGGTGAAGTCCAAGCTCACGAGCTGACGCAAGAAGCCCGCGACCTCGCAGAAGAGGTCGCGGGTCCACAAATCAGAACGCCTTGTCGACCGCGTCCGCGAACTCGCCCATCGACCCGAACTCCAGGTCGTAGCTGAACTCACCGGACGGCCGGGGCGTCGCGCCCCAGCCCGGCTTGTCGCGCCGACGGTTGATCCACACCGACGGCAGGCCCTCGCGCTTGGCCGGAACGTGGTCGTGGAACAGGCTCTGCGCCACGTGCAGCAGCCCTGAACGCTCCACTCCCAGCTCTCCGAGCTTCTTGTCCAGAGCCCGGAAGTGGTTCTCCGCCGGCTTGTACGCACCGACGTCCTCGGCGGTGATGATCGCCGCGAAGTCCCCGCGCAACTGCCTGTTGCTGCCCGCGAATCCGGCGCGGTGCACATTGGACAGAATGATCAGCTGATAGCGGGCGGCCAAACGTGCCAACGCGTCAGCGGAGTCGGGGAACGCGGGCCAGTCCGGAACCGATGAGCCCAGCCGCTGAGCCCACTCCTCGCTCACTTCGCGCCCCAGGTCAGCGCCGGTACGGCGGAACGCGGCGGCCAGCACGTCCGGATACAGCGCAGACGGCGTTGATGCCTCAACGGCCGCCTCCTGGTCGGCGTAGGCGAGCAGCAGCTCCTCGTCGGTGAGATCGAGTCCCTGTTCGCGCGCCCACGGTGAGAGCACCGCGGCGATACCGGTCTCCCAGTCGATGAGCGTGCCGTAGCAGTCGAAGCTGAGTGCCTGGAACTTGGTCAGGTCCATGAGCCAAACTGTAGTACAGTTCAACTGCAGGGCAATCGGATTAAGCTGAGGCCCATGTCCGCCCTCGACGGTCTCGAAGTGCGCCGCACCACCACGGCTCAGCAGCTCGCTGACGGCCTGTCCGAACGGATCATGGCCGGCGCCTTCGGCCCTGGTGACCGTCTGAGGGAGAGCGCGATCGCGGCCGAGCTGGGCGTCGCGCGCAACACGATCCGCGAGGCCGTGCGCATCTTGGAGCTGACCGGCCTGGTCCGTTACGAGGTCAACCGCGGCGCGGTCGTCATCGCGCCCACCCCGGAGAACGTCGAGGCGCTCTACACCGCCCGCGAACGCCTGGAAACGGCCGCAGCCGCCCGAACCCCGCGCCCGGGACAGCTGGAAGCGATCACCACGGCGTCGACGAGCTCGTCGAAGCCGCGCAGACAGGGGACCTCCGCGCGATCGTCGACCGCGACCTCGCGTTCCACCAGACGATCGTCGCGCTGCTCGACAGCTCCAGGCTCGACGAGTTCTACGCCGCGATGACCAAGGAGCTGCGCTTCTACCTCACGGTGCTCTCGAAGTCCGAGACGCCGGAGCAGGTCGTGGCAGACCACGAGGCCATCCTCAGCGCCATCCGCGCCGGCGACCGCGACAAGGCGATCGCCGAGATCCGCGCCCACGTCGACGTGAGCGTCCAGCGACTCAAGGAGATGCTCGCCGAACGGTGAGGCCTATCTGGGCTCACCTGGTTCTGTCGGCAGCGTGATCGGCGGTGGCTCGTTCGGGTTGCCGGGGTCGGGGTTGCCAGGGTTGCCGGGGTTGCCGGGCGTGCCCGGCGGCTGGTTCGACGGCTCCGTGGGCACCGGCGGCGGCACGTACCCCGAGCTCACCGAGAGCGAGATGATCGTGCCGCGCAACGCGTTGCCGCGTGGCGTCTGGCTCACGACCGTCCCCTTCGGCTTGTCGGAGTTGACCGTCTGCTGGCTCACCTTGTAACCGGCCTGCTCCAGGATCCGCACGGCGTCGTTGACCTGGCGGCCCACGACGTCGGGAATCTGGATCTCCTTGCCGCCCTTGAGGTATCGCGGCTCCACCGGTGCGAGCTGCTTCACGGGCAACGACGCGTGCATCTTCGTCATCGTGTCGAACCACGTCCTGGCGGGGATCGTGCCGCCGAAGATGTTGCCGTTGCCGCACAACCGGGGCGCGCCTCCCACGCAGATCGGGCGCGGCGAGGTGCCGTCGTTGAACGTCTGCACGGCGCCGGCGAAGTCAGGGGTCGCGCCGATGAACGCGGCCGACTTGTACTCCTCGGTGGTACCCGTCTTGCCGATCATCGGCCGGTTCCACTTGGCGGCGCGGGCGGCCGTGGCGGCGGTGCCGTTGCCCTGGTCGTCCTTGCTCATGCCGGCGGCGAGACCGTTCGCGAGGCCTTCTGCCACGACCTGCTCGCACGGCGCCTCGTTGAGCGGGACGGCCTTGCCGTTGCGGTCCAGCACCTTCGCGATCGGGGTCGGCGGGCACCACTTGCCACCGCTCACGATGGTCGCGACGACGTTCGCGAGCTCCAGAGTGGACACCGGCGCCGGCGACAGCGTGAACGACGCGTTGCCGCCGCCCTGCTTGTAGAACTCGGTCTGCGAGATGCGGTTCTGCTTGTCCTTGGCCTTCGGGTCGGGCCGGGTGCCCTGGAGGTTCGTCGCCATCGTCTCGCGCATGCCGAGGCGTGAGGCCATGTCGACGACGGCGTCCATGCCCGTCTGCTCTTCGAGGATCACGAAGCCGGTGTTCGGCGACGTCTGCAGTGCCTGCTGCAGCGTCATCGACGACGGGTAGCTGCCGTCGAAGTTGCTCAGGCAGTACCAGCGGGTGCCGGGCTCGCCGGTGCTCGGGCAGCGCTGGGCGCCACCCTTGAAGACGCGCGAGGTGTACGAGGTCGGCGTCTGGATGACGTTCTCGATGCCGAGACCCTTTTCCAGCGCCGCCGCGGCCGTGAAGACCTTGTAGATGGAGCCCGCGCCGAACTTGTTCTCCACGCCGCTCGGCAGGTCGTACGTCGTCTGGCGCTGGTCGGCCTTCAGGCCGTAGTCGCGGTTCGCGACCAACGCGAGCACGTCGTGGCGTTCCTTGCCCGGCTTCACGATGGCCATCGTGTTCGCGATGCCGTCGGTGCCCTTGGGAACGCCCGCTTCCGCAGCCGCCTTCGCCTGCGAGGTGGCCGCTCTGTCCAAAGTGGTCTGAATGGTGTAGCCGCCGGTGCGCAGCTGCTCTTCGCTGAAACCCGCGCGTTGCAAGTAGTTCACCACGTACGAGCAGAAGAAACCGTTTTCCGGACCGGCACCCACACAACCGTTCGGTGGCGTGCGAACGGGGTTCGCGAGTCCGAGTCCTTCCTTCTTCGCGGCTTCACCCGCGTCGAGCGACAGCTTGTCGTTCTCGACCATCCTGTCGATCACTTTGTTGCGCCGCTCCAGCGCTTTGTCCGGATACGCTTCGGGGTCGAGCGCTGACGGACTGTTCACCATTCCGGCGAGCATCGCGGCCTGAGGAACCGTCAACTTGTCCGGCGTGGTGTTGAAGTAAGCCTGCGCCGCCGCCGCGATGCCGTAAATGGTCGAACCGAAAGGAACGACGTTCAGGTACCTGGCGAGGATCTCTTCCTTGCCGAGCTTTCGCTCCAGCTGCAGGGAGATCCGGGCCTCGCGCATCTTGCGCGCGATGGTCTGCTCCTGCGCCTTGGCCTGCTCCAGCTTGTTGTTCCGCGCCACGACGTGGACCAGATAGTTCTTCACGTACTGCTGGGTCAGTGTGGAAGCACCTTGCGAGACGGAGCCGCTGACCTGGTTGGTCAGACCCGCGCGGATGGTGCCCTTCCAGTCCACGCCCTGGTGCTCGTAGAACCGGCGGTCCTCGACCGAGATCAGCGCCGCCTTCATGGTCGGCGAGATCTTCTCGGGCGGTGTCAGGACTCTGTACTGGTCGAACAGGTAGGCGATCGGCAGCCCGTCCTTGTCGGTGACCGTGGTGATCAACGGGGGATCTGTGGTCACGAGGTCGGCGGAGATGCTGTCCACGGTGTCGCTGGCGCGGTTGGACACGAGGCCCGTCGCGCCCACGACTGGGAACAGCATGCCGGCGAGGAGAACCCCAGCCAGCAGGCACAGGCCGAGCATCTTGAGCACGCCATTCCTGACTCGCACGCGGGTCAGCGTACGCCGTACACGAACGGGTGAAGGTGATCAGTAAGGGCCGTTACTCAGCATGAGTAGAGATACGCAAGACAGGTAACAGTCGGGTGACCCAGGCTTGGACGTGGAACCGAACGGCACTACAGTCCGTCAACGTCCAAGGAATGCAGCCGTGGCTCGAACGCTACGGCATCCGTGGCAGGGGTGTGGCGGATTTCCACATTTGGACAGCACTGAGGAGTGGGGGATATGAACCAGGGGGATTGGCGTATCAACGCTTCGTGCCGCGATGAGGAGCCAGATCAGCTCTTCGTCCGAGGTGCGGAGCAGCGCAAGGCGAAGCTCGTGTGCCTGGGATGTCCAGTGCGCATGGAATGCCTGGCCGAAGCGCTGGACAACAGGATCGAGTTCGGGGTCTGGGGAGGCATGACCGAGCGCGAGCGTCGCGCTCTGCTGCGCCGGCGTCCGGACGTCGAGTCGTGGTTCGAGCTGCTCGACAACGCACGTCAAGAGCACCACGAAGACACGAGGGTCGGCTAGCGCTCATTCTCCGGCGAGCCGGCGACCTATCTCCCGAAGGCCGTCGAGGTCGTGCACGTCAGCGGGCAACGCGGGCACGCCGACCAGTGAAACGCCGGGATGAGCACGGGTGAACCGGGCCAGCAGTCGCTTCTCACGATCGGCGACTGCTACCCGGTCCGCGTGCAGCCGGAGCACTGCCGCGGCGAGCGGCGCCTCACCGGAGCGGTCCAGATCGTCCGCTGCGGCGAGCGCCTTCGCCGCGGGCAGGTCCCCCGCAAGTACGGGGTGAGTCCTGTTCGCGACGAGCCCGCACAACGGCATGCCTTCGTCGCTGAGCCGTTCCACGAAATAGCTGGCCTCGCGCAATGCGTCCGGTTCCGCCGCCGCCACCACGACGAATCCGGTGCCCGGTGAGCGGAGCAGCTCGTACGTACGCTGGGCACGTTCGCGGAATCCGCCGAACATGCTGTCGAACGCCTGCACGAACGTCGACGCGTCCTGCAGCAGCTGGCCGCCGACGATCGTCGACACAGCACGTGTGAAAAGGCTGAAACCGGTACCGACGATCTTGAGCAGACCTCGGCCGCTCGCGCGTGCCGGCGCCGAGAGCATCCGGATGAACCTGCCGTCGAGCACGGTCGACAGCCGTTGCGGCGCGTCCAGGAAGTCCAGCGCCGACCGGCTCGGCGGGGTGTCGACGATGATCAGGTCCCACTCGTCCTGCGCCACCAGCTGGCCCAGCTTCTCCATCGCCATGTACTCCTGCGTGCCGGAGAACGACGAGGAAATGGTCTGGTAGAAGGGGTTCGACAGGATCTGGTCCGCCCGGTCGCGGCCCGCGTGGGTCAGCACCATGTCGTCGAACGTGCGACGCATGTCGAGCATCATCGCGAACAGCTCGCCCTTGGGCTCGAAGCCCTCGACGACGACCTCGCGCGGGTGGTTGTCCAGCTCCCGCAGGCCCAGCGACTGTGCCAGCCTTCGTGCCGGGTCGATCGTCAGCACGACAACGCGCCGGCCACGTTCCGCCGCCCGCAACGCCAGCGCCGCGGCGGTCGTCGTCTTGCCGACGCCGCCGGAGCCGCAGCAGACGAGAACACGCGTCTCCAGGTCGTCCAGCAGGGGGTCGAAATCGAGCTTGGTCACCGCACACCCGCCGCGACCAGCACCTCGGCCAGCTCGTACAGCGCGGCCACGTCCACCCCGTCCGTCAGCTCAGGCACCTCGACCGTCGGCAGGTCCGAGTGGCTGAGCAGCTCCATCGCTTCCTGTTGTGACTGCACCCGGATGGCGTGCTCCACCGTCTCGTCGACCAAACCTTCGAGCGTGAACTCGTCGAGATCCAGCCCGGCCGCGGTGAGCCCGGCGCGCACGCGTGACTCTTCGACCCGGCCTTCGGCGGCGACTGGAACCGAATGGGCGGGCAGCCGTGCCGGATGCACCCGGTTGACCAGCACCGCGCCAGGTCGCAGGTCCGCGCCGTCCAGCTCGGCGACCGCGTCCAGGGTCTCGCGCACCGGCATCTCCTCCAGCAACGCCACCAGGTGCACCGCGGTGTCGCCGGAGTGCAGCAGCCGCACCACGCCGTCGCTCTGTCCCTTGATCGGCCCGACCTTGGCGAGGTCGGCCATGGCCTTGGTGACGTCCAGGAACTTGACCACACGCCCGGTCGGCGGCGCGTCCAGCACGACCGCGTCGTAGAGGTGGCGGCCGTCGGAGCCGGTGCGGTTCACGCACTCCTTGACCTTGCCGGTCAGCAGCACGTCCCGCAGTCCCGGTGCGAGCGTGGTGGCGAACTCGATGGCGCCCATCTTGCGCAGCGTCCTGCCCGCGAAACCGAGGTTGTAGAACATCGCCAGGTACTCGAGGAGCGCGGCTTCCGCGTCGATCGCGAGCGCGTGCACCTCACCGCCGCCCGGCGCGGCCGCGATCCGTTCCTCCGCGTAGGGCAGCGGGGCGCGGTCGAAGAGCTGGGCGATGCCCTGCCGTCCCTCGACCTCGATCAGCAGCACCCGGCGGCCGCCGGTGGCCAGCGCGAGCGCCAGCGCGGCCGCGATCGTGGTCTTGCCGGTGCCGCCCTTGCCGGAGACCACGTGCAGACGGGCTCGGGTCAGCTCCTCGGTCCACGACGTCACTCGTCCAGACTATGTGTGAATTCGGTCAGGTGTGGACCTGTCGGTCAATCAGCCATGGTGAGGAAGAGAACGGCCATGGCGGTTGCGGCGACCAACGCCCAGGCAACGACAGAAGGCAGCCACAGCGCGATGCTGGCCGTGACGACGAGAACGATGACGAGTCCGATCAGCCCCGCGCGCACGACCTCTACGCGCTGGCTGTGTTTGCGATCACGCACCTGCGCCATGGCGACTAGCACCATCACCAGCCCGCCGACCCCGAACAGGCTGGTGGCGACGATCCGCCAGGTCTCCATGTGATCAAGGTAGCTCGAAGTGCGAGAACCGCGCAGGCGTCGATCGGGTGGCGCGTTAGGCTCGGCGCATGACGAAGTGGGAGTACGCGACCGTGCCGTTGTTGATCCACGCCACGAAGCAGATCCTCGACCAGTGGGGCGAGGACGGCTGGGAGCTGGTCACCGTGCTGACGAACCCGACCGGTGAGCAGCACGTCGCGTACTTGAAGCGGGTGAAGGCGTGAGCACCTGGAGCACTCGCCTGAAGGAGCTCGGCATCGAGCTGCCCGGCGTCGCCGCCCCGCTCGCCGCCTACGTGCCCGCGATCCAGACGGGCTCGCACGTCTACACGTCCGGCCAGCTGCCGTTCGTCGAGGGCCAGCTGCCCGCCACCGGCAAGGTCGGCGCCGAGGTCTCCCCCGAGGAGGCCAAGCAGTACGCCGCGACCTGCATCCTCAACGCGCTGGCCGCCGTGCACGCGCTCGTGGGGATTGACTCGATCAAGCGAGTCGTGAAGGTTGTCGGTTTCGTGGCCTCCGCCGAGGGGTTCACGGGGCAGCCGGGTGTCGTGAACGGTGCCTCGGAGCTGCTCGGTGAGATCTTCGGCGACGCGGGCAAGCACGCCAGGTCCGCCGTGGGGGTGGCCGAGCTGCCGATCGGCGCTCCGGTGGAGATCGAACTGATCGTCGAGGTCTGAGTTCCGGTTCTGGGGAAGGGTGTGACATGTCGGACACGTGCCACGAACTGCTGCTGCGGCTCGCCGGACGCCTCCCGGACGAGCTGCTGTGGCGGTACCGGGACTGGGCGGCCTCGGATGCGTATGCGGTGCTAGCGCGGTCGTTGCCGCGCACCCTGCTGCACGGACGCATCCCTCTGACCGATCACGAGATGCGCCTTTTGCAGGGCGCACTGGTGCCCTATGGGGCCGAACCCGGAGCTGTCAGTTCGGTCAAAGGGCTGGACGAACTGCCACCCACCGACTACACCTTTTCCCCGGAATCACCCGATCGGGTGCCGATGGGGGATTCCGCGACCGTCGTGCTCGGTGCCACGCTGCGAGGCCGGCACGGGGTCGGTGAGGTTCGCTCCTGCTGGCGCATCGGTCCCTCCGGGGTCAATCGCGTCCTGCTGGTGGCGGCCACCACCGGCCACGCGCGGCTGACCGGCGAGTTGCAGCGCGTTCTGCGGGCGTTGGGCGAACACGACCCGTGCGTCGAGGTCGTGCCGTCCGGTCTGGACCTTCCGCCCTACCACCGGGCGGCGTTGGCGGCATCGGAGCTGGTGTGCGCCGGCGCCGAGTCCGAGGAGCACCTGGTGCTCAGCTAAGGAGAGTTGACGTGACGAACGACGGTGTCGGCCTGCCGGTCCGTCTCCACGATCTCCTGCTGCAGATGGCCGGGCGCGTCGACGACGACGCCCTGTCGCAGGCCCGCGAGTTCCTCGCGGTCGGAGAACTGGACCGCTCGGTCGAGATGCTCGTCGGCGCGCTCCTCGCGGGCAGCATCCCGGTGCTGCCGGACGAGAGAGCGGCCATCACGTGGATCCTCCACGAGGTCCGCTCGGACGCCTCCCTGATGGACCGCGTGCCGGTCGTCGAGATGCTGCCGTTCATCCGCCACCGCTTCACCTCCGAGACCGACCCGGTCTCGGACGTCGCGGGCCAGCTGACCCGTGCGGTGTCGGTGCTCCCGGACGTGCGCTCGGTGCGCTGCGTCTGGCGTTCCTCCCCCGCCGGCTCGACACCGGGCCCGCTGCCGCAACGCGTGGTCTTGATCGACATCGGCCCGCAGGGCTTCGCGCCCGCGACCGCCTACCGGGTTGACGCGGTGCTGCGCAAGGCAGGCGTCCGCGCCTCGGTCGAGGTGCTGACCACCGGCACGCAGCTCAGCGACTACCACGCCTCCGCCGTGACGTCGTCGAGCCCGGTGCCGATCTCCGGCGCCCCGATGGCGGTCCAGCCGGTCCAGCCGTCCCAGTCGGCTCAACCGGCCATGGCCCACGAACCGACAGCCGCCTGGTTCGACCAGTCTGAAGAACTTCCCGCTCCGGCGCCGGTGGCCGAGCCGACACCGGCGCCGGAGCCACTGGAAGAGACCGGCTCACGTCGCGCACGCTCGTCGTCGACGCTGGAGGGTTCGCAGCCCTTCCCGCCCAAGCCCGTGAAGCGCATCCCGATGGTGCCCGCCGAGCCCGCGATCGAGGCGCTCCCCGAGCCCGTGCCGATCAACAGGGCCGAGGTGACCACCGAGCTGAAGCCGGACGAGCTGGAGGCACTGCAGGCCGCGCTGGCCGAGTCGCCCGCCGAGCCGTCCTCGGTGGACGCGAACCTCAGCGAGCGCGAGCGTGCTCTGCTGCAGCAGCTGCACGAGGAGCTGGCGCAGCGGGAGCAGACCGGTGCGAAGGCGACCGACACCGGCCGCTGGCAGATCGACAGGTCCTCGTCGCGTCAGTCGGCGTACGGGGTCACGAACAACGGCCACCAGCCTCAGTGACCCGTGCGCAGGTACTCCAGCTGAGCACGCACTGACCATTCCGCCGCCGGCCACAGCACCCGGTCCACGTCCGCGTAGACGACCTCGACGACCTGTCGCGGGGTCGGCGAGCCGCCCAGCGACTCCACGGCGCGACGGACCTGCTCCAGGCGCTGGGTCCGGTGCGCGAGGTACATCCGCGCGGCCTCGCCCGCGTCCGCCAGTTCCGGGCCGTGGCCGGGCAGCACCGCGGTGTTCTCCGGCAGTTCGGCCAGCAGCTTGAGCGACTCGAAGTAGTCGCCGAGCTTGCCGTCCGGATGAGCCACGATCGTCGTGCCGCGGCCCAGAACCGTGTCGCCGGTCAGGACGGCCTCGCCGTCGATCACGAAGCACAGCGAGTCGCTGGTGTGGCCGGGCGTGCCCAGGACGCGGAGCTCCAGACCGGCGCTGGTGATCACGTCGCCGTCCACGAGGCCTTCTGAGCCGTAGGTGAACGTCGGGTCGAGCGCGCGCATCGGGGCGTTGACGAGCTCGGCGAACTCGCGTGCTCCCTCGGAGTGGTCGGGGTGGCCGTGGGTCAGCAGGATCTCGGCGATCGGGCCGAACGACGCGATGCGCTTCAGGTGGGCCTCGTCGAGAGGGCCTGGGTCGATGACGACGTACGACGAGGCGTCCGGGGCTTTGAGGAGCCACGTGTTCGTGCCGTCGAGCGTCATCGGGGACGGATTGTCGGCCAGCA
This sequence comes from Lentzea indica, assembly GCF_012184385.1. Lineage (GTDB taxonomy): Bacteria > Actinomycetota > Actinomycetes > Mycobacteriales > Pseudonocardiaceae > Lentzea > Lentzea indica. The sequence goes on from NZ_VSRL01000032.1 coordinate 28,486, forward strand.
GGACGGCGGCGTGCGGGGTGACCTGGCGGAGTTCGCCGTACAGCGGGTGTGCGGCGCGGGCGCCGATCAGTGGAGAACCGCTCACTGGAACACCACCCGGATGACGTCGCCGTCGCGGATGAGCTTGGGGATGATCTTCTCGACGCTGCGTTCCTCGGCCATCACCTTTTCGAGGCTGCCGAGAGCGCCCACCTCGTCGAGAGTGCGCCAGGTGGGTGGCATGAGCATGCGGCGGCCCTCCTGAGCGTCCTGGATGGCCTCGCCAGGGGTCTGCCAGGACGCGTCGGATGCCTCGGTGGTCTCACCGTCGGCGCGTTGCCCGGTGGGCAGGGCGGCGACGAAGAAGCGGGTGTCGTAGCGGCGGGGTTCCTCGTACGGCGTGACCCAGTTCGCCCACGGCCTCAGGAGGTCTGCTCGCAGAACGAGGTCGTTGGCCGCGAGGAACTGGGCCAGCGAGATCTCGCGGTCGACCAGTTGCCGGCGAGCGGCCGAGAAAGCGGAGGTGTCGGCGACGACCGAGGTGGCGTCGGGTCCCGCGAGCAGGACGCCGGACTCTTCGAAGGTCTCGCGGACGGCCGCGCACACGAAGGCACGAGCGGTCGCCGGATCAACGCCGAACACCGAGCCCCACCACTCCGGCGACGGTCCTGCCCAGGCGACGGACGTGTCGGCGTCGCGCTGGTCGACGCCACCGCCGGGAAAGACGGTCATGCCGCCCGCGAACGCCATGCCCTTCACGCGGCGCAGCAGGAAGGCCTCCAGACCGTCGGAACCGTCCCTGAGCAGGACCACGGTGACGGCGTCGCGGGCCTGCGCGGGTTGAGCGGCCGGCGAGGTGGGTACCAGGTTTCCCGGCAAGGTCATGTCGTCGGGCATTCTCCGAGCGTACGACCGCGCTTACCTGAGGATGGTGTGATGGCGACGAACGTCTCCGGCTGCCTGGTGAAGGTGCTGCTGTTCCTGCTCGGCGTCGTGATGGGCACTGGCCTCACCGCGGTGGCGGGCGTGCTGCTGTTCATTCCCGACCGCACGACCGTGATCAGCGTTGATCCGACGTCCACCGCCCCTGGCGTGTACGTGAAGAAGGTCGAACGGCTCGTCGGCGGTACCTACTACGAGATCTGGCTCGGGCCGTCGCCGGACCGCGGCCACGTGGTCACCGTGCCCTCCGGGTGGGAGCACGACCCGCAACGGGAGACGAGTGACGGCGGCATGCGCCTGAAGTTCGACAACGGGGGCGAGATCTTCGTACCCAAGGCCAGTTACTCCTGAGGCAGGATGGGCGAGTGGACGAACAGCTGCGCGTAGGACTTGTCGGCGCTGGCCCGTGGGCGAACATGATCCACGCCCCCGGCATCGCGAACCACCCCGGAACCGTGCTGACCGGTGTGTGGGCACGACGACCGGAAGCCGCGACCGAGCTGGCGCACGCCCACGGCGCGGAGCCGTTCGCCGACTACGCCGAGATGCTGTCCACTGTGGACGCCGTGGCGTTCTGCGTGCCGCCGGGCGTGCAGGGCCCGATGGCGATCGAAGCGGCCAACGCGGGCAAGCACCTGGTCCTGGAGAAGCCGATCGCGGAGACCGTCGAGGTGGCGGAGCGCCTCGTCGCGGCGGTCTCGGACGCCGGCGTCGCCTCGCTGGTGGTGCTCACTCGCCGGTACGCCCCGGAGACCAAGGAGATGCTGGCCCAGCTGCACCGCACGGGCGGCTGGACAGGAGCCGACAGCCGCTGGATCGCCGGCGCGCTGCTCGACGGCCCGTTCTCGAACTCCCCGTGGCGGCACGAGAAGGGCGCGCTCGACGACGTCGGCCCGCACGCGTTCGATCTGCTGGACGCGGCGCTGGGCGAGATCACCGACGTGATCGCGGCGAACGTGTCCTCGACCGGGCTGTGGCAGCTGATCCTCCAGCACGCGGGCGGCGCCACGAGCACGGTCTCGCTGTGCCTGTCGTTGCCGATGCAGCCGCCGTTCGCGGACATCACGGTGTTCGGGGTGAACGGCCACCGCACCCTGAGCAACCGGGACACGCCCGCGCTCGAGTGCTTCACCAACCTGCTCGACGACTTCGTGGCCATGGTGCACAGCGGCACCACGACCCACGAGTGCGACGTGCGGCGCGGGCTGCACCTGCAGCGGATCATCGATCTGGCCCGGAGCAAGGCCGGGGCCTGAGGTTCGCCGGACGTGCGCCGTCACCCACTGAGACGGCGTGCTTGCGCTCCGTTGCGCCATCCGAAATTGTCAGGGGTCGTCGCTAACGTCCAGAAGCATGGACCTCACCGCCACGACAGCCGAGCTCGCCGGTGCCGCCGCCGAGGTGGCGCGGCTGCTGCCGACCCGCGTGCTCGACCCGGTCCTGGCCGGGCTTCGGCTGAAAGCCGGCACGGACGTGGAGATCGCGGGCAGCGACCAGGAACACGGCGTGCGCCTGACCGTGCACGCCACCGTCCACACCGAAGGTGAGGTGCTCGTGCCCGCGAAACCGCTGGCCGCGACGCTCCAAGCCCTCGACGACCCGCAGGTGAGGCTCAAGGTCGAAGGCCAGCGGCTGGCCATCCGCACACCGAGCTCACGGTTCGCGATCCCGCTCCTGGATCTGAACAACCACCCCGGCATCCCGGAGCTGCCGCGGCTGCAGGGCCACGTCGACGCCGACAAGCTCAGGACGATCGCGGCGGTGGCGGGCGCGGCCTCGAAGGACGACGCGTTGCCGATCTTCACCGGCATCCGGATCCAGTCGGACGAGCAGAAGCTGCACGTGATCGCGACCGACCGCTACCGGATGGCCTACGCGACGCTGCCGTGGGAGCCACAGGGCCAGATCGACCTGCTGGTTCCGGCGAAGCCCATCGCGGAAGCGGCCAGGCAGGCCCACGGCGAGGTCGCCCTGCACGCGAACGAGGACCGCATCGGCCTCGCCTGGAACAACAACTCGATCTCCACCGCACTCCTGGCCGCTCCGTTTCCGGACGACCGGGCGCGCCGACTCCTGGAGGCAGTCATCGACAGCACGGTGCTCGTGGACGCGGACGCGCTGGCCCGCGCCGTCCGCAGAGCCACGCCCTACGGCGGCCCGCACCAGGCCGTGACCATCCAGGTGGAGGACTCGGAGCTGCGGGTCAAGGGCAACGACCCGCAGCACGGCGAGTCCGAGGAGTTCGTCAAGGCCACAGTGGACGGTGACCGCGTGACCAAGACGTTCCAGGCGCGCTACCTGGCCGACGCGCTGAAGGCGTTCGCAGGCCGCCGGATCGAGTTGAGGATCCAGGACGGCCTGCGGTCGACGGTGCTCACCTCGACACCGGGCGAAGACGGCGTCGAGCTGACCTACCTGGTGGTGCCGATGAGGTCGGTCGCCTAACGGGCGGCCAGCTCCATCTCGGAACGCAGCGGCACCTCGCGCGGCACGCCACGGCGGACGGTGTCGCGCAGCAGCCACACGGCCAGAGCGATCAGCAGACCGGCCACACTCGACGCGATGAACGCGGGCCGCGTGCCGAAGTGCTCGATCAGCTGGCCGGACAGGCCCTGGCCGATGGCGAGGCCGACGGTCACCGAGGTGATCACCCAGCCGAACGCCTCCGCGGCCATGCCGTTCGGCGTGACGTGCTCGATCGCCGCGGAGTGCGCGGTCGACTGCGGCGTGATCAGCGTGCCGACCACGAACAGCGCCAGGCCGAGACCGATCAGCGACGCCGGGATCGCCAGCAGCAGCGCGAGCAGGGCGAAGCCGCCCAGCAGCACCGGCAGGCGCAGGTGCATCGGGCGCGGCCACGGGCGCATGCCGTAGAGCACGCCGAAGACCACAGAGCTGATCGACCACAACGAGAGCATCAGGCCACCCATCGAGGCCTGGCCCGCGGCCTTCGCGAACGCGGGCACTGCCACCTCGACGAAACCGATCGTCACACCGAAGCCCAGCGCGGCCAGTGCCACCGTGCGCATGCCGGGGTAGGCGAACGCGCCGAGCAACGGGCGTGGAGCCTGCTCGACCGGGCCCCAGGCGCGCACGACCGGGTTGAAGGCGAACCACAGCGCACCCACGACCATCAGCACGGACCCGACCAGGACACCGGTGCCCGCCCACGGCGCCGCCAGCAGCAGACCGGCGAGACCCGGTCCGAGGATGAAGAAGACCTCCATGCTGATCGACTCGTAGGCGTAGGCCGCCATCCGCGTCGGGCCGCTCGGGACCATCCGCTCCCACAGCGCACGCGACGCCGAGCCCACCATCGGCTCGGTCGCGCCGACGCCGAGAGCCAGGGCGACCAGCGAGAACACCGGCGCACCCGCCTCGACGGCGATCACAGAGGCGGTGACGAAGAGCGAGAACAGCGCGGTCACGGCCATCAACGGGCCGGGTGGGGCCGAAGCCGTCCATCAGCCTGCCCTGGACGACCGAGCCCATCGCCACGCCCACCAGCGCCGCCGCCGACACCAGGCCGGCGACCGCGAACGAACCCGTCGCGCGCTCGACGTAGAGCAGCAGCGAGAGCCCGACCATCGCGATGGGCAGGCGGGCGAGCAGAGACGCGACCACGGGGCCGCGCATGCCGGGGGTGGTCAGGGCAGCACGGTAGTCGGAGAGACGGGCAGAGTGGGACATGTGTACCAGTATGCCAAACCTGGTACGGATGTACCAGATCGGGTGCGCAGGGTCACGATGGTTGCGATTGGGTCACGGGAATGGGATGACCGGGTGAAACATGCAACGAAACGGGCACTCACGAGGTCCTTGAGGGTGAAAGGACTTGAGCGGTCGGGGTGGATGCGTGCGAAAGTTGACTCATCCACCGAGACCAACCTCTGGCCTGAGGGTCGGGGCCTGCGCGCCAGAGGGATGGAAGGCACGGTTCGTCGGGGGATGGGCCGTGCAACGCAAAGGACCGGTGCGCCACGTCGGGGGTGGCGCCCGGTCCTTTGTGTTTGGTCGCTGCTTCGCGAACCCGTGTGTTCGAAGTGCCTCAGCGGGCCCGGCGAGCGAGCCGCTCGGGGTCCAGGATCAGCACGCTCTTGCCCTCGAGCCGCAGCCAGCCGCGGTGCGCGAAGTCGGCGAGCGCCTTGTTCACGGTCTCGCGGGACGCACCGACGAACTGGGCGATCTCCTCCTGCGTCAGGTCGTGCGTGACGCGGAGCAGGCCAGCCTCCTGCGAGCCGAAGCGCTGTGCGAGCTGCAGCAACGCCTTGGCGACGCGGCCGGGCACGTCCGTGAAGATCAGGTCGGCCAGCATCGAGTTCGTCCGGCGCAGCCTGCGGGCAAGCGCCCGAAGCAGCTGCTCGGCGATCTCCGGCCGGTTGGTGATCCACTGACGGAGCGCGGGGCGGTCCATGGACACCGCGCGCACCTCGGTCACCGTCGTCGCAGTCGACGTGCGGGGGCCGGGATCGAAAATGGACAGTTCGCCGAACATGTCGGAGGGTCCGAAGATCCCCAACAGGTTCTCGCGGCCGTCCGGCGACTTGCGGCCGATCTTCACCTTGCCGGACTGGATGATGTACAGGCGATCGCCCGGCTCACCCTCCGCGAAGATCACGTGGCCACGCGGGAACTCCACCGTCTCCAGGGTCTGCGCCAGTGCCTCCGCGGCAGCTGGGTCAACCCCTTGGAAGATGCCCGCTCGCGCCAGGGTCTCGTCCACCTCATCCCTCCTAATCGACGCGACGGCACGCCTACCACCATCTTTGGTGGAGTCAGCGCCGTGCCGCCGATCACTGCGTTGCAGTCTAAGGGCTGTGTTGTGGATCGCCGCCCGGCTCGCCGTCTTAGTAGGAACAACCCGACTGGCTCGATCCAGAAGCCCAACGAGCCAGCCTACGCCATTCAGCGGACGCGCTTGCGCGCACCACCGCGGCCGCGACGACGCAGACGGAACAGCTCGAGTGCGCGACCGATGCCGTGTCCGTAGAGCGCCTTCACCTCATCGGGGCGGGCGGACTCGAGGAACTCCTCGACCTCGTTCTCCTGCACGGCAACGTGCCGGAGCTTCGCTTCGACGCGCTCCATGAAGAGCGCGAAGAACATGATCACGATCGGGACGACGATCACAAGCCAGGCAGTCATGATGCTCCGCAGTGTGGCGCATGTGGGATTCGAGTACGCGTCTAGGGGGTGGGTCCGGCGTGTTGACTACGCTGAATCTGTGCCCGCAACCAAGAAACCGGAAACCAAGCTCGGCCTGACCCGCAGGGCCCGCCGGATGGTGCGCGTGCTTGCCGAGGGATACCCCGACGCGCACTGCGAGCTGGACTTCACGACGCCGCTCGAGCTGATCGTGGCGGTCGTGCTGTCCGCGCAGTGCACCGACAAGAAGGTCAACGAGGTCACTCCCGCGCTCTTCGCGAAGTACCCGACGGCCGCCGACTACGCCGGCGCCAACCGGGTCGAACTCGAAGAGATGATCCGCCCGACCGGTTTCTACCGGAACAAGGCCACGTCTCTGATGGGTCTCGGTGCTGCTCTTGTGGAGCAGTACGACGGTGAGGTTCCAGGCACGCTGGAGGAGCTGGTCAAGCTCCCTGGTGTAGGACGCAAGACGGCCAACGTGGTTCTCGGCAACGCGTTCGATGTGCCCGGCATCACAGTCGACACCCACTTCGGCCGTCTCGTGCGCCGCTGGGGCTGGACCGCGGAAGAGGACGCCGTCAAGGTCGAGCACGCCATCGGCGCGATCATCGAGAAGCGCGACTGGACGATGGCCTCGCACTGGATCATCTTCCACGGCCGCCGCGTCTGCCACGCCAAAACGCCTGCCTGCGGGGCATGCCTGCTGATGAAGGACTGCCCGTCGTACGGCCTCGGCCCCGAAGATCCGGTCAAGGCGGCCAAGCTCGTGAAGGGCGACGAGAAGCCGCACCTGCTCGAGCTCGCCGACCGGGTCCGGGCCGGTGAGAAGCTGGTCGGGTGAACAACCGCACCCGCTGGCTGGTCCTCGTGCTCGTCCTCGGCGTGGCGGGCGTCGTGGCGTTGTGGCCCCGTGACAAGTCACCGGAGCCGACGCCCACGTCGACCCGACCGTCGCAGGACGTGGCCGCGTTGCGCGCGCAGGCCCAGCTACGGCCGTGTGTGCCCGGCGGCGAAGGTGGTGTCGACGTGACGTGTCTCGGTGACGGCACCCGGACGGCCCTCGCGCTGAAGGGACCGCTCCTGATCAACTTCTGGGCGACCTGGTGCCAGCCGTGTCAGCAGGAGCTGCCCGTGCTCGATTCCTACGCGAAGCAACCAGGTGCCGTCCCGGTCGTCCCAGTTCTTGTGGACAGCAGGGAAGCCGACGGTCTCGAGCTGCTCGCGCGGCTCGGCGTGCGGCTGCCCTCGGTCTACGACGGGCCTGACGAGCTGCGCAAGCGCGTCAAGGCGCCGATGTCGTTGCCGGCGACGTATTTCGTCGGTGCGGACGGCTCGGTCCGCCAGGTCACGGATCCGCCGTACTTCACGGCGCCCGAGCAGGTGGAGAAGGCGGTTCGATGACGGAGGCAACAGAGCCACCCGACTGGATGCAGCGCCTGGCCAAGGCCACCGAGCAGATCGACGCACGGGCGTTCATGCGGGTCCCGCGCGCGCCGTCCGAGGGTGTGCGCAAGGCGGCCGTGCTGATGTTGTTCGGCGAGGACGGGAACCACGGCCCTGACGTGTTGCTGCTGCGCCGTGCGGACACACTGGGCTCGCATCCGGGCCAGGTCGCGTTTCCCGGCGGGGCGTCCGACGACACCGACGACGGGCCCGTCGCCACCGCATTACGCGAGGCTTACGAGGAGACCGGTGTACTTGCGTCAGGAGTGAGACCGCTCGCCCTGTTGCCGGAGCTGTACGTGCCGGTGTCCGGGTTCGTGGTAACGCCCGTGCTCGCCTACTGGGAACAGCCGAGCCCCGTTGCACCGGTCGACCCGGCGGAGACCGCCGCCGTCGCACGGGTGCCCGTCGCGCACCTCGCCGATCCTGCGAACAGGTTCCGGGTGCGTCACCCTGCGGGCTACGTCGGAGCGGCCTTTTCCGCGCCGGGCATGTTGGTGTGGGGCTTCACCGCGGGGTTGATCAACGGCCTGATCGCACTCGGCGGCTGGGAACAGCCGTGGGATGCGACCGATGTGCGTGACCTTGAACTAGCGTTGCGCGCTACACAGTGAGGCGGAGGTTTTCGGTTGAACTGGGTTGATCTGCTCGTGCTTGGCCTTGCCGCGATAGCCGCGGTGTCAGGGGCCAGGCAGGGCATGGTCGTCGCGCTCCCCGCGTTCGTCGGTGTGCTCGTCGGCCTGATCCTCGGCACGCAGATCGCACCGCTGCTGGTGTCCCAGTTCGAGAACGTCGTCACCAAGGTCGTGTTCGCCGTCGGGGTCGTCGTGCTGCTGGTGGCGCTGGGCGAGACGATCGGCGTCTACATCGGCAGGACGATCAAGGCGCGGGTCAACGCGTCACCGTTGCGCGGCGCGGACAACGCGCTGGGTGCGATCGTGCAGGGCCTGGTCGTCTTCATCGTGGCGTGGATGATCGCGCTCCCGCTGACCTCGGTCGTCGGTCTGCCGGACCTGACCTCGTCGCTCAAGCAGTCGGTGATCCTCGGCAAGGTCGACAAGACCATGCCGCAGGCCGCCCGTGTGCTGTCCGGCGATCTGCAGAAGCTCTTCGACGTCTCGGGCTTCCCGCAGGCGATGGACCCGTTCAACCGCACGCCGCTCAAGGACGTCGAGCCGCCGGACGGCCAGCTCGCGAACTTGCCCATCGCCAACAAGCTGAAGTCCTCCGTGCTCAAGGTCCGGGGCCGCGCGCCGTCGTGCTCGCGCGCACTGGAGGGCACCGGCTTCGTGATCGCGCCGGAACGCGTCATGACCAACGCGCACGTCGTCGCCGGCACCAACGAGGTGACGGTCGAGGTCGGCCGTGGCCAGTTCGACGCGACCGTCGTGGCCTACGACCCGCGCACGGACATCGCCGTGCTCGCGGTGCCGGACCTGGAGGCCACGCCGCTGCAGTTCCGTTCGGACGAGGTCCAGCCCGGCGAGGACGGCATCGTGCTCGGCTACCCGCTGGACGGCCCGTACAAGGCTTCACCGGCGCGCGTGCGCGAGCGGATCCCGCTGCTGCGCGGCCCGGACATCTACGACGCGCAGACGGTCACGCGTGACGTCTACACCGTTCGCGCCGAGGTCCGGTCCGGCAACTCCGGTGGCCCGCTGGTCGATCCGAACGGCCGAGTGATGGGCGTGGTGTTCGGTGCGGCCGTCGACGACCCGGAGACCGGCTTCGTGCTCACCGCCCAGCAGGTGCAGCAGATGGTGCAGAAGGCGCCGACGCTGACGCGCCGGGCTTCGACCCAGGGTTGCGCTTCCTAGATGCCGTGGCGGGCGGCGATGCCGTCCAGCACGTAGTCGAGGCCCTCGTCGAACACCTGCGCGGGATCGCGGTCGCTCGACTCGTGCATGACCCTGCCCAGCATCGGGAACTTGCCAGTGGCGAGCATCCGCTCCATGTACGGGCCGGACGCGCGCTGCCACTGCTCCTCGGTCATGCCGGTGGACCGTTCCGCGCGGAGTTCGGTGATCTCGCTGCGGACGGCGCCGTAGACGTACGCCATCACGGCGCCAACCGCGCTGAGCACCTGGTCGATGTCCTCGAACCGGACCGTGGCGAGCGTGCTCTCGATGTGTGCGAGCGAGTTCGGGCCCTGGTGCGGGCGGGGGCTGAGCAGGTCGATGAACCACTCGTGCCGCTTCGCCGCGTCACGGATGCCGTGCGCGACGTGCTGGAGCCCTGCCCGCCAGTCCGCTGACGGTGGCGGCGGCGTGATCTCGCCGTAGACCTCGTCGACCATGAGGTCGAGCAGCTCGTCCTTGGTCTCGATGTAGCCGTACAGGCGCATCGGGCCGGCGTTCAGCGCGGCCGCGACCTTGCGCAGCGACACCTCGTCGAGCCCGCCCTCATCGGCGAGCCTGATCGCGGCGTTCACGATCAGATCCCTGCTCAACGGGGTCGGCGACGGCTTGATGGGCGGCTCTGGGCGGTCCCACACGACTTCGTTCGACATCGAGCTGGACAATACACCGTCTCGTTCCGATACAGTGTATTGAGCGATACGGCGTATTGAGGGGAAACGATGAAGACTTCGGTGTTGGTGGTCGGGGGAGGGCTGGCGGGGACGTCGGCCGCGCTGTTCCTGGCGTGGCGCGGGGTGCCCGTGACGTTGGTGGAGAAGCATCCGGGCAGCTCACCGCACCCGCGGGCGGTCGGCTTCACGGCGCGCATCGGCGAGTTGCTGCGCGCGGTCGGGATGGAGGAGGGGTTGCCGCCGAGCCGGATGGCGAAGGGCTTCGGCGTCCGGCGGGTCCGGGTCGAGAGCCTGGTCGGGGAGTGGTTCGAGGAGACCTTCTGGTCGCCGCCGGCCGAGCCGTCCGAAATTGAGTACTCGCCCTCCACGGGCGTGGGGGTGGCCCAGGACAGGATGGAGCCGATCCTGCGGGACAAGGCCCGTGAGCTCGGCGCGGACATCCGCATGAGCACCCGGATGCTGGAGTTCTCGCAGGACGACGACGGCGTCACGGCGATCGTGCAGGGTGACGGCGAGCCGTACGAGATCCGCGCCGACTACCTGATCGCGGCGGACGGCCATCGCAGTCCGGTCCGGGAGGCGCTCGGCATCACCCGCAGCGGACGCGGCTACATGCACACCTCCCGCAGCGTGCTGTTCCGCGCGCCACTGGAGGAGTACCTGAAGAACGGGATCGGCCAGTTCATCGTCGACGGCGTCGGCTTCCTGACCACCTACGGCGACGGCCGATGGGTGCTGATGCTCGAAGACCGCGAGTACGACGAGCCCGAGCTGCGGCAGAAGATCGTCCAGGCCATCGGCCGCGACGACCTCGACGTCGAGATCATCACCACCGGCCGCTGGACGATCTCGGCGGCGGTAGCGGATCAGTTCTCGGCGGGGCGGATCTTCCTGGCCGGCGACGCCGCGCACACGTTGCCGCCGAGCCGAGGCGGGTTCGGGGCGAACGTCGGCATCGAGGACTCGCACAACCTCGCGTGGAAGCTCGCTGCCGTGCTGAACGGCGAGTCACGTCCGTCCCTGTTGGACACCTACGACGCGGAACGGCGTCCGGTCGCGTTGCTGTGCCACCAGCAGATCTTCGCGCGCAACGACGGCCACAACCGGGACGGCGAGCCGGAAGACGCACCGCTGATCGACAACAACGCGATGCACTACGGCGTCCTCTACCGCTCGGACGCGGTGCTCGGCGCGGGCTCGGAACTGCCGCCCGCACAACTCCCCGAGCAGTGGAACGGCCAGCCCGGCACGCGAGCCCCGCACGTGTGGATCGAGCCCGGCAAGTCCACATTGGACCTGTTCCAACGCGGCTGGGTGCTCGTCGCCGATCATCCGCAGTGGGAGGAAGCCGTGGGAGAAACCGGTATCTGGTACGAACGCGTCGAGCAGCTGGACGTGTTCGGACTGTCCGAAAAGGGCGCTTCGCTCGTCCGCCCGGACGGCTACATCGCCTGGCGCTCGATCGACCTGCCGAACGATCCGGCAGGAACGCTCGAAGCCGCGTTCAGGAAGTCTTCTGCAGGAACTCGGTGATCAGCCTGCTCGTGGTGTGGGACGCCTCCTGGTTCGGGAAGTGCCCCACCTCGGGCAGGCATCGGAACTCCGATCCCGCGCCCAGCCACGGCCGCGAGTCCCGAGCGGAGGACTCGAGCGTGATCGGGTCCAGCGCGCCATGGATCTGCAGCACCGGCACCTGCATCGGCCTGTCGACGGCCTCGGCGAACCGCCGTCCGTCGCTGCGCAGCTGTGAGCGCACCGCCCAGCGGTAGTACTCCATCGCGCTGTGGGCGACGCCCGGCACCGTCATCGCCTGCCGGCAGCGGCGGATGACCTCGTCGAACTCGGGCGCCGACCGCCACTTCGGACCGGACCAGGCCGACAGCAGTCGTGCGACCTGCAGGGCGTTCTCGCTGGTCAGCCAGCGTTCCGGGTAGATCGGCAGCTGGAAGCGCAGCACGTGGGAGTTCACGCGAGGATGCCTGCGGAACGCCCGGCGCGTCACCAGCGGGTGCGGTGCGGACAGCACCGAGATCGACGAGACCACGCGCGGATGCATCGCGCCGACGGTCCACGCCGTGGCGCCGCCCCACGCGTGACCCACCAGGTGTGCGCGTTGGGCGCCGAGCGCCTTGATCAGGCCCGCGACGTCACCCGCGAGCGTGAATCCGTCGTAGCCGCGCGGTGGTTTGTCCGAGTCGCCGTACCCGCGAAGGTCGACCGCCACCGCGCGGTACCCGGCCTCCGCCAGTGCGGTCAGCTGGTGCCGCCACGACCACCAGAACTCGGGGAACCCGTGCAGGAGCAGCACGAGCGGTCCCTCGCCGAGTTCGGCGACGTGCAGGCGGATGCCGTTGGCCGAAACGTCGCGGTGCGTCCACGGACCCGCGATCCGCACCACCGACGGGTCGGGTTTGCGGCTCAGTTGTCGTCGCCCCTGCTCTTGGACTCACGGTGCGTGAGGGCCGCGACGGTGTCCTTCGCGGCCGCGATCGACTTCTCCGGCGCCCTGATCTTGCGCACCTTGCGGTAGCCCAGGAAGGCGAAGAGAGCGGCGGTCAGCAGCATCACGCCGAAGACGATCGAGAAACCGGCCCAGTAGCCCCAGCCGAACCACTCGGCGAACCCGAACCCGAGCGCCATGAACAGGAAGAACAGGCTGAAGCACAGCACCGTCAGCGCGACGATGAAGAAGACGCTGCCCTTGACGCCCTTCTTGATCTCCGCCGCGATCTCGCCCTTGGCGAGCTCGACCTCTGCTCTGACGAGGGTCGACACGTGCGCGGTCGCGTCGCGGACGAGGCCACCGATCGAGGCCTCGGCGGTCGGGTCGTCAGCGGTCAGCGGAATCGACGCAATGTGCTCCCTGGTGGTCACCCGGACATCGTGCCATGTGCTCGGCTGCGACGAATGAGCAACACCGCGGCGAGCAGCGACGAGATCATCGAGGCGATCAGCACAGCGGCTTTCGCCGTCTCCGGCTCGGCCAGCGACAGCTCCGCGATCAGCAGGCTCACCGTGAACCCGACCCCGCCCAGCACGGCCACCGCGATGATGTCCCGCGGCCCCGCACCGGATGGCCACACCGCCGCCTTGAACCACACCGCGAGCGCCGACGCACCGACGATTCCGATGACCTTGCCGACGACCAGCCCGACGATCACGCCGATGGCGATCTTGTCCGAGAAGAGCTTCCCCAACGCCTCGGCGCCCACCGGCACGCCCGCCGCGAACAGTGCGAACACCGGCACCGCCACACCGGCGGAGAACGGCTGCAGCCTGTGTTCGAGCCGGACCGCCGGCGACTCCTGCTCGTACGGATCGCGCTTCACCCGCGTGAGCAACGCCAGCGCGACGCCCGCGATCGTGGCGTGGATGCCCGACTCGTGCATGAACCACCAGGTGGCGAGCGCGATCGGCACGTAGAGGAACGGCGTGGTGATCCTCTTGTGCTGCAGGAACCAGTACAGCGCCAGCAGCAGCACCACGGCCCCGGCCGCGAGCAGGTTGAACTTCGCCGTGAACAGGATCGCGATCACGACGATCGCGCCCAGGTCGTCGACGACGGCCAGCGACAGCAGGAAGACCCGCAGACTCGACGGCAACCCGGAGGCCGTCAGCGCCAGCACTCCCAACGCGAACGCGATGTCCGTCGCGACCGGAATCGCCCACGCCTTCTCGATCCCCGGCTGCCCCCAGCCGATCGACAACGCGATGAGCCCGGGCACGATCATCCCGCCGACCGCCGCGACCACCGGCAGGATCGCGGCCTTGAACTCCGACAGCTCCCCGACGACGAGCTCGCGCTTCAGCTCAAGCCCGGCGACGAAGAAGAAGATGGCGAGCAGTCCGTCCGTCGCCCACTCACTGACGGACAGCGGTCCAACGTGCAGTTTCCCCAGCGTGAAGTAGGAGGGGGACAACGGCGAATTGGCCCAGATCAGCGCTATGGCTGTCGCTCCGAGCAGCACGGTGCCACCCACGGTCTCCGTGCGCAGGTAGCGGGCGAACTCGGCGACTACGGCCTTCTTGCGCGACACATGGCTCCCAGGGCGGTCGACAGGTACACGAAATCCTCGTGCCGACCAGACTTCCCGGCTCACCTGGATGCGATCTTAACGGCAACGGGCGCCCTCCGTGGAGGACGCCCGTCACGTTTGCGCAGATCAGTATCAGTCTTCGGACTTGCCAGACTGCAGGCCCGCCGAGATCAGGTCCATCACCGACGAGTCGGCCAGCGTGGTCACGTCACCGACGGCGCGGTTCTCCGCGACGTCGCGCAGCAGGCGGCGCATGATCTTGCCGGACCGCGTCTTCGGCAGCTCCGGCACGACCATGATCTGGCGCGGCTTCGCGATCGGGCCGATCTCCTTGGCCACGTGGTCGCGCAGCCGCTTGATCGCGTCGGCGCCACCGGCGTCGGAGCCCGCGCCACCGCGCAGGATCACGAACGCAACGATGCCCTGGCCGGTGGTCGCGTCGGACGCGCCGACGACGGCCGCCTCGGCCACGGTCGGGTGCGAGACCAGCGCGGACTCGACCTCGGTGGTCGAGATGCGGTGGCCGGACACGTTCATCACGTCGTCGACGCGGCCGAGCAGCCAGATGTCGCCGTCGTCGTCGTACTTCGCGCCGTCACCGGCGAAGTAGAAGCCCTGCTCGGCGAACCGCGACCAGTACGTCTCGCGGTAGCGCTCCTCGTCGCCCCAGATGCCGCGCAGCATCGACGGCCACGGCTCGTCCAGCACGAGGTAGCCACCGCCACCGTGCGGAACCTCGACGCCCTCGTCGTTGACGACCTTCGCGCCGATGCCGGGCAGCGGGCGCTGAGCCGAACCGGGCTTGGTCGAGACGACACCGGGCAGCGGCGAGATCATGATCGCGCCGGTCTCGGTCTGCCACCACGTGTCGACGATGGGCGCCTTGCCGCCGCCCACGTTCTCGCGGTACCAGATCCACGCCTCGGGGTTGATCGGCTCGCCGACCGAACCCAGCACGCGCAGCGACGACAGGTCGAACTTCGCCGGGATCTCCGCGCCCCACTTCATGAAGGTGCGGATCAGCGTCGGCGCGGTGTAGTAGATGGAGACGCCGTACTTCTGCACGATCTCCCAGTGGCGGCCCTCGTGCGGGGTGTTCGGCGTGCCTTCGTAGACGACCTGCGTCACGCGGTTCGACAGCGGGCCGTAGACGATGTAGCTGTGGCCGGTGACCCAGCCGATGTCCGCGGTGCACCAGTAGACGTCGGTGTCCGGCTTGAGGTCGAACACGTGGTGCTGCGTGTACGACGCCTGCGTGAGGTAGCCGCCGGACGTGTGCAGGATGCCCTTCGGCTTACCCGTGGTGCCCGAGGTGTAGAGGATGAAGAGCGGGTGCTCCGCGTCGAACGCCTCCGGGGTGTGCTGGTCGGACTGCGAGTCCACCAGCTCGTGCCACCAGACGTCCTTGTCCATCCACGCGACCTCGGTGTCGGTGCGCTTGACGACGATGACCTTCTCCACGGACGGCGCGCCGGCGACGGCCTCGTCCACGGCGGGCTTGAGCGGCGCCGGGGTGCCACGGCGGTACTGGCCGTCGGTGGTGATCACGAGACGGCAGGCGGAGTCCTCGATGCGGGTGCGCAGCGCCTCGGCGGAGAAGCCGCCGAACACGACGCTGTGCATCGCGCCCACGCGGGCGCACGCGAGCATCGCGAAGATCGCCTCGGGGATCATCGGCATGTAGATCGCGACGCGGTCCTCGGCGCCGATGCCGAGCGAGGTCAACGCGTTCGCGGCCTTGGAGACCTCGCGCTGCAGCTCGCCGTAGGTGATGGCTCGGGAGTCGCCGGGCTCGCCCTCCCAGTGGATGGCGACCTGGTCACCGTGGCCGGACTCGACGTGGCGGTCGACGCAGTTGTAGGCGACGTTGAGCTTTCCGCCCACGAACCACTTGGCAAAGGGCGCGTCCGACCAGTCGAGCACCTGCGTCCACTTGGTGTCCCAGTGCAGTCGTTCCGCCTGCTTGGCCCAGAACGCCTCGCGGTCTGCCTTGGCCTCCTCGTAGAGGGCGGGCTGCGCGTTCGCCTGCGCCGCGAACTCATCGGAAGGCGGGAACGTCCTGCTCTCCGTGAGCAGGTTGTCCAGGGCTTGGCCCTGGCCTGGCGACTGGGTCATGGTGCGAGACCTCCTGGAAAATCCAGACCGGTTGGGGTGCGGGTACTGACCGTAGTGCGAGCCAGTTCACTTCCAACAGGCTCTTCCCCCGAAAGGTTCAGACCAATCTGGGGTGGATGGAAACACGGCTGTCATTGTGTAACCGGTTTTGTCTGGTTGAAGCACGTGTGACGCGTTGAACGGACGAAGTTGCGCGCTCAACGGTCTGATCAGTGAGCTGGATCACGCGTTTCACCTGGTCAGGTACTCTGCGCGACCGTGACCGATCCCCTCGCTCCGCTGCTTTCCTTGCCCGGCGTGGCAGACGCCGCGAACGCCGCCAAGGACGCCGTCTTCCAGGTGCACCGCCATCGGGTGAACCTGCGTGGTTGGGCCACGACCGCGGCGGAAGCGTCGGTCCGCGCGGCCCGTGCGTCGGCCGCGCTGGAGGGCGGGTCGACCGAGATTCCGGAGTCCGGCGAGGTCTCGGACCCCGTGCTGGCAGGGTCTTTGCGGATCGCCGAGGCGCTGGGCGGACTCGTCGGCACGTGGCAACGCGCGCCGTTGCAGGCACTGGCCAGGCTGCACGTTCTCGCCGCCGCGGACCTGACGTCCGAGGTCGGCAGGCCGCGCGTGTCCGAGGACGTGTCGTCACGGCTCGACCTGATCGGGTCGTTGGTCACCGGTGGAACGTCCGTGCCGGCGCCGGTTCTGGTCGCGGTGGTGCACGGCGAGCTGCTCGGGCTCGCGCCGTTCGAGGTCGCCAACGGCGTGGTGGCCCGTGCCGCTGCCAGGCTGACCTCGATCTCCACCGGCCTCGACCCCAAGGGCCTCGGCGTGCCGGAGGTGGCGTGCCTGCGCCGATCCGCCGAGTACGAGGCTGCGTCCGTGGCGTTCGCGTCGGGAACGCTTGACGGCCTGACTCAGTGGATCCTGTTCGTGTGCTCCGCCCTGGAGGCGGGCGCCCGCGAGGCGAAGAGCATCGCGGACGCCGCACTCACCGGGTGACGTCCGCGAGGATCTCCGCGGCCTTGATCGCGTCCTCGTCGGTCACGTAGAGCGGGGCGAACCCGAACCGCAGGACGTCCGGCGGCCGGTGGTCGCCGATGACGCCACGCGCGATCAGTTCCCGCATGACCGTTCCGGCGTCCGGGCAGCGCACCGAGATCTGGTTGCCGCGGACCTCGGGCGTGATCACCTCGAGGCCGGTCAGCTTCTCGACGTGCTTGCGGAACAACGCGGTCAGCGCCAGGCCGCGCTGCCTCAGTTCGGCGAGGTCCACGTCGTCCCACACGTCCAGTGCCGCGTCGAGCGCCAGCATCGACAGGATGTCCGGCGTGCCCACCCGCGCGCGGACGATGCCGGGATCCGGTTCGTAGGCCGGCTCCATCGCGAACGGCTCGCGGTGGCCGTTCCAGCCGGACAACGGGTTCTCGAAGGTGCCCTGCTTGTGCTGCGGCACGTAGATGAACGCGGGTGAGCCCGGTCCGCCGTTGAGGAACTTGTAGGTGCAGCCGATCGCGAAGTCCACGCCGAGTGCGTCCAGCTCGATGGGCAGCACGCCCGCGCTGTGGCAGAGGTCCCAGACCACCTGCGCGCCAACGCCGTGCGCCTGCTCGGTGAGCGCCTTCATGTCGTGCAGCTCGCCGGTCCGGTAGTCGACGTGGTTGAGCAGCACCACGGCGGTGTCTTCCGTCAGGTCCAAAGAGGACGGGCGCGCTGCACGGATCTTCAGCCCTGCCAGCGAGGCCACGGACTGCGCGATGTACCCGTCGGTCGGGAACGTCGACTCGTCGCACACGATCTCGGTGCGGCTGGTGCCCTTCACCGCTCCCATCAACGCCTTGAAGACGTTGACCGACGTCGAGTCACCGACCACGACCTGGCCGGGTGCGGACCCGATCAGCCGGCCGATCCGGTCGCCGATCCGTTGCGGCGCCTCCCACCAGCCCTCGGTCCACGACCTGATCAGCCGCTCACCCCACTGGTGCTTCACGACTTCCTGCATCCGCTCGGCGACGTGCCTCGGTGGTGCGCCGAGGGAGTTGCCGTCCAGGTAGATGACACCTTCTGGAATGTCGAACAGCTCCCGCTTCACACGTAGCTCCTCGCGGTCCACAGCTCCGGGAACACCGATCGTTGGGTGCGCTTCTCCAGCCATGCAACACCAGCGGAGCCGCCGGTGCCGACCTTCGCGCCCATCGAGCGGCGGGTCGCGAGCAGGTGGTCGTAGCGCCAGCGTGCGAACTCCTCGGCGATGTCCGTCAGCGCCTCACCGAGTTCCAGCAGGTCGCGGTCGTCGCCGCGGTAGATCTCCGCCCACACCTGCTCGACCTCGGGCGACGCCTCGTACGCCTTCGTCAGGTCGCGCTCCAGCACCGCGTCCGGAACGTCGAAACCGCGGCGCTTCAACGCGGCCAGCACGTCGTCGTACAGGGACGGCAAGCCCAGCGACTTCTCCAGCTGCGCGTGCATCGCCGGCACCGCCCGGTGCGGCACGAGCATCGACGCGGACTTCTCGCCGAGCAGGAACTCCATCTCGCGGTACATGCCCGACTGGAAGCCAGAGCCCTCGCCGAGCGCGTCGCGGAACGAGTTGAACTCGGTCGGCGTCATGCGCGCGATCGGCCGCCAGGCCGCGGACAACGCCTGCAGGTGCAGGTCGGACCGGCGGAGCGTGCGGACGGCACCGCGGAGGTCGTTCTGCCTGAGCTCGGTCTGGGCCTGCCTCCACTCGAAGCAGAGCAGGCCGAAGTACAGCTCCATCACCTGCGTGATGACCAGGAACGACATCTCGCGCGGATCTTTGGACCACTGCTGTTGAAGGGTGTGCAGCACCGACGCGTGCACGTAGTCCTCGTACGGCGTGGTGCCGCCGAAATCCAGCTTGGGGGACACGGGGCAGCTCATGCCCTCAATCCTCCTTCCTGGCGGGCTTCACCTGAATGGACGACGAAAGGCGTTCGCCCCGAACTTCTTTCAAACGCAAAACCGATCGGCGAGTAGCTTTGTGTTCATGTTGGACGAGGTCGACAAGGCCCTGTTGGAGGCACTCCAAGAGGATGCGCGCCTGTCGTACAACGAGCTCGCACGCCGGGTCCACGTCTCACCGCCGACGGTCGCGCAACGGGTCCGACGGCTGGAGAACATGGGCGCGATCACCGGCTATCGCGCCGTGGTCGACCCGACCGTCGTCGGGCGTCCTGTCGTCGCGTTGGTGCGCATGAAGTGCTACGGCCCGCGGTGCATCACGGTCCATCCCGAGCTGCTCGACGACCTCCCCGAGGTGGTGGAGGTGGTGCGGCTGACCGGCGACATCTGCTCGGTGGTGAAGGTCGTCACGACGTCGATCGTCGAGCTGGAACGGCTGTTGGTCCGCCTGGCCGCGCACGGGGAGACGTCGAGCGCGATGGTGCTGTCGACGCCGATCCCGTGGCGTCCGGTCCTACCCGGCTAGCCGGCCCAGAGCGTTGCGGACGTGGCCCTTCGTGTCCTGCAGAACCGCGGCCGCACGTTCGGTCGGTTCGCCCGACAACAGGTGCACCAACGCCACCTTCAGGTCGCCGGACGACTCGGCCAGCGCCCGCTCGCAGTCGTGGATCGGCAGGCCGGTGGCCTCGTGCAGGATCCGGATCATCCGCCCGCGCAGCTTCGCGTTCGTCGCCCGCATGCTGACCATCAGGTTCGAGTAGGTGCGGCCGAGCTTCACCATGACCGCGGTCGAGAACGACGTCAGCACCAGCTTCTGGGCCGACCCCGCCTTCATCCGCGTGGAGCCGGCGATGGCCTCCGGGCCGGTGTTCAACGTGACCAGGACGTCCGGCGAGAACGGCACCGACTCGTTGTTCGACACCAGCACCGTGCGGGCGCCAAGCGCTTGCGCCTCTTCCAGCGCGCCGATCACGAACGGCGTGCGCCCAGACGCCGTCACGCCCACCACCAGGTCTTTCGCGGTGGCGTGCCGGCGGATCTGAGTCGCGCCGGAGTGGTCCTCGACCTCCTCGACCGCGCGGACGAGGGCCTCGGAGCCGCCCGCGTGGTGGGCGACGAACCAGTCGGCCGGTGCGTTGAACGTGGGCACCAGCTCGGCGGCGTCCAGTGTCGCGAGCCGGCCGGACGTGCCGGCTCCGACGTAGTGGACGCGGCCGCCGGACATGATCGCGGTGACGCCGAGGTCGACCGCCAGGGCCAGCTCCGGCAGCGCCGCGGCGACGGCCGACGGGACCGTGCGGTCCTCGTCGTTGATCATGCGCAGCACGTCGATCGTGGGTACCCGGTCGATGTCCGTCGTGCGGGGGTTCCGTTGCTCGGTCGGAGATTCCACGCGCACCACCACACCGTTCCGGGGGGAGATCATTTAGTCGTCTCCCGCGGCGCCGGCGGCCGTCTGGTCTCGCACCCAGCCGGTGGCCGGACACCGCTTCGTAGGTCGCCTCCAGCGCTGTCTTCGCCGTGTCCACGTGGTGCTGGGCGACGCCGATGAACAGGCAGTCGATCACCGTGAGCTGCGCGATGCGGCTCGCCATGGCGCCGGAGCGGAACGTGGTCTCGCGCGCGGCCGTGGTCAGCACGTGGTCGGCGACCTCGGTGATCGGGGAGCGCGGGAAGTTCGTCAGCGCGACGGTGGTGGCTCCGGTCTCGCGGGCGACGCGGAGGGCCTCGACGGTCTCCGCGGTCGAGCCGGTGTGCGAGATGCCGACGGCGACGTCCGCGCTGGTCAGCACGGCGGCCGAGGTCAGCGCGATGTGCGTGTCGTTCCACGCGAAACAGGTGAGGCCGATGCGGTGCAGCTTCTGCTGCAGGTCGAACGCCACGAAAGCGCTCGCACCGAAGCCGTAGACGTCGACGCGGCGGGCGCCCGCGACCGCCTGGACCACCTTGTCGAGCGACTCGATGTCGAGCTGCTCGGCGGTCTCCTCGACGGCGCGGGCGTCGGCGAACGCGACCTTGCCGACGACCTGCTTCAGGTCGTCTCCAGGGCCGATGTCGCCACCCATGTCGTGGTTGGCCCTGGCCTGGCTGCGAGCGGTGTCGGCGGCGAGCGCGATGCGCAGCTCCGGGTACCCGCCGACGCCGATGGCCTTGCAGAACCGCGTCACCGTCGTCTCACTCGTGCCCGCCTGCTCGGCGACCTCGGTGATGCTGCGGTGCGCGACCGTTCCCGGGTTTTCCAGCACCACCTTCGCGACGCGCTGCTCGGCGCGCGCGAGACCCGGCAGCAACGACCGGATCTTCACCAGTGGGCTGGACTCGGCACTGCTTTCAGTGGACACGTGGGAAACTTACTAACCGCAACTCCGAGGGTCAACGGAGTGTGGGTGCAACTCACCCCAACTGTGTCCGAAAGTCACCCTGTCGGGGCGAATCTCGGGCGGCATGTCACCGAACGTCGGGCACCTTCCTGGTGGACACGGCGATCCGGTTCCACGAGTTGATGGTGAAGATCAGCGCGATGAGCTGGGCGAGCTCTTCCTCGTCGAAGTGCTTCGCGGCCAGCTCGTAGACCTCGTCGCTGACGTACTCGTGGCTGCTCAGGACGGTGATGGCCTCGGTGAGGCGCAGCGCGGCCTGCTCCTTCTCGGTGTAGACGTCGCCTGCTTCCTCCCACGCGTTGAGCAGGTAGATGCGAGCCTCGGTCTCACCACCCTTTCGGGCGTCGACCGTGTGCATGTTGAGGCAGTAGGCGCAGTGGTTCAGCTGGGAGGCGCGGATGCGGACGAGCTCGGCGAGCTGCTCGTCGAGCCCTTCGCGGGAGGCGGCGTCGAGGGCGATCATGGCGCGGTAGACCTTCGGAGCCTTCTTGGCGAGGTCGATTCGGTTCGTCATGTGTATGAAGTTAGGCCGCTGATTGGCTCTGGGCGTGGTGCAATTCGGTCGTGGAATCGTGGGCCAATCTTGA
This sequence comes from Lentzea indica, assembly GCF_012184385.1. GTDB lineage: Bacteria > Actinomycetota > Actinomycetes > Mycobacteriales > Pseudonocardiaceae > Lentzea > Lentzea indica. The sequence continues at coordinate 50,558 of NZ_VSRL01000032.1, forward strand.
CTTCCACCTGGACCTGTCCGGTCCGGGTGGCCTGCGGCACCGGTTGACGGCGTCGCTGCGGGAAGCGGTCCGTTCGGCACGGCTGCCGCCAGGGACGCGGCTGCCTGCGTCACGCTCGCTCGCGGCCGATCTCGGGATCGCGAGGAACACCGTCGCTGAGGCGTACGCGGAGCTCGTGGCGGAGGGGTGGCTGACCGCGCGTCAAGGTTCCGGGACCGTTGTCGCGCAACGGGTCGAGCCGCCTCCGCCGGTCAAGCGCAGGGCGGTTCCGGACGTGCGGTTCGACCTCACTGTCAGCACACCGGACATCACCGAGTTCCCGCGCGCGGAGTGGGTCAGGTCGACGCGGCGGGCGTTGATGGCGGCGCCGTCGGAGGCGTTCGGGCCGGGTGATCCGCAGGGGCGGATCGAGCTGCGGACGGCGCTGGCCGAGTATCTGGCACGGGCACGTGGTGTGCGGGCTGATCCCGAACGGATCGTGGTGTGCTCGGGGTTCGCGGACGCCGTCCGCATGTTCAACCGGCTGCTGAAGCCGCCCGTGGTCGTCGAGGAGTACGGCCTGGAGTTTCATCGCTCGTTGTGGACCTCGACGGTGCCACTGCCGGTGGACGACCACGGTGCGAACACCGAACAGTTGCCGGATGACCGACGGGCCGTGGTGATGACACCGGCGCACCAGTTCCCGTTGGGCGGGCCTCTGCATCCACGGCGTCGTGCGTCGGCGGTGGAGTGGGCGCGGCGGGTGGACGGACTTGTGCTGGAGGACGACTACGACGGCGAGTTCCGCTACGACCGGCAGCCTGTCGGTGCGGTGCAGGGCCTTGATCCCGAACACGTCGTCTACCTGGGCACGTCCAGCAAGGCGTTGTCGCCGGCGCTGCGGATCGCGTGGACGGTGCTGCCGGACCGGTTCGTCGATCCCGTGCTGGCCCTGAAAACCGATCGCGAGCAGTACATCAGCATGCTCGATCAGCTGACGTTGGCCGATTTCCTGGAGTCTGGGGCGTACGACAGCCACGTCCGGCGGATGCGGCTCAAGTACCAGCGGCGTCGTGATCGGCTCGTGGAGGCGGTTTCGCCGTACGCATCGGTGTCCGGTATCGCCGCCGGGATGCATGCTGTGCTTGATACGCCACACGAAACCGCGATCGTTCAGACCGCGCGTGAACGTGGGATCGAGGTCAGTTCTCTCTCGTCGTTCCGCCACGAGCTGAGCGACGACGACCGCACCGGAATCGTGGTGAGCTTCGGAGCGCCCGCGTTTCCACGGGCGCTCGCGTCGTTTACCGAGGTGCTAGCGGCGTGCTGCTGACCAGCCGTCGGCCACGACATCGCCGCGGGCGTGGACGTAGACGCCACGGCCGTTGTACTGGCCCGCCTTCGTGTAGACGAACCTGGTCTTGACGGCTTCCGTTGGTACCCAACGGCGATTCGTCGTCGTGATCGTGCGGACGTCCTGCCACCCGGTGCCGTTCCAGTGCTGGATCGTCAGCTTGTCGCCCTTGTCGACGTCGACGAAGACCTCGACCGGGCGTTCTGCGGTGAGGGTGCCGCCGGAAGTCGTTGCACGCCACTGCTTTCCGTGCGACTTGACGGCGAGCGCGTTGGCAAGGCCGTCGGCGACGACCCGGCGGGCGGGGTTCACGCTGCCCCAGTCGCGGCTCGGGTGCACGCGGTTGCTGAGCAGGATCGCGATCGACCGGGAGGCCTTGTCGATCACGAACGACGTGCCGGTGTAGCCGGTGTGGCCCGCCGTTCCCATCCCGCTCAGCCCGCCCATGTACCACCGCTGGTCGAGCTCGAAGCCGAGCCCGTGGGCGTTGTCGGGGAACTGCTGGTTGAAGTTCGTGAGCATCAGCTCGACGGAGTGCTCGGTCAGGATCCGGCGGCCCTGGTAGGTGCCGCCGTTGAGGATCGTCTGCCCGAGGATCGCCAAGTCTTTGGCCGTGCCGAAGACACCCGCGTGGCCGGCGACTCCTCCGAGGGACCACGCGTTCTCGTCGTGCACCTCACCGCGGACCATGCCGCGTGGTGGTGCGGACTGGAACTCCGTTGCGGCAGTGCGGTTCTTGGCCTTCGGGTTGTAGCCGGTGTCCTTCATGTTGAGCGGCCTGGTGATGCCATCTCGTACGGCTTGGTCGAGCTTCTTGCCGCTGACCTTGTGAACGAGCTCTCCGAGCGTGATCAGGTTCAGGTCGGAGTAGACGTACGCGGTGCCAGGCGTGGACTTCGGCTTCACGTCCATCACGGCTTTGATGCGTGACGGGACGTCCGCGTACAGCTTCCACAACGCGATGAACGGTTCGAGGCCGCTCGTGTGTGTGAGGAGCTGCTTGACGGTGATGTTCTCCTTGCCGTTCACGCCGAACTCGGGCAGGTAGTGGGCGACCTTCTCGTCGATGTTCACCCGGCCCTGCTCGACCTGCTGGATCACCGCGATCGACGTGAAGAGCTTGGAGATCGAGGCGAAGTCGAAGATCGTGTCCTTCCGCATGGGGACGCGTTCTTCTTCTGGCAGCTGGGTTTGCTGATCCTTGTAGAGAACTGCGTAGCCCGTGCGGTCGTGCGTGACGATCTTGCCGTCGTGCACGTACATCGTGACGGCGCCGGCGAAGAGCGGTTTGCCGTTGGCCTGGGGTTTGGTGAAGTCGCGGACCTGGCGCAGTGCCGCGTTGATCGGTTCCGGATCCAGGTTGGCCCAGTACGGGTTGGACTCGCGCAACGTCGTTCGCGGGTGCGCGAACCCGTCCTGGGGCTGGTCGAAGTGGCCGGGGATCGCAGCCGTCACGAGTGCGACGGCCAGTGCAGGGATGAGCATGGCGTCCTCACCGGTAGCGCAGGTAGGGCAGGCGGGTGCGGCGGAACTGCTGCAGCTCCTGGTGCCACGCACCGACGATCTCGTTGAGCGGTGCCTGAGCGTCGATCATCTTGCGGAGCCGGTCGGAGCCGCTGAGTTTGTCGATCCAGTTGTCGGGTCGCCACGCGAAAACGCCGGGGTACAAGGACTTCGCGGTGGTGATCATGGCGACTGCCGCCTTGATCGCGTCGAAGGAGTGCGGGTCGGTGACGTGCAGGGTGACACCGCCGCAGGTCTTGCCCTGGAACTTGTTGAACGTCGGCGCGAAGTAGGTCTCGCGAAACCGCACGCCCTCGAGGCTGAGCGCGTTCAGGGATTCGGCCCAGCGCCAGTCGATGCCGGGTGCGCCGACGGTTTCGAACGGACGGGTGGTGCCGCGGCCCTCCGACAGCACCGTGCCCTCGAACAGGCACGTGCCGGGGTAGACCAGCGCGGTGTCCTGGGTGGGCATGTTCGGGCTCGGTGGCACCCATGGCAGACCGGTGTCGAGCTGGTTGCGGCGCCAGCCTCTGACGTTGACCACCTCGAGCTTCGTGGTCAGGTCGAACTCGCCTTTGAAGAACCGGGCCAGTTCGCCGACGGTCATGCCGTGTTGCTGGACGATCGGCTTCAGGCCCACGCCGGTGGCGTACGCCGGATCCAGTTGCGGGCCGTTGGGTGTGCCACCGATGGGGTTCGGGCGGTCGAGGACGATGAAGTCCAGGTTCGGCGCGGCCTGCATCGCCGTGTACATCGACCAGATGTAGGTGTAGAAGCGCGCGCCCACGTCCGCGATGTCGAAGACGACAGTGTCGATGCCCGCCTTGGTGAACATCGCTTGGAGCTTTGTGGCGTTGGCGCCGTACGCGTCGTACACGGGGATACCGGTGCGTGGGTCTGCGTAGTCGCCCTCGGAACCGCCGGCTTGTGCCGTGCCGCGGAAGCCGTGTTCTGGACCGAACACCGCCGTCGGCTTGGCGTTGTGGGCGACCATCGAGTCGACGACGTGGGTCTGGTCCTTGAGCACGCCGGTCGGGTTCGTGAGCACACCGACCTTGCGGCCCTTGAGCTTGCGCCAGCCGTCCTGGGCCAGCTGCTCCGCTCCGGTGGTGAGCTTCGGGGCTGCGGTGGCGGTGCCGGTGGTGGTGACGAGCGGGACTGACAGCGCGCTTGCAGTGAGGAACTGCCGCCTCCTCACCAGGTCACCCCGTGTCCGAACGGGTAGGGCGTCGGGCCTGGCACGTCGACGGGGAGCTTGCCCTGCGGCTTGGTCTCGCCGAGCAGGATCTTGGCCAGTGCCTCCATGGAGACGGTCGTGGTCGAGTAGGTGGCGAGCCACGTCTTGGCGTTGCTGTACGCGACGTCGTACGGGTTGCCCGTGGCGGCGGCGATGACCGGCTTGCCGGTGGCGACCAGCTGGTTGAGCAGGTCGAGCTGGGCGGGCTTGGTGCTCAGTCCGTTGGTCAGCACGACGATCTTGTCCGCGTTGGCCGCCGCGGCGAGTGCCTGCTGGATCTGTGGCGGAGTGGGGCTCGTCGCCGTGACGACCTTCGTGCCCTTGAGCCTGGTCGCGAGGGCGGTGACCGGGGCGTCGCTGGTGCCGACGACCAGGGGAGCGGTGGCGTTCAGCGGGATCGCCTGCGCGTCGTTGCGGACGGCCGTGATCGTGCGGTCGGCGATGCGCTGGGCGGCCTGCGTGTTGGAGCCGACGATCTGGTCGACCTTGTTCACGTCGGTCTCGGCGTTGAGCATGACGCCGCGCAGGAGCTTCATCTTGAGGATGCGCAGCACGCTCTGGTCGATGCGCTGCTCGGAGATCTCACCGCTGCGGACGGCCTTGAGGACGCTGTCGATCGCGAGACCGAGGTTCGGCGGCATCAGCAGCTGGTCGACGCCAGCCTTGATGGCCAGCACCGGGATCTCGGCGTCGGAGTGGAGCTTGCGGACGCCCGCCATCTCCAGCGAGTCGGTGACCACGACGCCGTCGTACTTCAGTTCCTCGCGCAGCAGACCGGTGATGACCTTCGGCGAGAGCGTGGCCGGGTTGCCGGACGGGTCGATCTGCGGCACCTGGATGTGCGCGGTCATGATCGAGTCGATCTTGGCGGCGATGGCGGCCTTGAACGGCGGTGCGTCGATCTGGCGCCACTGGTCGAGGCTGCGGTTGGAGACAGGCAGGCTGGTGTGGCTGTCCTCGGCCGTGTCGCCGTGGCCGGGGAAGTGCTTGGCGGTCGACGTGACCGAGTTCGGGTCGAACCAGCGGCGGCCCTCGTAGCCCTGGACCTGAGCGCTGACCATGTCGGCCGCGAGCTTCGGGTCGCTGGAGAAGCTGCGCACGCCGATGATCGGGTTCGCCGGGTTGGAGTTGACGTCGGCGTCCGGCGCGAAGTTCTGGTTGATGCCCATCGCGCGGAGCTCTTGGGCGGTGATGCGGGCGGCCTCTTCCGCGTCCTGCGTGCCGCGGCCCGCGCCGAGGGCCATGTTGCCCGGCAGTTGCGTGGCCGGCGGGCCGATGCGCGTGACGAGACCCATCTCCTGGTCGGTCGAGATGAGCAGCGGGATTCGGCTGGCCTTCTGCAGGCCGTTGGAGAGCTGCGCGATCTGCTTGGGGGTGTCGATGTTGTCGCGCGTGGAGTTGTTGAAGTAGATGACGCCACCGGGCTGGTACTTGCGCACCATCTCCGCGGCGGTGCCCACTCCGAAGTCCGTCTGGTTCTTGGGGTGCGGGACGTCGGCGGCCTGGCCGTTGACGTACGTGACGAAGAGCTGGCCGACCTTCTCTTCCAGCGACATCCCGCGCAGCGTGGTCACGGAGGCGTCCGCTCTCGCCACCGGCGTGAGGGCGACCATGGCTGTGACCAGCGTGAACGCGGCGATTTTCCGCACTTGGCAGTGCCTCCCGGTGATGTTCCCACAGGTAACTGGCGTAGTTCGCAAGTTACTCACAGCTGCGTGGCGGGTCAACGGGTCGACATTCTGCCGTTCGGCGGCACTTTTTCACCGCACAAGCAAACGGGGCACCCTCGAAAGGGTGCCCCGTCGACAGCGCGGGCTTGCGAGTTACCAAGCGTGCAACTCTAGTCGTACAACCCTGGCCTCGGCGTCCGGCGTCCCGGTACGCAGGCCCTAGACGACAAGCCTCCCGCGGCGTGCTGCGCGTGGGTGCTCGAAGTCCGCGCACGGAGCTTGGCCGGGGTGGATCCTGACTTCTCTTCGTCTGGCCCCTGGCCGACCCGAGGTCCGCACCACCCATTTAAGTGCGTGCGGCCCGTCACAGCAAGGGCTCGGACGGGTGCACCGTTCAAGCCACGTTCAGTAGTGAAAGTACTGGCGTTTCAACGTTTGTGGGCTTTTGTACAGGTTCGGGTACCGCTGACAGGGCGTCACCGTGCACTCACGCGGGCACCACGTGCGCACGGCGTTGCCGCTACTCGCCGGTACCTGTCTCGAAGGCTTCTTCTTGGGTTCCGGGGCTTGACTAACCGCGGTTGCGCTTGCGCCTGAGGCCGTACCAGGCCGCGCCCGCCGCCGCGACCGCGCCGAGGCTGATGGCCGTGACCGCGACCGCCTTGCCCGACGGGGTGGGGATGCGGGAGCGCAGGCTCACCGGGTCCGAGAACTGCAGGACAGGCCAGTCCTTCTGCGCGGCGGTGCGGCGCAGGCCCCTGTCGGGGTTCACGACCGTCGGGTGGCCGACGACCTCCAGCATCGGCAGGTCAGTGACCGAGTCCGAGTAGGCGTAGCTCTTCGCGAGGTCGTAGCCGTGCTCGGCCGCGAGCTGCTTGATCGCGACGGCCTTGTTGTCGGCCGCGCAGTAGAAGTCGATGTCGCCGGTGTAGCGACCGTCCTGGACGACCATCTTCGTGCCGACGCTGTAGTCCGCGCCGATCATCAGGGCAATGGGGGCGACGAGTTCTTCGCCCGACGCACTCACGATGACGACGTCATGACCCTCTGCCTTGTGATCGGCGATCAACTGTGTCGCCTCTTTGTAGACGAGCGGGTCGACGATGTCGTGCAGCGTCTCGTTCACGATGCTGCGGATCTGCTCGACGTCCCAGCCCGCGGCCAGCGCCGTGATGTGCGCGCGCATGCGGTCCATCTGGTCCGCGTCCGCGCCGGCGAGCATGAACACGAACTGCGCGTATGCGCTCTTCAGCACCGCGCGGCGGTTGATCAGCCCCTCCTGGAAGAAGGGACGGCTGAACGCCAGTGTGCTCGACTTCGCGATCACGGTCTTGTCGAGATCGAAGAAGGCGGCGATCCGAGTCATGTAGCTCAGCTTAGGTGTACTCGTCAGTAGGCCGTTCGGGCGGCATTTCGTTTGTGTACGAAACCGTTGTGCCACACGGTTACCGAAACTTGGCTCACAGCTGTTGCCGAAGTTGCGCGCAGCACTGGCGCATGGGGATACAGTAGGAGGGTCCGGTTCGACGGACGGGTTCAGTCCGACCCCCCGGGACTGAACCATTGACGACCCCCGTCCCTCCCCCCTGGCGGGGGTCGTCCCATATCCAGGGCCCGTTTCCCCGTGGCATCGACTGGACCTCTGCCGCCCTTTCCGGGCGTCGCAACGCCAACCCTTCAGAGTCGCACACGACCCCGACAGTTCCGGCGTTCCAGGGTCCTCAAGATCGCGACTTGTCCACACCCGGCGATTTGTCCACATCTGGATCTTCGCTCGTTGTGTCGTTCATCACGACGAACGACGGTGGACCCCATGACCCACCCCATCGCCCTGCTCACCGACCAGAACCTGCTCGACGAGGTCCTCCGCGTAGCCGCCGCGGCCGACTGCTCGCTCTCCTGCGCAGCCGACGTCACGGCGTTGCGCGCGCAGTGGCACACAGCGCCGTTGGTGTTGCTGGACCCGACCGCCGTCTCCGCCTGCCTGGACGCCGGCTTCCCCCGCCGCTCCGGCGTGCTGGTGGTCCACGACGGCGATCCGCCCTGGGCCCCGGCCGTGGCACTGGGCGCCGACGGAGTGCTCGAACTGCCTGTCGAGGGCCGCTCCCTGGTGAGCGCTCTCAGCGACCTGGGCGAGGGCCCACCGTCCGATCGTGGCCGAGTGGTGTCCTTCGTCGGTGGCCGTGGCGGTGCGGGCGCCTCGATCCTGGCCATCGCCTGCGGCCGTGAGGCGGTGGTGGCGTTCGGCGGTGCACTTCTTGAGCTCCACCAACGGTTGTCCCGTTACCACGTAGAGGTGCCACGGCTGGATGTTCGACCCGGACGGCGCCCAGGCCG
>NZ_VSRL01000330.1 GCF_012184385.1 Lentzea indica
CTCCGGTGGTCGTCGACGGATGCCGAAGCCAGCCCGAGGTCCCAGTTGCCCCCGCCGGTGTCACCACCACCCGCAGGCGCCGCGCCGTGTCGCGACCCGCGGGACCGCCGGTCCAGGAGGACTGACGCGAGTGAGTGAGACCGGGGTCGCCTGTGGGCGGCCCCGGTTTTGCGTTGCGGGGCGGGCTGTGAGGGACGGCACTGCCTGGGCGAACGTGATCAGGACACCCCGGTTTGCTCCGGCCGTACCCACTCCCGTAACCTTGTCGACGGCCCGCCATCCGACGGGTCCTGTCGTGTGCCCCCTCTGCTGGCCGCAGTTGAAAAACACTGTCGCAGATGAGTTGGCGCATGGCCCGTCACCATCGAGTAGCAGGAGACTTCCGTCCTGATGTACGCGATCGTCAAGACCGGCGGCAAGCAGTACAAGGTCGCTGTCGGCGACATCGTCGAGGTCGAGAAGCTCGAGGGCGAGCCGGGCACCGAAATCTCCCTCCAGGCGCTGCTCGTGGTCGACGGCACCAACGTCACCGCTGACGCGGCGGCCCTGGAGAAGTTCTCGGTGACCGGCAAGCTGGTCGAGCACACCAAGGGCCCGAAGATTCGCATCCACAAGTTCAAGAACAAGACCGGCTACCACAAGCGACAGGGTCACCGTCAGAAGCTGACCCGCGTCGAGGTCACCGGCATCACCGGTAAGTGAGGACCTGACTTCTCATGGCACACAAAAAGGGTGCGTCCAGTTCCCGTAACGGCCGTGACTCCAACCCCCAGTACCTGGGTGTGAAGCGGTTCGGCGGTCAGGTCGTCAAGGCCGGCGAGATCCTGATCCGCCAGCGCGGCACCAAGTTCCACCCCGGCGTCGGCGTCGGCATCGGCAAGGACGACACGCTGTTCGCCCTTACCCCCGGTGCGGTGGAGTTCGGCATGAAGCGCGGTCGCAAGACCGTCAACATCGTTCCGGTCGCGGTCTGAGAAAGACCGCTCCGCAGAACGATCGTTAGACACCTCAGCGAGGGGCGGGACCGGTCATCCGGCACCGCCCCTCGTTGCTTGTTCAAGTCTTTGAGAGGAAGTAGTTCCGTGGCTCGTTTTGTTGACCGGGTGGTGATCCACGCTGCCGCCGGCAACGGGGGCAACGGCTGCGCTTCCGTGCACCGCGAGAAGTTCAAGCCGCTGGGCGGCCCGGACGGCGGCAACGGCGGCAGCGGCGGCAACGTCGTGCTCGTCGTCGACTCGCAGGTGCACACCCTGCTGGACTTCCACTTCCGCCCGCACGCCTCCGCCACCAGCGGCAAGGCCGGCGCGGGTGCGAACCGCGACGGCGCGAACGGCGAGGACCTGATCCTGCGCGTCCCGGACGGCACCGTGGTGCTGACCGAGGACGGCGAGATCATCGCGGACCTCGTCGGCGAGGGCACCCAGCTCATCGCCGCCGCCGGTGGCCGTGGCGGCCTCGGCAACGCCTCGCTCGCGTCCAAGGCCCGCAAGGCCCCCGGTTTCGCGTTGCTCGGCGAGCCGGGCGAGACGCGGGACCTGGTGCTGGAGCTCAAGTCCGTCGCGGACGTCGGCCTGCTCGGCTTCCCGTCCGCGGGCAAGTCGTCGCTGATCTCGGTGCTCTCCGCCGCGAAGCCGAAGATCGCCGACTACCCGTTCACCACGCTGGTGCCGAACCTGGGCGTGATCACCGCGGGCGAGACCATCTTCACGATGGCCGACGTCCCCGGCCTGATCCCCGGTGCGTCGCAGGGCAAGGGCCTCGGCCTGGACTTCCTGCGCCACATCGAGCGCACCGCCGTGCTCGCTCACGTCGTCGACTGCGCGACGTACGAGCCCGGTCGCGACCCGATCGCGGACATCGACGCGCTGGAGAACGAGCTGGCGCAGTACACCCCGTCGCTGGGCGGCAACCTCGCCGACCGGCCGCGCGTGGTGATCCTGAACAAGATCGACATCCCGGACGCCAAGGACCTCGCCGACATCGTCCGCCCGGAGATCGAGGCCCGCGGCCTGCCGGTCTTCGAGGTGTCGACGGTGTCCCGCGAGGGACTGCGTGAGCTCACCTTCAAGCTGGCCGAGGTGGTGCGCGAGTACCGCGCCGCCCAGCCGAAGAAGGAATCGACCCGCATCGTGCTGCGGCCGACCGCCGTGGACGACGAAGGGTTCACCGTGACCGAGGACCCCTCGGTCGAGGGTGGCTTCATCGTCAGGGGCGACCGTCCCGAGCGCTGGATCCGCCAGACCGACTTCTCCAACGACGAAGCCGTCGGTTACCTCGCGGACCGCCTGAGCAGGCTGGGTGTCGAGGACAAGCTCGTGAAGATGGGCGCCATTCCCGGTTGCCAGGTCACCATCGGCGACCTGGTGTTCGACTGGGAGCCGACGACCCCGGCCGGTATCGCGATGACGATGACCGGACGTGGCACGGACGCCCGCCTCGAGCGCAACGACCGCATCGGCGCCCACGAGCGCAAGGCACTGAAGAAGGCCCGCCGCGCGCCCGGAGAGTACGGCGACGACTTCGACGAGGAGTAACCCGTGACGGCCCCCGTGGTCTCACAAGCTCGCAACGCGGTCGCTTCGGCGAACCGCATCGTGGTGAAGGTCGGTTCTTCTTCTCTGACCACGGCCGAGGGCGGCCTCGACCCGGCGCGTCTCGACGCGCTGGTCGACGCCCTCGCCGCTCGCTGTGCCGCGGGCAGCCAGGTCGTGCTGGTGTCCTCCGGTGCGATCGCCGCCGGTCTGGCACCGTTGAAGCTGTCCCGGCGCCCGCGCGACCTCGCCACCCAGCAGGCCGCGGCGAGCGTTGGTCAGCTGACCTTGGCGCACGCCTACGCGAACTCGTTCGGCCGCTACGCCCTCACCGTCGGTCAGGTTCTGCTGACCGCCGACGACGTGGTGCGCCGCGCCCACTACCGCAACGCCCAGCGCACGTTCTCGCGTCTGCTGGCCCTGGGCGCCGTCCCGGTCGTGAACGAGAACGACACCGTCGCCACCGATGAAATCCGCTTCGGCGACAACGACCGACTCGCCGCGCTGGTAGCGCACTTGGTCGGTGCCGACGCGTTGTTCCTGCTGTCCGACGTGGACGCCCTCTACTCCGGTGACCCGCGCAAGCCCGGCGCTGTCCGCATCTCCGAGGTCGCGTCGGCGTCCGATGTGGACGGTGTGAAGGCTGGAACCGGTGGCGCGTCTGGCCTCGGCACCGGCGGCATGGCCTCGAAGCTCGCCGCTGCCCGACTGGCCTCGTCGGCCGGCATCCCGGTGCTGCTGGCCGGCGCCTCCGACGCGTCACGAGCGTTGTCGGTGGCCGACGTCGGCACGGCCTTCGCCGCCACGGGTTCGCGCCTCACCGCACGTCGTTTCTGGCTCGGCTACGCCACGGACGCCAACGGCCGCCTGCACCTCGACGACGGCGCAGTCGCCGCGGTGGTCGGCAGGCGTCGTTCGTTGCTGGCAGCCGGAATCACAGGTGTGGACGGCGACTTCGAGGCAGGCGACGTCGTGGAACTGGTCAGCCTCGCGGGCGAGGTCGTGGCCCGCGGCGTGGTCGGCTACGACTCGGCGGAGCTGCCGTCGCTGATCGGGCGCAAGTCCCACGATCTGCCGGAGGAGCAGCGCCGCGAGGTCGTGCACGCGGACGATCTGGTGCCGCTGCACCGCTAATGTCGGGGCATGGCTCGGTTGCACGACATCGTCTTCGACTGCGCTCACCCGGCGTCGCTCGCCCGATTCTGGGCCGAGGTTCTCGACGACCACGAGATCGCGCCGTACGACGAGGCGGAACTGTCCCGGTTGCGCAGCATGGGGATCGACGATCCCGAAGACGATCCATCGGTGTTGCTCGACGGGTCGCCGCGGTTCTTCTTCAACCGCGTGCCCGAGCCCAAGACGGTGAAGAACCGCGTGCACGTCGACCTGCGCAGCCCGAACCCGGAGGCTGAGGCGAAGCGGCTCTTCGACCTCGGCGCGACGCTGGTGAGCCGCGAGGGCGACTGGTTCGTGCTGACAGACCCCGAGGGCAACGAGTTCTGTCTCAGCGCAGAGTGACGCCCTTCGTCTCTGGCAGCGTCAGGATCACCAGGAACGAGATCACCGCGACGTACCAGAAGAACACCGTGCCGCCGACCGCCTGAATGACCAGCGGCGCGGTTCCGCCGAACAGCGCGACCGTGAGGTTGTACCAAGCGCCGATGCCCGCGTTACCGGCGGAGGCCGCGACCAGCTTGCGCACGGGCAGTCGATGGGTCTGCGATGTAATCGCCATAGATGCACCAAGCCATACTGATCAGCGTGCGTTCAATCGGTTTGGTGACGTTGGTTGTCAGGGACTACGACGAGGCGATCCGCTTCTACGTCGACGGTCTTGGGTTCACGTTGGTCCAGGACGAGCCGCAGGGCGACAAGCGCTGGGTCGTGGTCTCGCCGGGTGGTGGAGCGTCGTTGTTGTTGGCGGAGGCGTCCTCGGAGGAACAAGCTGCACGAGTCGGTGACCAGACCGGTGGACGCGTCGGGTTCTTCCTCAACACCGACGACTTCGACCGCGACCACGCGCGCATGACCGCGTTCGGGGTGCAGTTCCTGGAGACACCGCGAGACGAGGTCTACGGCAAGGTCGCCGTGTTCGAGGACCTCTACGGCAACCGCTGGGATCTGCTTCAGCCAGCCCGCGCCTGACCGGGCGAGACCCCGACGATCCGTTTGAACGCACGGCTGAACGCGGCTTCCGACTCGTATCCGAGGCCTCGGGCGATCTCGCTGACCGTGCTGTCACGGTCGCGTAGGCGGTTCATCGCAACGTGCATGCGCCACCGCGTCACGTACCGCATGGCCGGTTCGCCGACGAGATCGGTGAACCGTGCCGCGAACGCCGACCTGGACATCGCGGTCTGGTGCGCGAGGCGTTCGACGGTCCACGGCTGGGCGGGGTCGCGGTGGATCAACGCCAGCGCCTGCCCGATCTGCTGGTCCTGCAACGCGCCCAGCCAGCCGGTGCGCGCGGCCGGGTCGTTGGCGAGCCACGAGCGGATCGTCTGGATCACCAGGACGTCCGAGAGCCTGGTGATGACCGCTTCGCCGCCGGGACGCAGGTTCCTGGCCTCGGCGGCCATCAGGTCGATCGTGGCGCGCATGTCGTCCGCGCGGCGCACGTACAGCACGTGCGGCAACACGTTGATGAGGTGTTTCGCCGCTGGGTGGTCGAAGCGGACCGCACCACACACGAGGTGCGTTACGGCCCCGCCGCCGCCGTGCCGGAGGATCGCGTAGTTGTCGGTCTCGAACGTGTGCGGCAACGTCGTGACGAGCGGTGTTTCGGCGTCACCATGGAACAGCCGGTGGCCCTGGCCTCCTGGCACGAGCAGCACGTCGCCGGGTTCGAGCTCAGTGATCTTGCCGTCGACCTCGATCTCGCAACGGCCGTTGGTCAGGACGTGGAACCACAGGCAGTCCGCCATGTCGGGCATCGTGAGGCCCCACGGCTCGGTGAGTTCTGTCCGGCAGTAGAAGGTGCCGGACATCCTCAACAGGTGCAGCGCCTCGCCCAGTGCGTCCGTCATGCCACCAGTCTGGACGAATGAGCAAGCGTGCGCGATGAATTGTCATTGAGAGTCCGGCGCTGAGGCGACAGAGTGAGCGCCATGGGGATTATCACGCTGATCGCAGTCGCCGCGTCCGGCCTGATGGCCGGCCTGTTCTTCGCCTTCTCCACCGCCGTCATGCCGGGCCTCGCCGACCTGCCCGCCGAGAACGCCCGCGGTGCCATGCGCCGGATGAACGTCCGCATCCAGAACCCCGTGTTCCTGCTGGTGTTTCTCGGCAACGTCGTCCTGTGCGGCATCGAGGTCTTCCAGGGCAGGATCGTGGGCGGCCTGCTCTACATCGTCGGCTGCTTCCTGCTGACGATGTTCGTGAACGTGCCGATGAACAACCGTCTCGAACGGACCGACGACGCCTACTGGCCCGAGTACCTGCGCAAGTGGACGCTCTGGAACCACGTGCGCGGCGTCGCGTGCCTCGCCTCGGTGGTCACCCTGCTGCTCGGATTCTGAGGCCGTGCTTGGGGCGCATCGCTGCGACGCTGGTCGGCGTGAGGCGCTGGGGGAGGAGTTCCGGTTTCGGGCGCTGCAGCAACGCTTTCAGCATCACGGTCAGTTCCGTCGTGGCGAGCCCGGCGCCGATGCACCGGTGCGGGCCGCCGCCGAACGGCAGGAACTCGTGCGGTGCGGGCTTGCGCTCCCACCGATCCGGGTCGAACCGCAGCGGATCCGGCCACACCTCGGCCAGCCGATGCGTGACGTACGGGCTGTACAGCAGGAACGTGCCCTCTTTGATCTTCTTCCCGGCGAACTCGAACGGCTGCGCCGCCACCCGTGCCGAGACCACCGCCGGAGGGTAGAGCCGTAGGGTCTCGTTGACGACGTTGGTCAGGTAGTCGTCGTCCTCTTGCGCGCGCTCCCACACCCCGTTGTGCCGCAACAGGTTGAACACTGCCCACGCCATCGCGCCACTAGTCGTCTCGTAGCCGGCCGCGATCAGCGTGACGATCTGGTCGCGCACCTCAAGGTCGCTCAGTCCGTCGCTCTGCACGAGAGAAGTGAGCACGTCTCCGGCCGCACCGCCTTGCCGTGTTTCCGCGATCGCCTGGTAGACCCGCGCGTCAACGGCTCTCCGCGCCCTCATCGCGTTGCGCCACGCTGGTGCTTTCGTCCGCCTGAGCACGGTGACCACCGCCGGGTTGCGGTCGATCAGGTTGATCAGCAGCTGCAGGTGTGCCCCGAAGAAGTCCGCGTCCTGGGCCAGTTTCTCGCCGAACAACGCGTGGATCGTGCTGCGCCGGATCGCCCGGCGGAAGTCCTGGTAGGCATCTACTGTTTCGCCTGGCCGCCACGCGTCGAGCGCTGCCTCGGCGTTGGCCCGCATGACCGGCACGTAGTTCGCGATCTGCCGGTGCACGAACGCGGGTTGTACGTGTTTGCGCCGCCGTTTGTGGTCCTCTCCGTCGCTGACGATCAACGACGTGGGACCGTCCACCGGAACCAGCACCTGGAAAGCGCGTTCCACCTCGAACAGCTCGGAGTTGGCGAACACGAACCGGTTCGCCTCCGGCCCGAGCAGGTAGGTGTACGGGCCCATCCGCACGACCGGTCCGAACCGCCGGTGCAGAACGGAAAGAAGATCGGCCTGCCGGAACCGCACGACGTCCGGAATCATGACCAAGACAGTGCCACACCCGCACCGGGGGACGGTCCGCAATGTCAGCACGGGTTCCACTGCCCACGTTGAACGTCGGCGGTGCGACCATCGCCTACCGCTGGGAGGGTGCAGGCCCGGCAGTCGTGCTGCTGCACGCACTGGCCAGCAGCTCGGCGACGTGGTCGCGCCTCACCCGTGATCTGGTGTTGTCGGGCCGGCAGGTGATCGCTCCTGACCTGCGTGGTCACGGCCGCAGCTCGTGGACGGGCGACTACCGCCTCGACTCGGTGCAACGCGACGTCGTGGGCGTGCTCGACGCGCTCGACATCTCCGAGTTCGACCTGATCGGCCACTCGCTGGGCGGCCACGTCGCCGCGCTCCTGGCCGGACGACGCCCGGACCGCGTGCGCAAGCTCGTGCTGGAGGATCCGTCACCACCGCCGAGGTCCGGGGAGCCTCGCCCGCCGAAGCGTGGTGCGTCGGTGTTCCTCGCCTTGCAGGTCCTGGCCCGGCGCGGGTTCGACCGCCGCGTGGTGCCGCAGGTGCTGACCCAGCTCCGCGCGCCAGATCCGTTGTGGTGGGACGGCCTGGCGGCGATCAAGGCCCCCACGCTGGTGATCGGCGGTGGTCCGCGCAGCCACGTACCGGCCGAGCGGCTCGCAGAGATGGCCGCGGAGATCCGGGACGCCGAGCTGATCACGATCGACGCCGGCCACCGGGTGCACAGCACACGGCCCGCTGAGTTCCGCGACGCCGTGCTGCGGTTCCTGGCCTGACGTCCATTCGGACTACTTCACGTGCCGTTCGGGTGAAGATCGCGCCATCCCGAAGTGAGGTGCGGGATCCTTTCGCCGGATCGGGGCCCATTTGCACGGAAGGCACCCCTCGATGTCCCGAGCCAGGCTCGCGACGGCGCTCACCATCGGTTTGATGGGCGCGAGCGTTGTGTTTGCTCCACCGGTACTCGCCGACCACTTCGTCTCGAAGACGTTCCACCCGACCGGCGGTGAGCAGACCTACACGATCCCCGCGGGCGTCACGAAGCTCCGCGTGGTGACCATCGGCGGACGCGGCGGCAAGGGTGCCGACGGCGGTGACAACTCAGCCCCGAACGGCAGACCTGGCTTCAGGGCCACGGCGGACCTGGCCGTTCCGTCCGGCGTCACGCAGCTCGTGGTCGCGGTCGGCCAGAACGGTGGCGACGGCAACGGCGCGAACGGCGGTGAGCCGGGCTTCGGCGGCGGCGCGTCCGGTGGGGCCGGCACGCCGTTCGCGGGCGGTGCCGGCGGTGGCGCGAG
>NZ_VSRL01000331.1 GCF_012184385.1 Lentzea indica
CCCGTCCCGGCGACGCCGCCGCACGCGCGCACGCGCTGGTGGCGACCGCGGCATGATCTCCCGGCTCGTGCCGGCGATGACGACGTGCTGGGAGCGATGGCTCGACGAACGGCCCATCAGCAACCGGTTGCCCGAGGTGAAGCTGGAGGAGTTCGACCAGGGGGTGCGGCCGCGGGCGCTGGACGACCCGATGCTCGTGCCGATCCTCGCGCGGGCGGTGGCCAGACCCATGAGCACGTACAGCGTGATCGGCGTGCCGGAGGGGTTCGAGCTGCCCGTGCTGTGGACGCTGCGCGCCCTGCTGGCCGACCGCGAGTGGACGTTCTCGACCTACGAGCAGAACGACGCGGCCCAGCCGAACCTGCCGCGCCTGGTGTTCCTGTCCGGCAGGCCGTCGCAGGAGGTCGTCGTGCAGGACGGGCGGCTGCGGTTCGACGTGCGCGAGGAGGTCCGGCCGGACGACTGGGCCACCAAGCGGGCGGAGGAGCTGCTCTCCAAGCTCAAGCACACACCGGCGGACGCCACGGTCTTCGTCCCTTCCCCGCCACAGGAGGTTGCCGTCGACGACACCCCGACGACCACCATCGAGATCCCGCAGCCTCCAGAACCCGCCAGGCGGTGGCCGGATCTCCCGTTCCACGAGGTGGTGCACGGTGACGCCCCGCTGCCTCAACGCCTCGTGCGGTTCGCCGAGCTCGCGGGCCAGATCGACGGCGCGGCGTGGCACGAGCAGATCTGCGCGTGGATCGAGGACCAGGCCACCGCGCCGGGCCCGTTCGCGGCCGCGCTCGTGCAGGCCCAGCGCGCCAGGGGCTACACGGGGTTCGACGCCGCGATCAGCCGCCGCTGGCTGGCCGAGCAGGGCATCGCACCTGTCCGCCGGGAAACCGTGGAAGCGCCCGGAGTCGCCGCACGGCCACCCGTCGACGAGAACCTGGCCCGCTCGATGTGGGGCAAGCACGAGGCGTGGTCGCGATCGGCCAACCACTACAAGGACCGCGCGCTGCGCTACCGCCTGTCCGTGCTCGGCACGCTCGCGGGCAGCGCGGTGCTCACGGTGGTCGCGGCCCAGTACAGCTCCCGGTGGCAGCCGGTCACCAGCATCGCCGTCGCCGTCCTCACCGCGACGCTGGTCGTGGCGGGCATCTGGTTCCGCGCCGTGAAGGAACCCGCGGAACGCGCGCGGTGGACGAACGCTCGGATCATCGCGGAACAGGTGAAAGCCGAGGTGTGCAAGTACCTCGCAGGCGCGACCCCGTACCGCGACCCCAAAGCCGTGGCGTTGCTCAAGCAGAACGTCGAGCGCGCCGAACGCGACGAGCGGATGCACGAGATGGCGGGCACCACCCCGTTGATCTACGACCTGCGCTCCTATGTGGACAACCGGGTGCGCGAGCAGATCTCCTACCACCGCGCGACAGCGAAACGCCTGCAACGCAACCTGCACCGGATGCGGATGGCCGAGTACCTCTTCCAGGGCATGGCCGCCGCGCTGGCCGCAGTAGGTGCCGTGCAGGGCTACCAGCTGGCGGTGTGGGCGGGTCTGCTCACGACGATCGCCGGTGCCGTCACGGCCCACATCGCGCAGACCGGCTACGACCGCCTGGTCGTGCGCTACCGCCGGACCGTGCACGACCTGGAAGATCTGGTCCGCACGCTGCCCGACCGCCCGGACCAGGTCGCGCAGGACACGTTCGTGACCGGCTGCGAGCAGGTGATCGCCAGGCAGAACGACGACTGGCTCTCCCAGCTCACGACCTCGGCGAAACAGCCGTGACCGCTGCCGAGGCAGGTCCGCGTGATCAGTACCCTGGTGTTGTGACGGACTTGGCAGACGACCTCAGTCTGATTCGCGACCTCGAACGGCGGTTGCTCGTCTACAAGTTCGCGATCGAGGAGCTGATGACGAAGCTGCGGATCCTCAGCGAGGAGTTCGACTACGTCCATCGGCACGACCCGATCGAACACATCACCAACCGGGTGAAGAAGCCGGAAGGCATCCTCGAAAAGCTGAGGCGCAAGGGCTTGCCGTTCGACGTCGAGTCGATCGGCGACGTCCTGGACGACATCGCCGGCGTGCGGGTGATCTGCCCGTTCGTGTCCGACGTGTACCGCGTCTCGGCGATGCTCGCCCGGCAGCACGACGTGGACATCCTGCGCACCAAGGACTACATCGCTTCCCCGAAGCCGAACGGCTACCGCAGCCTGCACCTCATCGTGCGGATTCCGGTGTTCCTGTCGGACCGGGTCGAGCACGTGAAGGTCGAGGTGCAGCTGCGGACGATCGCCATGGACTTCTGGGCCACGTTGGAGCACAAGCTGTTCTACAAGTACGACGACAGCCCGCCCGCTGACTTCGTGGACGAGCTGAAGTCGTCGGCGATGATCGCGGCTCAGCTGGACGAACGGATGGAGTCGCTGCATCGCCGCATCCACCAGGACGATCACTGACGGGTCCTGGTGAGCGCGGCGGCCCGGTGAGGCCCGCCGCGCGCGGACAGTTACTGAATCTCCGGTACGAACACCGATCCGGTGGCCCGGATGAGCTCACAGGTGTTCGGGAACGTCTGCGTGTAGTTGACGTCCTGCCCCATCCACCTGCCGGTCGCCGACACGGTCACCGGGTCGTAGATGTAGGTGCACAGCAGGTCAGGCTCGCCGGGCAACGCCGAGAAGTCACCGTTCGCCGCCTCAATTTCGGCACAGGCGGCATCGGCGCTGGGGTGGTTCCCGCCGTCCGGGTTGCACGTGAGAGTGAACGCGGAGGTGGCGCTTTGGTTCTCAGGCGTCACGGTCATGGTCAGCTCGCCATCGGCCGCCGCGGCGGTTCCGGCCAGTGGAAACACCAGGCCGGCACAGGCGAGCGCGGACATCGTCACGATTCGCTTGCTGTTCATGACGGAGGGGTTCCCCGTCACGCTCTCGCATACGGGTGAGCGGCCCGGATCACTGGATCAGCGGAACGTATTCTCGGCCACGTGAAAAGCGTCCTGCCGTTGTGCGCAGCGGGCTTCGTCACCGCGTTCGGCGCCCACAGCGTCGCCTCCGGCCTGGGCTTTCTGCAGACGAACCTCCTGACGCTGGGCCTCCTGCTGGCGATCTACGACGGCGCCGAGATCCTCCTCAAGCCGGTCTTCGGTTCGCTGGCAGACCGCATCGGCCCGCGCCCGGTCCTGCTCGGCGGTCTCCTCGCCTTCGCGCTGGCCTCGAGCGCGTTCGTGCTGATCGACAACGTCGCCGTCGCACGGTTCGGCAAGGTGTGGCCGCGGCGGCGTTCTCCCCGGCGGCCAGCGCGATGGTCGCCCGCCTGACCCCGGAAACAGGACGAGGCAAGGCGTTCGGCCGGTACGGCGCGTGGAAGGGCGTCGGTTACACCGCCGGTCCGCTGCTCGGCGGCGTGCTGATCTACTTCGGCAGCTTCGACCTGCTGTTCCTGACCATGGCGGCGATGGCGGTGGCCGTGGCCGCGTGGACGTTGACGGTCCCGAACCTCGAACCCCTGCCCCGCCAACGGCAAACCGTCAAAGATCTGGCGAAACGCCTGTCCCACAGCGACTTCCTCAGGCCGACCACGGCACTCGCGGCGTCCACCGCGGCGCTGGCCACCGGAGTCGGCTTCCTGCCGGTGAAAGCCGCCGAGCACGGCCCGATCGTCACCGGCGCCGCGGTGTCGCTCCTCGCGATCACCGCGGCGCTGATCCAGCCGCGCATCGGCAAGGCCCACGACGCGGGCCGCGTCACCAGCCCGCGGACCGGAATCCTCACCGCGGCAGCGGGTTTCGTGGCGGCCGCGGCGATCCCAGGACTCACGGGCACGCTCATCGCGGCCGTCCTGATCGGAGCCGGATCAGGAGCCGTCACACCGCTGGCGTTCGCCGCACTGGCCAGGACGACACCGGAGGGACGGATGGGCCAGACGATGGGCAGCGCCGAGGTCGGCAGGGAACTGGGCGACGCGGGCGGCCCGCTGCTGGTGGGCGGGCTCGCCACGGTCGCATCACTCCCCCTCGGCCTGCTCGGGCTGGCCGCGGTGATCGCCCTTACGGCTTGGTGATCTCCAGCTGCAGCTCGGTGATCCAGTCAGCGGGATCTCCCTCGCCGTACTGGAGGTACACCTCGCGGGCGAACCCGTTCTGCTTGTACCCGTGGGCCTCGATCCACGTCGCGACCGCCTGGTAGGTGGCGTCGACGTCGTCCATCCGCCCCCGGTGCACGATGGTCGCCGCCTCTGCCAGCGCCGGCAGGTCCACGACCTCGAACTCGAACCGGTCAGAAGGCTCGACCGCCACCGTCACACCGGCGTGCACGAGCACCTGGTCGCCCTCGGTCGGCTCGTAGGTCGCGACGCCGGGACCGGCGAACCCAACACCGGCGCGTTCCATGCGTGCGATCAGCTCCGGGTACAGCGGCTGGATGACCGGACCGATGTCCTCGGGCTCGTAGGACGCGGCGGTCGCGGTCAGGCGAGCGACCCGGACAGCGGGAACAGGCTTCACAACGATGTCGTCGGTAGGCATGGCGCCTTCCCTTTCAATGGCGCGGAGACGTGCCTCGACCCGCCGCAGCCGCGATTCGTCCGCAAGAATCTGCTGCCGCAGCTCGGCTCGCCGCAACGAAAGCATTCCGTGCAGCTGCTCGACGGAAAGCTTCTCGTCGAGCACCACCCGAACCTGCTCGAGCGTCAGACCGAGGTCCTTCAGCGCGACCAGGCGGTTGAGCCGCTGCAGCTGGACGGCGGTGTAGAAGCGGTAGCCCGACGAAGGGTCGACGTGCGCAGGCGGTAGCAACCCCACTGCGTCGTAATGGCGCAGCATCCGCACCGACACGCGCCCCAGACGGGCGAAGTCTCCGATGTTGAACATGACTGCTCCTGTGTAGGGGCTGACACGGTGTGAGGGTCAAGAAATGATGGTTTGAGCAACGCGCCGGGTGCGCATCCTGGGGCGTTGACGAGAGGTGGCACATGACGTTCGCACATCCGGCGTTGTTCTACTCCGATGAGGACTCCTACATCGACGGGACCGTCCCGTTCGTCGTGGAGGGCCTGGCGAACGCCGAACCCGTCGCCGTGACGGTGCCCAGCAGGAACCTGCAGCTGCTCAAGGAGGCGCTGAGCGGGTTCGCCCACCTCGTGACGTTCTTCGACATGACGGACACCGGCCGCAACCCCGGCCGGATCATCCCCGAGCTCCGCGCGTTCGCCGACCGGCACCGCGGGGCCGTCCGGATCATCAGCGAGCCGGTGTGGGACCTGCGCACCGACGTCGAGTACCCGGCGTGCACGCTGCACGAGGCGCTGGTCAACTACGCGTTCAGCGGCCGCGACGTCAGCATCCTGTGCCCGTACAACATCTCCACCCTCACCCACGACATCCTGGCCGACGCCGAGAAGACCCACCCGGTCGTGATCGACGCGAGCGGCCACCGTCCCAGCGACCACTTCCACCCCGCACGGGTCGTCGTCGCCGCGCACTCGATGCCGCTGGCGACCCCGGTCGACGCGGCGAGCACGCTGGCAGGCGCCGGTGCGATGGCCGCGGTGCGGGCGTTCGCACGTGAGCAGGCCGTGAAGTACGGGCTGGCGCGTGATCGCGTCGACGACTTCGCGCTCGCGGTGAACGAGCTCGCGACGAACAGCGTCCGGCACGGCGGCGGCGAGAGCACGGTGCGGGTCTGGGCGGAAAGTGAAAGTATTGTTTGCCAAGTCAACGACAACGGCCACATCACGGATGTGCTGGCCGGACGCACGCCTGTTCACGCAAACGATCCAGGCGGTCGCGGTCTGTTGCTGGTCAACCGTTTGGCCGACCTCGTGCGCACCCAAACGACGTCGTCGGGCACTGCGATCCAGGTCAGATTCGATCTGGGTGACAAAAAGGCAACGTGATCGACATACATTCGGGCGACTTCGTTATAGCTTGAGCACGTGCACGACGAGGGAGCGACGGAAATCGGTTACACGGGGGCACGTTTCGGGTCCCCGAAGACCCGCAGACGGCTGCGCGCCGAGGGAAGAGGAGACTCGAACGGCGCGGAGACGCAGCAACTGCCCCGTCAGCAACCGTTGCGCCAACGCCCACCGGAACCGCCACCGGAGTGGCCGATGCAAGAAGAAGAACCACCAGTCCCCGCGCGGGACAGCGCTCTCGTTCGTCCTTATGCCCGCACCGGCGGCCGTACCGCGGCCCGCCACGACCTCCGTTTGGAAACCCTCCTCTCGACGGACGAGCAGTCCTTGTACCGCGCGAACAACGACCAGGCGGCGATGATGCGGCTGTGCCTGCAGCCGCGGTCGGTCGCCGAGATCTCGGCGCTCATGAAGATCCCGCTGGGTGTCACGCGGGTGCTGCTGAGCGACCTGATCACGCTCGGCCTGGTCGCCGTGCACGAACCGGGAGAGAAGCCGAACATGGCGCTGCTCGAACGCGTCCTGACCGGCCTGCGGAGGTTGTAGCCACCCGTTCGCCAGCGCGCGCGATCACGCCAGGTCGCCGATAATTTCACCGTGGCGAACACCAGCGACGAGACCCCGAAGACGCCGATCACGGAGCCGATCCCGGCCGCTCCATCGGCGAGCGCTCCTCCTGCTGTCACGCAGAAGAAGCTGCGGCCCACCCGGATCAGCGGTACGTGGGTCGCCGTGCTGATCGCGATCGTGGTGCTGATCTTCCTGCTCGTCTTCATCCTGCAGAACGGCGGCAACACGACCATCCACTTCCTGTGGGGTCAGTTCAGCCTTCCGCTCGGCGTGGCGCTGCTGTTCGCGGCGATCGGCGGTGCGCTGCTGGTCGCGGTCGTGGGCGCGGCCCGCATCCTGCAGCTGCGCCGTCAGGCCAAGAAGCTCACTGGTCGTCCCTCGACCTCATCACCAGCTCGACGCGAGAGCTGATCTCGAGCTTCCGGAAGATCTTGCGCAGGTGGAAGTTCACCGTGTGCGGCGACATGAACAGCTGCGTCGAGATCTGCCTGTTCGTCTGACCCTTGGCCACCAGGTTCGCGATCGCCCGTTCGGTGTCGTCCAAACTGGACCATCCGGACGCAGGACGCACCGGTGCCGCACGACGCCGGCGCCCGAGCTTCCGCAGCCGTCCCAGCACCCGCGCGCTGTCACGTGACGCGCCGATCTCCCGGTACAGCCCGAGCGCGTTCTCCAGCGCCTTCACCGACGCCGCCCGGTCAGCCGGGTCGGCGGTCAGCAGCGCGCCGAGGTCCTCGGCCGCGTTCGCCCGCGCCCACAGGTCCCTGTGCTGCTGCGAAGCCAGTTCCAGCAACGAGGCGTCGGAGTCGAACAGGCCTCGTGCGTGCAACGCGGCGGCCGCCACCGCACGGAATCCGGGGTTCTCCTCCGCCAGCCGTTCCACGCGGTCCACGACGGCCTTGGCCAGCCGCTCGTCCCCCGCCTCCAGAGCCCGGCGCACGAACCAGCCGGCGGCACGCGGTTCCTCCGCGAAGAGGCCCGACGACACCAGTCCCGGGTACTGGTCGGTGAGCAGTCCCAAGGCCTTGTCGAGCCCGAAGCCGACATGGGAAACGACCACGTCGGCCCACTGGTAGTAGGCGCGCGAGAAGATGATCCCGTCCGTAGGAACGTAGCCGCGACAGCGTTCGACGTGCTCGATCGCGGCGGGCAGGTCACCAGTGTGGATCGCGACCATCGCCAGCACGGCCGACGCCGGCGCCACCAGCGCCGCGTGCCCGGTCTCCTCCGCCACCGCCAGCGCACCGCGCGCTTCGACGGACGCTTCCTCGATTCGCCCTGCCTGCAACAGGATTCGCGCCTGCACGACCGAGGTCATGACCTCTTTGGTCACCACCGCGGACGGCCCGCTGCGCACCCGCCGCACCACGCTGTCGGCGTCGGCGAACTCCCGCAGCCCCGAGAACACAGTCGCCAGCAACAGCTGCGGATAGGCGCAGAGGTCGTGGGAGGTCACGGACTGCGCCGCCTCGCGGGCCAGTTCCAGTGCCGCGCCGGGCTGTCCGGTGTCGCGCGCGATCGCCGCCAGCACCGCCAACGCCGTTGCCAGCACGTCGTCCGGTGAGCCCGTGTGCGTGCGCACGATCGTCTCCGCCAGCTCCTCCGCGCGGCGCCGATCGTGGCCGAGCAACGCCATCATCCGGGTGATCTCCACCCACGGCGCGAGTTCCGGCAGCAGGTCGGGTTCTTCCAGCAACGCCTCGGAGATCTCCACCGACTCGGTGTGCTGCGCGCCCAGCAACGTCGTGATAGCCACGCAGTGCCGCAGTTTGGCGGCGGGCTCAGGGGACACCTGGCGGGACAGCGCGTCCTGCGCGAGCGCTTGCGCCGCCGTGAGCTTGCCCGCCGCGATCAGCGCCCGTGCCGCGACGACCGTGCGGTGCACCAGCGACGCCGACGCCTGGTCGGTGAGTTCGAGTGCCCGCCCCGCGAGCTCGGCCGCGGCGTCAGGTGCGTTCCACAGCACGGCTTTCGCCGCCGCGACCAGTCCCTCGATCGACCG
>NZ_VSRL01000332.1 GCF_012184385.1 Lentzea indica
GTGACGAGCACCCAGACCGCCCTGGAGATGGCGGCCATCGCCAGCACCCAGATCTGTCCACCGTTCACCGCGAGCCCGGCGGCGGCGATGGTGACGAGCATCCCGCCACCCGCGACCAGTGCCGCGGCCGCGCCGGCCAGCGGCGAGGTGTGCCACTGCCAGGTCACGCAGGCGAAGGTCACCAGTAGCCGGAGCCAGCCGGTGTTGGCGGCGTCGACGGCGCCGGTCCACAGGGCGACCAGGCACACGGCCAGCAGCACCGTGACGTCGACGGCCACCGGCGGACGTCCGCCCCTGCTCAGCCACCAGCAGTAACCGCAGGTCCAGGCCGCCGCGACGACGACCACGAGGACGGCGGACCACAACCGTTCCGGCGAAACCCTGAGCAGAACGATTGTGACGATGGGCGGCAGGGTCGCAACGCGCACGACAGCCGCGCACCGCGGTCCGAACCGCTCCAGCAGCCGTGTCGCTTCCCCGGCCACCGTCACCTCACTGCCCTGCCCCGGCCATCACCGCTGATCTTGCCATTGACCGGAGGGCGATGTGTCCGGTTCAGGCAGATCGGGCACCTGGATTGTCAGGTGTTCACCTGACAGCACGGCGGCTCGCAAGCAAGGACAGTGGATCTCGGCCAATGCAGGCCATCCTCGGCATCGCGGTCATCCCCTGATCGGAACCGAGCCAAGGGGGGCGAAGGAGAAGGCCGGTTGCCGCGACGGGGGCGGCAACCGGCCTTCACACCCCCAGATCAGCGACGGCGTCCGCGTGGCCCGATCCGCCGGCCGTTGGCCAGGTCGAAGAAGTGCAGTTGCTCCAGGCACAGATGCACGCCGACGTGCTCACCGTGCACAGGCCGGACGTCCGGCCGCACGCGCAGCACGAGTTCACCGGTCCGCAGCTCGTGCAGGCCACACGGTTCGACGCCCCACGCGCCGACGTCGACCGACACGAGAGTCTCGTGGCCGTGGTGCTCCAGATGGCGCACCTGGCCCTTCAGGACCGGGCCGGACGAACCCGGGGCAGCGGGGCGCAGGGCTTCGGTCCTGGCGCCCACCGCGATGTCCTCACCGTCGTAGTGCGCGACGGCACGGGCGCGCATGTCCGGCCACGGCAGGTCGATCGCCTGACCGCCGATGTGCAGTTCGACGTGGCTGTCGACGACCACCTGCACGTAGGCCTTGAACAGGCTCATCCTGGGGCTGCCGAGGAACGCCGCCACGTGCATGGTCGCGGGGTGCCGGTAGACCTCGTCCGGCCGGCCCTCGTCCTCCAGGACACCGTTGCGCAGCACCGCTATCCGGTCGGCCATCGTCTGCGCCTCGATCTGGTCGTGCGTCACGTACAGCACCGTCAAGCCGAGCGAGCGCGCCAGGCCGGCGATCTCCGCCCGCAGACCGGAACGCAGAACCGCGTCCAAGTTGGACAGAGGCTCGTCCATCAGCAGCACGCGAGGTCCGCGCACGATGGCCCGTGCCATCGCCGCACGTTGCCGTTGGCCGCCGGACAGCTCGGCAGGTCTGCGGTCCAGCAGGTCGCCGATGCCGAACGCCTCCGCCACCTCGGCGATCCGTTCGGCGCGCTCGTCCCGGGGACGCTTGGCGACGTCCAGCGGAAAGCCGATGTTGTCCGCCACGGTCAGGTGCGGGTAGAGCGCGAAGTCCTGGAACACCATCGACACGCCACGGGAGCGGGCAGGCACGTCGTCCGCGGGGACGCCGTCGAGGAAGACCTGGCCGCTGGTCGGGCGTTGCAGGCCGGCGACCATGCGCAGGATGCTCGACTTGCCGCACCCGGACGGGCCGAGGAGCACGACGAACTCGCCGTCCGCCACGGAGAGGCTCACGTCGTTCACCGCGACCGTGCCGCCCGGATGAACCAGGCTCACGTCCCGCAGCGCGACGGCGGTCATTTCGTCGACCCTGCCAGCACGCCCTGCACGAAGTACTTCTGGAACACCAGGAACACCGCCAGCGGCACGATCATCGACAGGAACGCGCCGGTCGCGAGCAGGTCGATGTTGGTGCCGAACTGCCGCAGCTGCGCCCGCAGCGCCACGGTGATCGGCGCCGAGTCCTGGTCGGCGAACACCAGCGCCACCAGCATGTCGTTCCACACCCAGAGGAACTGGAAGATCGTCAGCGACGCGATCGCGGGCTTGGCCACCGGCAGCACGACCCGCTTGAAGATCACCCACTCCGTCGCGCCGTCCATCCGCGCTGCCTCGATCAGGTCGCGCGGGATGCCGGCGAAGAAGTTGCGCAACAGGAAGATGGCGAACGGCAGGCCGAACGCGACGTGGAACAGCACGACGCCGGTGATCGTGCCGAACAGGCCGAACGCGCCGAACAGCTTTGCCACCGGGATCAGCGCGACCTGGATCGGCATGACGAGCAGCCCGACCACGACGACGGTGAGCGTCTCGCGGCCGGGGAACTCGATCCACGACAACGCGTACGACGCCAAAGACGCCATCACGACGACCAGAACCGTTGCGGGCACGGCGATGTAGAAGGTGTTGAGGAACGACTGCCACACCGCCTGGTTCGCGACGAGCTCGGCGTAGTTGGCCAGCGTCAGCTCGGCCGGCTTGGTGAACACGGTCCACCAGCCGGTCGCGGTGTTGGCCGACTCGTCGCGCAACGACGCGATCAGCAGGCCGAACACCGGAACCAGCCAGAACACCGCCACCAGCGCCAGCAGCAGCTGGATCGCGCCGTTGCCGAGCCGTGCGGCGACCCGGGACAGCACTCCCCGCTTCGGCGCACCGGACACGGGCACCTCGATGCGGACCTCTTCTGCTACCAGGGTCACGACCGCTCCCGTCGGAATCTGCGGATGTTGAACAGCATCGCCGGGGCGACCAGCAGGAACAGGATCACCGCCAGCGCGCTGCCGGCACCCTGGTCACCGCCCGTACCGAACGAGACCTGCCACATCTGCAGCGCCAGCACGTTGGCCTCGGACTGCACGGAGCCCGGTGCGATGACGAAGACCAGCTCGAAGATCTTCAGCACGTTGATCACCAGCGTCACGAAGACCACCAGCAGCACCGGCGAGAGCAGCGGGATCGTGACGCGGCGGAACACCTGCCACTCCGTCGCGCCGTCGACCCGCGCGGCCTCCAGCGCGTCACGGGGAATCGCCGAGAGTCCCGCGGCGATGAACGTGATCGCGAACCCGGTCATGATCCAGATCCAGGACGAGATGATCACCGGGGTGATCAGCGACGGGCCGAGCCAGGTCAGGCCGCGGAACGGCAGCGCGAAGTTCGACGACGGCAGGCGAACCGCGACCTCGCCGGACGCCAGGTCCGGGAAGGTGAACCTGCCGTCGTCACCGGTGGTCGTGCGGGCCACGACCTGCCCGTCCCGCACGGCTTCCACCGCGATGCCCGGCAGGCCGCGTTCGATCGGGTCGACCTTGCCCGCGCTGCCACCGACCGACACGTCGAGCCACACCACACCGCGCACTTCGCCGTTGCCCGCGGCTGGAACGGACGCCGGAAGCGCCTGGGCGGGCACGTCCTGCGGCGAGAAACCCACCAGCGGCAACGTGATCGTGTCGCCCGCACGAGCAGGAGCGTCGGCGATGAAGCCCGCTTCCGTCGGGGTGTACCCCTCACGCGGCCGTGCGCCGGGGTACTGCGACGACGGGCTGAACATGTCGTGCACGCCGACCAGGACCGCGTTCACGACGCCCTGGTTCGGCGTCTCCTCGTAGACGAGCCGGAAGATGATGCCGGAGGCGAACAGCGAGATCGCCATCGGCATGAACAGCACCAGCCGGAACGCCGTCGCCCACCTGATGCGCTCGGTGAGCACGGCGAGGATGAGACCGATGCCGGTGACGGCCGCGGGAGCGACCACCACCCAGATCACGTTGTTGCGGAACGCGGTCAGCGTCCGCGGGTCGGTGAACGTGTCGACGTAGTTGCGCAGTCCGACGAACTCGTCACCCGTGGCGTCGAAGAAGCTGCGGATCAGCGAGAACACCAACGGGTACAGCACGAGCGCCGCGAGCACGACCAGCGCGGGCAGCAGGAACGGGATCGCCTGCCGGGGCGAGCGCCCCGGCGCGACGTCCACGCTCGGACGGAGTTTCATTTCCCGTAAGCCTTCGCAGCGTTGGCTTCCAGCCGCGCCATGATCCCGTCGACGTTCTTCGGGTCGGCGAGGAAGTCCTGCAGGTCCTTCCACTCCCCAGCGCCCTTCGTGCCGCCGAACGCGGCCGGTGCCAGGTCGGACATGTCGAACCTGACGTTGTCGCCCGCGTCGACGATCCGCTTGGCGAGGTCCTGGGTGACGTCGTCGGGGTAGGCCGACTCCGGGATGTCCTTGTTGGGCGAGAGGAACCCGCCCAGCCCCGCCCAGATCTCACCGGACTCCGGCGAGGCGAGGAACTTCATCAGCTCGGTGGTCGCCTTGTCGTCCTTGAACTGCACGGCCATGTCACCGCCGGCGACCACGGCGTCCTTGCTGCCCGCGACCGACGGGAACGGGAAGAACTTCGCGTCCTGGCCGACCTTCGCCTTCGTGTTCGTGGTGATCACGCTCGCCACGAAGTCGGCCTCGAACACCATCGCGGCCGTGGCGGGCTCACCGAAGACGTTGATCACGGACTTGGGGAACTCGGTCTGCAGAGCGCCGCCGTCGACCAGCGTCGGGTCGCCCCACAGCTTCGCCAGTTCCTCCAACGCCTTGCGCACGCTCGGGTCGGTCCACGGGATCTCGTGCTTCGCGAGCTTGTCGTAGTTGTCAGGGCCCGCGGTGCGCAGGTACACGTTCTCGAACCAGTCGGTGAGCGTCCATCCGTCCGCGCCGCCGACCGACACCGCGGCCAGGCCCGTCTCGGAGATCGCCTTGCTGGTCTTGATCAGGTCGTCCCACGTGGCGGGCGGGGTCGCGCCGACCTGCTTGAAGGCCTTCTCGCTGTACCAGAACGCCGACTTGTTGGCGGTCTTGAAGGTGAAGCCGTAGAGCTTGCCGTCGACGCTGCCGAGCTGCTTCCACACCGCCGCGTTGTGCTCGGTGACGGCCTTCTCGACCTCGCCGCTCACCGGCTTGAGCGCGTTCGCCCTGGCGAACTGGGCGACCAGGCCGGGCTGGGCGATCAGTGCGACGTTCGGTGGTGTGCCGCCCGAGATTCTCGTTTGCAGCACGGTCGGGAGCTCGTCGCCGGCGGGTGTGTACTTGACCTCGGCGCCGGTCTTGGTGGTGAACGCCTGCAGCACCTTCTCGAAGTTCTTCTGCTCGTCACCGGTCCACGGGCCGACGACCTCCACGGTCTGGCCCTTGAGGTCCTCCGCGCTCGTTCCCGCGGCACCTCCCGAGCACGCGGCGGCGGCGAGCGCGAGCAGGGCGATCCACTGCTTCCTCATTGAAGCTCTCCTCTACTTCCAGATGGAGGACCCGGTGGCCGGGTCGAAGAAGTGCAGCCGGGAGGTGTCCACCCAGGCGGCGACGGGCTGGCCTTCGTAGATGCGGGTTCTCGGGCTGAACCGTCCAACCAGGACGGTTCCCTTGCCACCTGCCTTGGGCAGGTCGTCGGTGCCGGCGTCCTGCGCGAGCTCACGGGTGTCGTCGGTGACCACGGGCGGGACGTCGACCGGGAAGTGCACGAGGACGTCCGACCCCATGG
Organism: Lentzea indica; assembly: GCF_012184385.1. Lineage (GTDB taxonomy): Bacteria > Actinomycetota > Actinomycetes > Mycobacteriales > Pseudonocardiaceae > Lentzea > Lentzea indica. The sequence continues at coordinate 5,641 of NZ_VSRL01000332.1, forward strand.
CCTCGACCAGGTCCGCGACCGAGTGCAGGATCTGGCCCTCCCTCGCGTCGGCGAGTTCGGTGTCCTCCATGTCCTCCGGCCGGATGCCGACCACGACGTCGCGGCCGACGTACTGGCGCAACGCCGGGCGCTGCCTGAGCACGGACTCCGGCAGCAGCAGGGCGTCGGAGTTGAGCGACACCCAGAACCGGCCGTCGTTCTCGTCGAGCCGCGCGGACACGAGGTTCATGCCGGGCGAGCCGATGAACCCCGCGACGAACAGGTTGACCGGCCGGTCGTACAGCTCCTGCGGCGGCCCGACCTGTTGCAGCACACCGCGCCGCATCACGGCGACCCGGTCGCCGAGCGTCATGGCCTCGGTCTGGTCGTGGGTGACGTACACGGTCGTCACGCCGATCTCGCGCTGGATCCGCGCGATCTGCGCCCGCATCTGCACCCGCAGCTTGGCGTCCAGATTGGACAGCGGCTCGTCCATCAGGAACGCCTGCGGCGCCCGCACGATCGCCCTGCCCATGGCGACGCGCTGCCGTTGACCACCGGAGAGGTTGCGGGGCTTGCGGTCGAGGTGCTCGCTCAGTTCGAGGACCTCGGCGACCTCGCGGACCCGGTGGTCGATCTCGTTCTTGGGAAGCTTCCGCAGCGTGAGCCCGAAAGCGATGTTGTCGTACACGTTCAGGTGCGGGTAGAGCGCGTACGACTGGAACACCATCGCCACGTCGCGGTCACGCGAAGGCACGTCGTTGACGACCTGCTCGCCGATGCGGATGGTGCCCTCGGTGATCTGCTCCAGCCCGGCGATCATCCGCAGCGCCGTCGTCTTGCCGCAGCCCGACGGGCCGACGAGCACCAGGAACTCACCGTCGCGGATCTCCAGGTTGAGGTCGGTGACCGCACGGGTGCCGTCACCGTAGGCCTTGCCCAGACCCGTCAGAACGACTTCTGCCACGCCAACTCCCTGGTTCGGTGTGACTGCAGACCGTAGGGCCGCGCGCCCTAAGGGAGATTTAAGGACGAAACACGATCTCGATAAGCTCGAAACACCTCTCCCAATCGGCGGGTTCGCTGCTTACGCTGCGTGTATGTCGAAGGTGCTGGTGGTCGAGGACGACCCGGTGGTCCAGGCGGCGCTCGTGCACGCGCTGACCGACCTCGGGCACGTCGTGCAGGCCGTCGGCACCGCGGTGGCGGCGTTGCGGGAGGCCGGCACCAATGAGCTCGACCTGGTGATTCTCGACCTCGGACTGCCGGACCTGGACGGTGTCGCCGCCCTGCGGATGCTGCGCGGGGTGAGCAACGTGCCGGTCATCGTGGCCACCGCGCGGGGTGCCGAGCACTCGGTCGTGAGCACGTTGAACGCGGGTGCGGACGACTACATCGTGAAGCCGTTCTCGTCCGAACACCTGGCCGCGCGGATCAACGCGCTGTTGCGCCGCACGGGTGGTTCTTCTGCTGCCGTGCCGTCCGAGGTTGTCGTCGTCGGGGATCTCAGTGTCGATCTCGCGCAGCGTTCGGCCACGCTCGGTGATGGCGCGCTTGCGTTGAGCAGGCGGGAGTTCGACCTGCTGGCGTATCTGGCGCAGCGGCCGGGGCGGGTGATCTCGCGACGCGAGCTCATCCAGGCGGTGTGGGGACATCCGTACGTCGGTGACGACAAGACGATCGACGTCCATGCTTCTTGGCTGCGGCGCAAGCTGGGAGAAACCGCGGCGCATCCCCGTTATCTGCACACCGTTCGAGGCGTGGGGTTCAAGCTGGCGGCGCCGGAATGAGATCTGTCATCACCCGTGCGCTGCTGCTCTCCGCGGGGTTGGTGACGGTGGTCTTCCTGGCGACCGCGGGGTTTCTGGTGTACTCGCGGGCTGCTTCCGTCTCCGCGGCCGCTGATCAACGCGATGCGGCGGTCGTCGCTGGTGTGCTTGCGGTTTCGTCGGATGCCGACACCGTGCGGGGAACGATCGCGCGCACGTCCGCCGGTGCCGAGGGACGGTTGTCCGTGGTGCTCGTGGACGGCACGCGGCTCGGTGCGGGTGGCGGGTCGCCGGTGACGTCGGTCGGCGGGGCCACGGTGTCGGTCTTGCCTGCCGCAGTGCCGTTTCCCTTTGGCGCGGTGTTCCTGGTCGTCGGTGTCGCGGTGGTGACGCTGGGGGCTGCGGTGTGGCTGGGACATCGGCCGTTCACGCCGGTGCTCGTCGCCCTGCGGGTGCTCGCTTCGTCGACAGGGCGGCGGGTGCGGCTGCGCGGGCCTCGCGAGCTGGAGGCGCTGGCCGCGTCGATCAACGAGTCTTCCGAGCGGACTTCGCGGTTGCGCGCCAAGGAGCGGGAGATGATCGCGGACGTGTCGCACCGCTTGCGGACCCCGCTGGCGGCCTTGCGCCTGGACGCCGACGCGGTGGGGTCGGGGCCCGTCGCCGATCGGATTCGCAGTGCCGTCAGCACTCTGGGGCACGACGTCGACCGGATCATTCAGGCCCTGCAACCGGCGGAGGGCGAGTCGGCCAGCACGTGCGACGTGGCGTCGGTGGTCGAGGCTCGGATGGCGTTCTGGTCGGCGCACGCCGCGGACCAGGGGCGGGTGTGCGAGATCGACGTCGGCGAGCCCGCCTGGGTGCCGTTGTCGCCCGACGCTTTGGGTGCGGTGGTGGACGCGTTGCTGGAGAACGTTTTCCGGCACACCCCCGCCGCTGCTCCCGTCGGCGTGTCGGTCGTGCGGCATGCCGGGTGGGTGACCTTGGTGGTCGAGGACGGTGGGACCGGGGTCGCGGATCCGTCCTCGGCGTTGCACCGGGGCAGCAGCGGCGGTGGGTCCACGGGGCTCGGGCTGGACATCGCTCGTGCC
>NZ_VSRL01000333.1 GCF_012184385.1 Lentzea indica
CGCCGACCGCGGCTTCGGCTTCATCACCCCCGACGCGGGCGGGCCCGACCTCTTCGTGCACGTCTCGGTGGTCTCCGGCGAGCCCCTGGTGGCTGGCGAGCGGGTGCGCTTCCGCATCCGGCAGAGCGACCGGGGCCCGCAGGCCGATGCCGTCGAGCACGCCTGACCGTCCGGGACGGTCCTACGACGCCTCGAAGCGGGCGACGTAGCGGCGCTGCCACGGCGTCTCGACTGCCCGGTGTTCGTAGCGCGCCCGCACGTACGCGACCGCCTCGGCGGCCGGCACCCCGTCCAGGACGGCCAGGCACGCCAGCGAGGTTGTGCCGCTCGAAAAGTCATCACCGCAGCGTGCCAGCCCATCCTTCCCAGGCTGGGAGCATGCTCAGGTGATCGTGTCCCTGCTGTACAAGGTGACTGGGAAGTTGCTGTCTGCCGCGTCGGTGCTGTTCCGCGGTGAGGCGGAGAAGGACGCGGAGCTTCTCGTGCTGCGGCACGAGAACACCGTGCTTCGCCGACAGCTGGTCTTTCCGGTCCGCTACGAGCCGGCAGACCGATTCTGGTTCGCCGCGCTATCCAGGCTGATACGTCGTCCGCGGTGGCGCGAGATCTTCCCAGTCACGCCAGGCACGTTGCTGGGCTGGCATCGCAGGTTCATCGCCTGGAAATGGGACTACACCGCGCGACGACGTACCGGACGCCCACCCACACGAGCAGCGATCAAGGCACTCGTGCTCCGGCTCGCCACAGAGAACCCGCGGTGGGGACATCGGCGGATCCAAGGCGAGCTGGCCCGACTCGGACATCGAATCGCCGCCTCCACCGTCTGGAAGATCTTGAACGCAGCGGGCATCGACCCAGCACCACGTCGATCCGGTCCGACCTGGCGAGAGTTCCTCACAGCCCAGGCCGAGGGCATCATCGCGGCGGACTTCTTCCACATCGACATCGCACTCGGCACACGCCTATACGCGTTGGCGTTCCTTGAACACGGCACCAGACGCCTGCACATCACCGGCATCACCATCCATCCGACACGCGACTGGACCGTGCAGCAAGCCAGGAACCTCGCCGCCGACATCGGAACGCGCATGGAGTCACTGCGCTTCCTGCTGCGCGACCGCGACAGCAAGTACGGCGAGGCGTTCGACACCGTCTTCGAGGCCGAGGAACTACGCGTGATCAAGAGCGCGCCGCAGGCACCCCGGATGAACGCCCACTGCGAACGCATCATCGGCACCATCCGGCGCGAGGTCCTCGACCACATCCTCATCACCGGAGAAGCCCACGCGCGTCAAGTCCTTGCCACCTACGAGATCCACTACAACGAGCACCGACCGCATCAGGCCCGCAGCCAGCTACCGCCCGAGACTCGAGAGCAACCCGCCGTCGTGCACGACATCAAGACCCGCAAGCTGCTCCGCGCCGAGATCCTCGGCGGACTCATCAACGAGTACAGATACGCCGCATGACGTGCAGCGATGACTTTTCGAGCGGCACAGGATGTGACGGCGATCATCAAGGAAGGCCAGCCGGAGAAGCTCGCGAGGCTCTACGGGGAGCTTGGGATTGAGCTGAAGTACGACAAAGCAAAAGAGGCCGTCTATGCGACGACCTCTCCGCGTGTACTTAGCGATTGTGTCCGAGGGGGGACTTGAACCCCCACCCCCTTTCGGGGACTAGCACCTCAAGCTAGCGCGTCTGCCATTCCGCCACCCGGACGTATTAAGTTCTGCCGCGGTTCGCACCGTGGTGTGTGCATAGATTACATGATCGTCGCCGCACGCCAAAATCGGGTCCCCGTGCAGGGGTTTGCGCTGGTCGGGGCGGTGATCAGCTGGTGTGGCGGGAGGAGAAAGCGGATCACGCATCGGTCGCGTTGGGCTCGGTGATCACGGCGGCGTGAGTCAGGACGCTGGGGTGGGATTGTGCGGGTGGCTTCGACGAACGTCGGTGGGGCGTTGAGAGCGCCGCGGATGGCGCCGGTCAGGTCGCACACCACTAGATCGGTCGCGGGCTAGAGTCGCGGCGTGCGTGAGCTGACCGAGTGGTTGCTCGACTCCGACCCGGCCTTGCGGTGGCAGGTTCAGCGGGACCTCCTGCACGCGCCGCGGGAGGTTTGGCAGGAAACGCGGGCGCTGGTTGCCACTGAGGGGTTTGGGGCGCGGCTGCTCGACGAGCAGGGTGCTGATGGCATGTGGGCTGGTGGGGCGTTCTTTCCCAAGGGGTTCGACGGGAAGGAAGAAGGGCAGCCCTGGACGGCCACCACGTGGTCGTTGAGTTCCCTCAGGGAGTGGGGGCTCGATCCGAAGGTGCTCACGGACAGGCGGACCGTCGAGTTGCTCGAGGCGGGCTGTCGGTGGGAGTACGAGGGCCTGCCCTATTGGGGTGGCGAGGTCGACTGCTGCATCAACTCGTGGACGTTGGCCAACGGGGTGTGGCTCGGTGCGGACGTCGAGGGTATCGCTGGGTGGTTCGTCGAGCATCAGCTTGAGGACGGCGGGTGGAACTGCGAGTGGGTTGAGGGGTCGACGAGGTCGTCGTTTCACTCGACGCTCAACTCGTTGAAGGGGTTGCTGGTTCACGAGCAGGCGACCGGGGGAACGAAGGAGACCAGGGCCGCGAGAAGAAGAGGCGACGAGTACCTGCTCGAAAGGCACCTGTTCAAGAGGCTGTCGACGAACAAGCCTGTGGGGGAGTGGGTCGGCGAGTTTCGGTCGCCTTTTCGTTGGGGCTACAGCGTTCTCAACGCGGCTGAGTACTTCCGGCAGGCCGGAACGAGGGACCCGCGCATGGCGGAGGCGATCGCGATGATCCGCGATGCCAGGCAGTCCGACGGGACGTGGTTGCAGGCCGGGCGGCATCCTGGGCGGGTGTGGTTCGAGATCGACGTCGGCGCGGGTGAGCCGTCGAAGTGGCTGACGTTGTCTGCCATGAGGGTGCTCAAGTGGTGGGACAGCTAGATCCAGCCTCGGGCTCGGGCGAAGCGGGCTGCCTCGTGGCGGTTCGAGGCGCCGGTTTTGCCCACGGCGGAGGACAGGTAGTTGCGGACTGTGCCGGGGGACAACGAAGCGCGGCGAGCGATTTCCTCGATGGGGGCGCCTTCGAGAGCTAGTTCCAGAACGTCGGCTTCTCTTGGTGTCAAAGGGTTGTCGCCGGCGCTGATGGCTTCGGCGGCCAGGGCCGGGTCCACGTAGCGGCCGCCGGAGTGGACGGTGCGGACGACCGTGGCGAGCACGTCGGAGGAGACGGTTTTCGGGAGGAAGCCTCGGACGCCTGCCGCCAACGCGCGTTTCAGGTGGCCGGGGCGGCCGTGGCTCGTGACGATCATCGTGGAGCAGGACGGAAGCTCGGAAGCCAGAGCCTGGGCTACGGAAACGCCGTCCAGGTCGGGCATTTGCAGGTCGATCACGGCCACGTCGGGGCGGACCACGCGGGCGGTGGCGAGGGCTTCGGCGCCGGTGGCGGCTTGGGCGACTACTTCCAGGTCGTCTTCCAGCGCTAGCAACGCGGCCATGGCGCCGCGGATCAGGTGTTCGTCGTCGGCCAGGAGGATGCGGATCACGGGAGCTCCACGGTGAGCACGAAGCGGTTGGGAGCTTCCGGGGCCGCTGTCACGGAGCCGCCCAGGGCTGAGACGCGTTCGCGCAGGCCGGTGAGGCCGCTGCCGAAGCGGAAGCCGGCGGGTGAGGCGCCGTCGTTGGACATGGTGAGTACTTTGCCGCGCAACGTGATCGTGCACGAACGGGCCTCGCTGTGGCGCAGCACGTTGGTGACGCCCTCGCGGACGGCCCAGCCCAGCGCGTCCGCCGGGTCGCCGGCGACGTCGACGTCGCCGATCACGCGGCAGTCGATCCCCGCTGACGCCAGCAGGGAACGGGCGCCGGCCAGTTCCACGGACAGGTCGGCGGTGCGGTAGCCGCTGACGACCGCGCGCAGTTCGTCCAGGGAGTCCTGGGCGATGCGGCGGACTTCCAGCATCTCGTCGATCGCTGACGGACGGCCGCGGCGGGCCAGTTGTGCGGCCAGGTCGGCTTTCAGGGCCACCACGGAGAGGTTGCGGCCCACGACGTCGTGCAGGTCGCGGGCGAAGCGGAGGCGTTCCTCGGCGACGGCCAGGTTGGCGCGGATCTCGCGGGAGCGGTCCAGCTCCCAGACGAGGCCCACCATCCACAGCGTCGTGCGGAAGCCGAAAGCCACAACCGGCAGCATGACGGTGATGGCCACCGCGCGGGACGGTTCGGAGGTGAGGAACATGAAGACGCCACCGGCCGCGGCTGCCAGGACCAAAGTGCGTGGCCGGAGCACCGCGGACAGGGTGGTGATCGTCAGCACGAGGAACATCACCGCTATGCCGTCGGCGGGGCCGTCGGGCTTGCCAGGTGTCGGGTGCGGGAAGGCGAGCTCCCCGGCAACCAGCACGGCGCAGGTGTACACCAGCAAGATCGCGAGGAGCCGGCGCGGGTGGGGAGCCTTCCCGAGGTGGTGTTCGATGCCGAGGTGGACCAGTCGCACGCTGAGCAGGGCGTGGAGCAGCGCCGCCGCCGAGATCACGACGACGGCGGTTGTGCTGATCTCCTCGGACAGGCCGAGGATCAGCAACGGTGGCAGGACCAGATAGCTCAGGTAGAACGTGACGCGGACGTAGAAGTCGAACCGCGCCGCGTTGCTCCGGGACCGCCACCAGCCGAGCAAACTCACCTCCGAGGATCCCAGCGGAACCAGCGTCGCACAGCGTAGGTCCCCAGACCGATCCACACCGCCAGGACGGTCAACGGTCGCAGCACGGGGCCGTCGTCCCAGCTCGCCCGCACCAGGTCGAGCACCGGGGTCAACGGCAGCAGGCGCAGCACCGTGGCGACGCCCTCCGGCACGACGGACATCGGGAAGAAGAGCCCCGAACCGATCAGACAGGCCACCAGCACCGGCAGGGTCGTCACCTGCGCCATCTCGACGGTCCGGGTGAACGCCGACGACGCCGCCGCCAGCAGTACGAACATGACCACGCCACCAACAACACCCATGACCAGGAACCACGGCCGCGAAGGCAAAGAGGCATCCGTCGCCACACCGACGATCACCGCGAACAACGCCATCTGTCCCAAAGCCACCACGACGGACGGCAGGGACGCGCCGAACAGGATCTCCGGATCCGTCAGCTCTCCAACGCGAAGACGTTTCAGCACAAGCTCTTCGCGTCGCGCGACGAAGGTGGTGACGAGGTTGTAGTACACCGCCATCACCAGGACGAACCCCACCAGCCCGACGAGCAGCGGCTCGCCGTCGGCGTCCACCGCCATCAGCGCCGGCACGATCAGCAACGGCAGCACCAGGGAGTTGAACAGCGCGGTCCGGTTGCGCCAGAACAACTTCAGCTCGGCCTGCCCCACAGCCACGGCCCTCATGCCGCCTCCTCCGCGATCGCGAGGAACGCCTCCTCGAGGGACGCCGATCGAGCGTCCAAACCGGACAGTTCGACCGAGTTGGCATGAGCCCACGCAAGAAGCTCATACAGCGTCTCCTGCAGATTGTTGGTCCGCACGGTCACGCGCCCCGACGCGTCGACGTCCGAAACCACGGGCAGCGGAACACCGGCAGGCGGCACGAACGAAATGCGAGCCGGATACGCGTCCACCACCTCGGAAACCGTTCCCTGCGCGACGATCCGGCCGCGGTGCATGATCGCCAGCCGATCAGCCAGCGCCTGCGCCTCCTCCAGATAGTGCGTGGTCAGCAGCACGGTCACGCCTTCGCGCAGAAGGGAACGAATCAGTTCCCACGTGTTGCGCCGGCTTTCCGGATCGAGTCCGGTCGTCGGCTCGTCGAGAAAGAGCACCTCCGGCTTTCCCAGCAACGCCAGCGCGAGATCCAGCCGCCGCCGCTCACCGCCGGACAACTGCTTCACCCGCACCGAAGCCCGATGCGCCAGGTCGACGAGAGACAACGCTTCATCAACCGGGCGCGGAGAGGTCAGAGTCCCCGCCCACATCTTCGTGGTCTCGGTCACGGTCAGGTCGGGTGGGAAACCGCCTTCCTGCAGCATCACGCCGACTCGCGGCCGAACGAGAGAGCGCTCTCGGAACGGGTCGTGCCCGAGCACCGAAACAGTGCCCGCCGCAGGACGTGAGAGCCCTTCCACAACCTCCACCGTGGAGGTCTTTCCCGCACCGTTCGTGCCGAGCAAAGCGAACATTTCGCCCCGCTCCACATCAAATGAGACGCCCCGTACGGCTTCGAAACCCCCGCTGTACCGGCGAGTCAGCCCGCGCACCTCGATCACTGTCATAGGTCAACGATCTCGGCAAACGCCGCGCGAAGGCAGTGCGGCGCCACACCAAAAAGCCATGACAGATGTCATGTCGTCCGTCTGAGGGGCACCCCGGACCGCGTGTGGCCCGGAGGTTGCGTCGCGCACGGAGGCGTTGAAGCGTGAACCCATGGATCAGGAGAGCGTGAGCGCCACGCTGACTTTCGCCGTGCCCGCCGAGCGGGTGTTCGCGGTGCTGGCCGACCCGACGACCCACGCCGCGATCGACGGCACCGGCTGGGTTCAGGACGTCGTCGACAGGGCGCCGCTGACCGAGGCGGGGCAGGTCTTCCGGATGGCCATGCACCACGCCGACCACCCCGACGGCGACTACCGGACCGCCAACAAGGTCGCGGTCATCGACCCGCCCCACGCCATCGGCTGGCTGACGGGGTACGAGAAGGACGACGGCGAACTGGGGTTCGGTGGTTGGATCTGGCGCTACGACCTCGAGCGGCGAGGTCCGTCGGAAACCGAGGTCACGCTCACCTACGACTGGTCGGCGGTGCCGCAGTCCATCCGCGAGTACATCGAGTTCCCGCCCTTCGGGCCTGATCACCTCGCCAACTCGCTGCGCAACCTGGCCGCGGCTTGCCAACGGTAGATCAAGGTCGTAATCTCACGGTCGTGCTAAAACGGGCCGCGAGGGTACAAGCGGTTCTGGACCGGGGGGACCAATGACACTGGGACTGGTGGCTGCGCTGGCGGGGCTGGCGCTGCTGGACTCGACGAGCATCGGGACGCTGTTCATCCCGATCTGGCTGATGCTCACACCGGGACGGCTGCGGCTGTCCAGGTTCGGTGTCTACCTCGGCACGATCACGGTCTTCTACTTCGTGGTCGGCGTGCTGATCGTGCTCGGCGCCTCGCGGGTGATCGACCATCTCGACGGCAAGGTCGCGCTGTGGATCCAGTTGGTGATCGGCGTGTTCCTGTTCGTCATCAGCTTCCGGTTCGACAGCAAGAAGAAGCCGGACACCGGGAAGTGGCAGGACCGGATCAACGCCAACGGGTCCGCGGCAGCGGTCGCGGGCATCGCTGTGCTGGCGGGTGTCGTCGAGCTCGCGACGATGCTGCCGTACCTGGGCGCGATCGGCATGATGAGCGCCGCCGACCTCGCCCCGGCTCAGATCGGGCTGCTGCTCGCCGGATACTGCCTGGTCATGATCGTGCCGGCGGTGCTGCTGCTCGGCGGGCGGCTCGCGTTGCGGAGCCGGATCGAGCCGTTCCTCAACCGAATCAGCACGTGGTTCGCGGAGAAGGGGGCGAGCACCACCGGCTGGATTCTCGGCATTGCCGGGTTCCTGGTGGCGCGAGATGCCATCGCACGGCTGTTCTTCGTGTGAACCATTTGGTCCAGTTGGCTGAACGACCCGGTTTCGTTTTCCTCCTACACTCGCGAGGATGACCGAGCTGGACGATCCGCGCAGATCTGTCCCGCGGGAGCTGGCGCCGTTGCTCCGAATGGAAGTCGCGCCCGTTTCGGTGAGCATTTTCGAGGCGATCGAGAAATCGATTCCCGAATACGGCCAGTTCAGGGACAACGTCGTCGACGGCATTCGACAGGCACTGGTGAAGTTCGTCGACAGGATCGCCGCGCCGGATGCCGAACCGGATCCGCACGACGACATCCACCGCAAGCTCGGCGCGTGGGAGTTCAAGTCCGGCCGCAGCCTGGACAGCCTGCAGGCGGCCTACCGGATCGGGGCGCGGGTGGCGTGGCGGCACGTGTGCGCGTTCGCCGAGCGACGGGAGCTGTCACTGCACCTCATGTCGGTGCTGGGTGAGGCGATGATCGCCCACGTCGACGAGCTGGTGAGCCTGTCGGTCGAGGGCTACGCGGCCGCGCAGGCGAGTGCGGCGGGCACGCTGGAACGCAAGCGGCGCAAGCTGATGGAGCTGCTGGTCGGCGATCCCGCGAGCAACTGGCAGGTCGTGCTGGACGCGGCGGAGGCCGCGGCCTGGCCGATGCCGGATCGGCTGTCGGCGGTCGCCCTTGAGCCGTCCGCTGCGGCCGCCGACGACCTGCCGGGCGAGGTGCTGGTGAACTTCGAGGACGCCACGCCGTACCTGCTGGTGCCGAACCCGGTCGCCGTGCCGCGCTGGCTGCGAGGGCGTTGCCGGG
>NZ_VSRL01000334.1 GCF_012184385.1 Lentzea indica
CGGTTCGCCGACGGCTGCGTGTTCCTCGACCTGCGTGGCACGGACGCCGAGCCGCTGACGCCGGACCGGGCCGCGCACCGGCTGCTGCGGTCGTTCGGGGTGGACGAACGCCAGATTCCCGCCGACCCGGACGACAAGCTGTCGCTGTACCGGTCGCAGTTGCGCGACCGGACGGTGTTGCTGGTGCTGGACAACGCCGAGAACGAGGCACAGGTGCGGCCGTTGCTCGCGTCCAGCCCCAGCACGCTGGTGCTGGTGACCAGCCGCAGGACCCTCACCGGCCTCGACGCCCGGCACCGGCTCGCGCTGGACATGTTGCCGCTGGACCGGTCCGTCGCCCTGTTGCGCATCGTCGCGGGATCGGAGCGCCTGGCGGCCGAGCCCGAGGCCGCCGCGCGGGTCGCCGCGTTGTGCGGTGGCCTGCCGCTCGCGTTGCTCATCGCGGGCAACCGGCTCGCGAGCAGACCACAGTGGACGGTCAGACACCTCGCGGAGCAGCTGGAGGACGAGCGGCGCCGGTTGTCCGTGCTGAGAGCCGGTGACCTGCAGGTCAGGGCGGCGTTCGAGCTCTCGTACCACCAGCTGAGCCCCGGTGCCGCGTCGTTGTTCCGCAGACTGGCGCTGGTTCCCGGTCCGGACACGAGCGAGGACCTGGCCGCGGTGCTGACGGAGTTCCCCGACGAGGCGTTGGAGGAGCTCGCCGACGCCAGTCTGCTCGGCATCAGCGAGACGCCCGGCCGGTACACGCGCCACGACCTGTTGACCGTGTTCGCCGCCGAACGCCTTGAGCTCGACGAGGATCCCGGCGTCGTGCGGGAGATGCGCTCACGGGTGCGGCACTGGCTGCTCGACATGGCCACCAAGGCCGCGCGGTTCTTCGACCACGACGTGCCGGCCGAGAGTGCGGGTCCGGTGCACGACAAGGAGTCCGCGGCCCGTTGGCTGGAGCTGGAGCTGGAGAACTGGCGCGGCGCACTTCGGTCGGCGGTGTCGTCGGGTGAGCACGAGCGGGTTCTCGGGCTGGCACAGGCGATGCACTGGTACTCGGACATGCACGGCGTCGGCGAGTTGTGGCGCGAGGTCTTCGGCGCGGGTGCGTGCTCCGCGCGGTACTTGGGCAACGCCAGGGACGCCGCGGAGCAGTTGAACTACCTGTCGTGGGCGCTGTATGCGTTGTGCGGACAGCCGCACGAGGCACTGACCGTGCACGAGGAGGCCGCGGCGGTTCCGGTCGACGACACCCTCACCGAGGCGTGGACCTGGTACTACGGTTCGGCGATCCGGCGGCGGGTCGCCGAACCGGAGAAGGCCGTGTGGCTGGGACGCCGATCCGTCGAGCTGTTCGAGCAGGCCGGCTACCTGATCGGCGAGAACCTGGCGCTCTCGCTGCTCGGCCTGATGCTGCACACCGTCGGCGAGCTCGACGAGGCCGTCGAGGTGCAGCAGCGCAGCGTCGACCAGCATCGCAAGGTCGGCGGTGACGACGAGCTGCTGTCGATGTTGCTGATCCGGCTGGCCACGAGCGTGGCGGCGACGGGCGAGGTGACGGCCGCGTTGGAGCTCCTCGACGAGGCGGAGTCGTTGTTCCGCAAGCACGGCGCCACCGCCGGGGTCGCTCGGGTGCGGCACAACCGGGGTCTGCTGCTGATGGACGCGGGGCGGTTCGACGAGGCCCGGCAGCAGTTGCTGGCAGCGCTGGACGAGGCGCGCCTGTCCGATCACCGGGTCGAGATCATGACGCGGCTCGCGGAACTCGCTGACGCTGCAGGGGATTCGGCGCAGGCCCGGGAGTTCCGGGTGCGGGCGCTGGCCGAGTGCGATCGGTACGACACGCCCGCGGTGCGCGGCACGGCAGCCGAGCTGGCCGCGGCTCTGACGTACTGACGCAGGGCCGTGGATGACGCGATGCACTGGCATGGCAGGTCAGGTGGGACGGGTCCCGAGGAGGCGAACCGTTGCTCACTGGACGGGCGGCGTGAACAGCTCGCGGACTTCGACGCCGCCCTCTCTGGTGGCCGGGTGGAGCTCTGCGATTCGCAGGGCGACGTCCGCATCGGGCGCGTCCAGGACGAAGACCCCGGCGACCACCTCCTTCGCCTCGGTGAACGGTCCGTCGATCACGTGGTCGCCGCGGACCGCCTTGGCGGCGGTGGTGGGGTGCAGGGCGAACCCGCTGACGATCCGGCCACCGAGTTCCTCGACCCTGGCCGGGTATCGGTCGAGCTGCTCGAGGGTGTCGGAGGTGAGCTCCGTCAGGTCGGCCGGCGCCGGGGAGTAGATCAGGACTGCGTACTGGGGCATCAGATCCTCCTCGAGTCGAGACTCGTCCTCTGCCGGCCTAGGAGCTCGCGCGACCTGTCACCAGGTCCTCGACCGCTTTCGGAATCCTGGTCTCGAAGTCCAGCAACTTGGCCCACTCCGGTGTGATCGTGATCAGCGCCATCCGCTGGTACAGCCCGCGGACCTGCTGCTCGAAGTTCTCGAACCACGCCGCGTCCTTGTGGCCGCGGTCGACCAGTTTCCGCACACCGGCCAGATAGGCGTCCGGCACCCCGTCGACGATCTCGACGGCCGCCGAACCACGCACCAGGAGCACTTTCTGCGGCGGGACGTCGGTGTCGACGGTGAGAGCGACCTTCGGGTTGGCCCGCAACGCGGGCACCTTCGCCGAGTTCGTCGGGGTGCCCACGACGATCCGCGTGCCGTTCCAGTGCACTCCCACCGGGATCACCCGCGGGAACCCGTCGGTTCCGATGTACGCCAGTCGTGCCGGGATCGCGGAGGCCAGCAGCTCCTGTGCGAGTGGATCGTTCATGACCTCGGTGACGCGTTCCGGTCGCATGTGGACCTCCTCGTGCCGGTCGGTCGAGTACCGGAGAGCGTAACCGGCTGCGGTCTCACGTTCTCGATCGGCCGAGTTCATCGGTGCCGGAAGGTTCGCCTCCGGTCGTGAACGGGAACCCGTGACGCGTCGGGCGAGGGCTCCGGCGCTGGAGGTGACATGAGTGCTCAGCTCGACATCAGCTTCCTCACCTGGGCGTTGACCGTCGGTCTCGTCGTGCTACTGCTCGCCGTGGACCTCGTTGTCGCGGCCGTGCGCCCCCATCACGTCGGGTTCGGCGAGGCCGCCGCGTGGTCGGTGTTCTACGTGGCGGTCGCTGTCGCGTTCGGTCTCTGGTTCACGGTGCACTACGGCGGCGGGCCCGGCACGGAGTACTTCGTGGGCTACCTGGTGGAGAAGAGCCTGTCCGTCGACAACCTGTTCGTGTTCGTGATCATCATGGCCACTTTCGCGGTGCCGGACGAGCACCAGCACAAGGTGCTCACCTTCGGCATCGTGCTCGCCCTGATCATGCGTGCGATCTTCATCGCGCTCGGCGCGACGCTGCTGTCGCTGTTCTCGTTCGTGTTCCTGCTGTTCGGCTTGTTGCTGATCTACACGGCCGTGCAGTTGTTCCGGCATCGTGACGAGGACCCCGACATCGAGGACAACGTCGTGGTCAAGACCTCGCGCCGGGTCCTGCCCGTGACCGAGGACTATGTGGACGGTGATCTCGTCACGCGCACGAAGAGCCGGCGCATGGTCACGCCGCTGTTCCTGGTGCTGGTGGCGATCGGAACCATCGACCTGCTGTTCGCGCTCGACTCCATTCCCGCGGTCTTCGGCATCACCGCTCAGCCCTACGTCGTCTTCGCCACCAACGCCTTCGCGTTGCTCGGCTTGCGCGCGTTGTTCTTCCTCGTGCAAGGCCTGCTGGATCGGTTGGTGTACCTGTCCACCGGGCTTTCGCTGATCCTCGCCTTCATCGGGGTCAAGCTGATCCTGCAGTGGGCGCACGAGGACGTCGACCACCGCGTTCCCGAGATCCCCACGCTGCTCAGCCTCGTGGTCATCGCCGTGGTGCTCCTGGTCGTCATGGTGGCCAGCCTCGTCAAGACCAAACGCGACCCGGCAGCCAAGGCCCACTCGGGCTCGCTGCGGGCACGGCGCGCTCGCGAGCAACGCAGTACAGCGGACCGCGAACGGTGACACGTTTCCCTGCTGCGCGATCCGGGTAAACCACACCGCCACGGTGGAGGTGAGCAGGAGATGACCCGAACCGAGTCCGGAAAGCACGCGGTCGTGGTGGGCTTCGACGGATCGTCACCTGCGCGCTCGGCCGCTGTCTGGGCCGCGGAGGAAGCGGCGAGTCGCCACTGCGGACTGCTGATCGTGCACGTGGTGCGGGGGCCACTTCCAGAGCTGGTCTTCACCCCGCTGTCCACGCCGTTGCCCGAAGCCGTGAGCGAGCGGTCGGTGCTTTCTCACGCCGAGAACGAACTGGAAGGCGTCGCCGCCGAGTGCGCTCGCCTGTCCCCCAGCCTCGACATCACCACGCGCCTCGAGCACGGCCACCCCTCCGACGTGCTGGGCGAGATCAGCCACGACGCGCAGATGCTGGTCGTCGGCTCCTCCGGCCGTTCCGGCCTGTCGCGAGCACTGCTCGGTTCCACTGCCGCGGAGCTCGCCGGGCACCACGAACGTCCGGTTGTGGTTGTGCGAGAAGCAAAGGCGATGGACGGCCGGGTCGTGGTGGGCGTCGACGGATCCGAGACGAGCGCGGCGGCGATCGACTTCGCGTTCGAGTTCGCCAGGCGCCGCGGCCGCGACCTGCTCGCTGTCCACGCGTGGGCCGACATGCCGATCGAAGCGCTCGCTCCGGTGGGGAACTGGGATTACAACTGGAACCAGGTGCGCGCCGAGTCCGAAGCGGTGATCGCCCAATGCCTGGCAGGCCACCAGGAGAAGCATCCGGACGTGCGAGTGGAGCGGCAGGTGTCGTTGCACGGCCCGGCACAGGCGCTGCTCGACGTCGCCGACGACGCGGGCCTGCTGGTCGTCGGCAGCCACGGCCGCGGCGCCCTGCGGCGAGCGGTGCTCGGCTCGGTCAGCCACGCCGTGCTCTACCACGCCCCATGCACTGTTGCCGTCGTGCACCGGTAGCCCGCCGCACGAACGCGTGCGGCGGGCCGGTGGGGTGTGGCGGTCAGGTCGTCCTTCAGCCGAGGAACGGCTTGCAGGTCGTGCCGCTGGGGAACTTCATCCGGTTGCGGGTGTCAGGGCCGTAGATCCCGTCGGGCGTGGTGCGGATGTAGTTCTGCACGCCCTTCAACGCGGCTTCGGTGCGTGGACCGAAGCTGCCGTCCCTGTCGAGGTCGCGGACGAACTCGTCGCTGTAGGGCGCGGCCAGGCGGATTCCGGGATAGCACTGGATCAGCCCGCGCTGGAACCCGGCCACGACGGTGGTGTTCGCGGCTAGGCCGCGGCCGATGGTGCAGGTGATCAGGCCGCTGTTGGTGACAGGAACCACGATGCGGTCCTTGACCTGGTTCGTATAGGTGATCATCTTCTCGCACAGCGGCGTCGCGGCCGACGCCGATCCTGTCGACACGGCCATCCCGCTGACCGCCAGTGCGGCGGCGGCGATGCCCAGTCCGGCTCGCCGCAGCGGCGCGAGGCTCGACTTCATCTTGAGTCCTTTCTGGTCAGTACGCATGGCAGCCGCGGCGGTCCGCATCGAGGAACTTGATGTGGTCTCGGGTGTTCGGGCCGTAGATGCCGTCGTCGGCGGCACCGGTGTACCTCTGCACGGCCTTCAGCGCGGCCTCGGTGCGCGGGCCGAAGGATCCGTCCGCGACCAGGCTTCCCACCTTCTCGTCCGAGTAGGGCGAGGCCATGTTGAGACTCGGGTAGCAGCTCTTCAGACCGACCTGGAACTGGCTGACGACCTTCTCGTTCGCCACCGCGTAGGTGCGGCCCATCTGACAGCTGGGGCTGCCCTTGGTGACCGGCACGAGGATGTTGTGGCCCGACCGGATGATCGACGCCATCGCGGAGCACGGGGCCGGGCCCAGCGCCGACGCCGGAGCGGCGAACGTGACCGCTCCCACCGCCACCGCGGCCAAGCCGATCACGCTCTTGCGGAGAATTCCCTTCAAAACGCCTCCCCCTTCGTTGGTGCGAGAGCGCTTTCGCTCTCTTGCAGCAACGATAGGAACGGCGTGCGCTGAGCGGTGTCCGGCGAACGCCCTACATGATCAGCGCTCGTTGAGCTCGGCGATGGTGATGAAGCCGTCGTCGAGCGCGCGGGACACGAGTTCACTCTTGGTGGAGGCGGCGCGGCCGGCGTTGGCGTACTTCACGCGCGCTCGCGTGATGTGGGTGTCGACGGTCTTGACGCCGATGTGCAGCTTCGCCGCGACCAGTTCCTTCGACGACGAGGCGAACCAGGAGCGCAGCACCTCGATCTCGCGCGGGGACAACCGCGGCCGGTCGGGTGCGGTGTCGGCGACGATCGCTCCGGACAGGGACGGGGCGGTGTAAGGCATTCCCCGCGCGGCCGCGCGCAGAGCGGGCACCAGGTGGTGGGGACCTTCGCGTTTGGTCAGGTACGCCAGTGCGCCGATGTCGATGCACTTGATCGCGGTGGCGTCGTCGGCGTGCTGGGAGTACACGACCACACGGCGTCCGCTGTCCACGAGCCTGCGCAGCTCGCCGAACTGCGGCTGCCCCGGCACCAGCTCCAGGTCGAAGACCACCACGTCGGCCTCGGCGCCGGGCCCGGTCCACACGTCCGCGAGCCGGGCACCCGCGTCGATGAGGCGAATCGGCGGATCCGCCTGCTCGCACCAGTACCGCACACCCGCGGCGATCGCGACGTGGTCGTCCACGATCACCGCGGTGATCAGCTCGGGCTCGGCTGCCATCGGGCCTCCATCCACGTGGTTCCGCCACCGCTCACCGTCTCGACGCGCACGCCGGGCGTCGCGGGTTCGGGCACGGTGAGCTCGCCGCAGTCCGCGACAACGCTCACCGACACCAGATCGTCGCCGCCCACCACGGTGACCCTGGCCCACGAGCCCGCGGTCGCGAGCACCGTGAGCGCCACGTCGGTGAGGTCGCGCCGCACCACCACGGGCGGCGAGGGCCACCGGCCACGCGCGTCCAGCTCAACCTCGACGCCCTTGCGGTCAGCGATGTCCGCGCAGTGCCGCAGTTCGTGCAGCAGAGGGTTTTCCACTTCGTCCGTCTCGGCGAACAACCGCCGCATCCGAGCCGCCTCGACGGCACACCGGCTCTGCACATCGGGATCCGACGGCACGAGCGACCCGTCGGCCAGCCCTTCGAGCAACGGCGCCGCGGTCTCCGACACCTCGGCGAACCGCTGGGCACGCCGCCGATGCGCCGCCACCGCGACGGCCTCCTCGGTGCGCACCCGTTCGAGTTCCCGCGCTGCCGCCGCGGCCTCCTCGCTGATCCGGCCCAGCACACCGGCCACCACCGCTACGCACAACGGCAGCCCGATCACGGTGACCGACCCGGTGGCGAACCCAGCGAGCGAGTACCGATTGATCTCGTACAGCAGCGCCAGGTTGAGGAACGCCAGCAACTCGTGCGCACACAGGAACGCCACAACAGTCCGAAGTGGACGATCAAGCAGGACGGCCAGCCCGACCCAGTTCGCCGCACCGAACATCCAGTCAACGTGTATGCGACCGCCAGGCACCGTCAGGTAGGACGCGGCAGCAGCAGCGAGCACCAATGCCACCGCAGGTACGCGCCATCCCCGCCACGGCCGATCTCGAACGACCAGAACCGCTTCCACAGCGAGCACCGCGGCCAGCGCCGCATACGCGGCGAACTGAACCACTGGCAGGTCGTAGCGGTCCAGGCGCCGCGTCAGATTGATCATGCCGAGGACGAGCGCCGTCCCCGAGGCCGTGAGCAGCACCGCGACGCGCAGGCCGCGGTGCAGCTGCGAGCTGGTCTGCTGGGCGAGTTCCACGTCACCCACGGTCTGCCCGCCACTCCAGCCGGACGGTCGTGCCCGCTCCCTCGGCGGAGGTGATCGTCGCGGTTCCACCGATGCGGTTCATCCGGCCGTGCACGGACTCCCGCAACCCGCGCCGGGTCGATCCGGCCACGGCCGAGAACCCGCGGCCCGTGTCGACGACGTCGACCAGAAGCGCCTGCGAGTCCCCGCGCAGGCGGACCGCCGCTCGGTCCGTGCCCGCGTGGCGACGGACGTTGTTCAGGGCTTCGCGCGCCGCTCCGGCGATCGCGCTCGCCACGTCGAAGGGCAACGGCAGGTCGTGCGGAGCGTCGAGGTCGACGGTCAGGTGAGTCGAGTCGATGTCGGCGCGCACCAGATCGACGAGATCGGCCTGGGCCGGAGACGGGCCGCCACCGGATCGCAGCCGGGCGAGGTCGCGTTCTGCCTGGGACGCCAGCCAGGCCGCGTCGGCCCGCACCTGCCCGGTACCGACCATCAGCAAAGTCGTGGCAGCGGTGTCGTGCAACGCGTTGGCGAGCTCGCGCTCCTCGTCGCGCACGGCCGCCGCCACCGCCGACGCACGGCGGGCCTGTTCG
>NZ_VSRL01000335.1 GCF_012184385.1 Lentzea indica
CGAACCGACCGCGCGGGCCATCTGCATCTCGCGGCGGAACCGCTCGCGGAAGCGCGGGTCGTCGGCGAGCTCCGCGCGGGCGACCTTGACGGCGACCTGCCGCCCGTCGCTGCCTTGTCCCAGGTAGACCGTTCCCATGGCACCACGGCCAAGCCTGCCCAGAAGCAGGTAATCGCCTATGCGTTGTGGTTGGTCCACCTTCACCGGATCGAGGGTAGCGGGAATTGGGCGTCAATCATCACATCTGAGTAGATCTACGTATCGTTGTCACCCATGGGCCGGACCCGCTTGTACCGCAACGGCGAACTCGTGGACCGGGGCTTCCCGGCCGATGATGTCGCGCACCACCTGAAAGATCCGTCCGCGGTCGTGGGGTCCGGCCTCCGCGCGCCCTCGCAGGACGAGATAGGTCTGCTGCGCGACGAACCGGGACTGCGGCGATTGGTTGCGACATGAAGATCCACCTAACCCGTCAGAGCGAGCTCGCGATCATCACGATCGACGCGCCGCCGCTCAACCTCTACGCGCTGGACGTCGACGCCGAGTTCCACGACGCCCTCGACGAGCTGGGCGACGCACGGGCGTTGCTGGTCAACGCGTCAGGCCGGGTCGTGTCCGGCGGCGTCGACGTGTCACTGTTCGCGGCCCAGGAGTACCGCGAGGACGCGCAGGCGCTGTTCGACCGCATGCTGCTGCTCCCGCAACGCCTCGCCACCCTGCCGATCCCGACCGTCTTCGCCGCGCACGCGCTGTGCCTGACCTGGGCGTTCGAGCTCGCGGTGGCGTGCGACCTGATCGTCGCGGCCGAGAGCGCCCGCTTCGGGCTGGTGGAGAAGGTCGTCGGGCTGACGCCGACGATGGGCGGCACGCAGCGCCTGGCCGCCCGCGCGGGCGTCGGCCGCGCGAAGGAGTTCGTGATGACCGGCGACCTCTACGACGCGGCCACGCTGGAACGCTGGAACGTCGTCAACCGTGTGTTCCCCGACGAGGGCTTCGCGCTGGCCGCCGAGCAGTTCGCGCTGAGCCTCGCCGTCGGGCCGACGCAGGCGCACGCCGCGACGAAGCAGGTGCTCGCGCACTTCGAGCAGGGCGGCGTTGCGGAGGCGGACGCTCACGTCACGACGATCGCGTCCGCGTTGTTCGAGACCGAAGATCTGCCACGCGCTGTGCACAGCTTCATCACGGACGGTCCCGGCCGCGCGACATTCATTGGTCGCTGATCTCACACATCAAAGAATCATATGGCTCGGTGATAAAACCGTGATCTGCCTGCTCACACGGATGGAGTATTCCCGCCGGGCCGGAAGATGATGTTGCGCCGCAACGGGATCCGCTTGACTCCTCCCGTCGGCACGTGCAGTGTGCTGACCGTTCAACGGCCCCGTACGAACTCCGTCGCACGAGTTTTGTACACATTTGGCAACGGCCGACGACACAATTAACGAGCGGTTCACGATCCCCCGTCGTGAACGCGCGTGGAGGTAGAACCAGCCGTGAAACTGAGATTGGCCGTGCTGCTGACCGGTGGTGTCATCGCGCTGGCCGCCTGCTCCCCTACCAAGGCGGCCCAACCGACACCCGTGGCCGAGAGCACCAGCGCCACCTCGACCAGCACTGCCAGCAGTTCCGCCACCCCGAGCAGCTCAGCGGCCCCCAGCAGTTCGGCGACCCAGTCAGCAACCAACGGCCCCGTGAAGCCACCGAACAACCCCGGCACCCCCGCGCCGGCCGGTTCACCTGGCTGGAAGCTCACCGAGGGCAACACCGGCCTCGCCGCGCACGGCCTGAACTGCGACTCGCTGCCCGCCTACACCGGCCCCGGCTCCCCCGGCGCGGGCACGGTGATCTCCGGCAAGCGGATCGAGCAGGCCCTCACGCTCTTCGCGGGCAACATCACCATCGAGAAGTCGTGCATCCGGCCCACCAAGCTCAACGAGGCCGCCCCTCTGGTCACGACGAACGGCCCGTGCGGCAACAACTCCTGCCAGGTCACCGGCGCCCCGGTGACCATCCGCGACTCGACCATCGACGGCTCGCGGCTGTCCGCGTCGACGATCGCGAAGTCCTGCGCGTTCCTCGGTGTCGGCACCCTGCAGCGCAACTACATCACCGGTATGGGTTCCGGCATCTGCTTCTACAACACCGGCAGCAACCTCAACGGCCTCGCCGAGGGCAACTACGTCCGTGGTCTGCGCACGGCCGGTGACGCGCACAACGACGGCGCCACCGTCCGCGACTTCCCGCTGGACCGCAACCCCGGCCGTACGCTGACGTTCCGCAACAACCGGATCGACTGCTCCACCGGCCAGGACACCGGCGCCCTGTTCATCCAGACCTACGGCGACGACATCGACAACGTCACCGTCGAGGGCAACCTGCTGGAGGGCGGCGGCTACCAGCTCGGCCTGGAGTCGAGCCACGGCAACCAGTACGGGCGCAACATGCGGTCCATCAACAACCGGTTCACCGGCAGCGGATGGGGCGCGGCGTACGTGACCGCCAACGGCGTCGGCTACAAGTGGGCGGTGTGGCAGGACAACTTCCTGCTGGACGCCAACGCGCCGGACGCGAAGGGCAAGCCCGCGGGCGCGCCGTAACTCGTGATGCGCCGTGGCCTGGTGCCTGTTCGCGGGCGCCAGGCCACGGCAAGCACAGGTCAGGGATTGTGGTAAACGCTGGTGAACGCGCGGTCGAAGCGACGCGCGGCCAAGTCCTCGCGCTGGATCACCCAGTGGACGGTGGCGCCCTCCCAGCCTTCCGCGTCCACCTGCCAGTCGGCCAGAAGCACCCAGTCCGCGACGTCGTCCGACACCGGTCCGTCCCACCCGCTCGCTTGCGCGGCCTTCACGGCACAGGGCACGGCGTTGGCGACCGGGTCGGACTCGATGGCCTCCTCGTCGGCGTATCCCCCGATCTGCAACGGCCCCACGGGGGCGATCCCGGCACGGGTGCTCTCCCAGACCGCGACGAGCTCCTCGGAGCGAGGATGCCCGGGAAGCGGCCTGCCATCCGGCAGTGGGAGCACCTTGTGGCAAGGCAGCGACACGTCGGCCGTCACCCGCAGCGGCCCCTGCGGGAACGCCTCCATCATCGCCACGTTGTGCTCCCAGCCGAAGGAGTCCCAGGCGAGCTTGTCCCGTTCCACCACCGCCGTTCCGGCGGGGACGTGCACCACGCTGCCCATGGTGTCGTCGTCGACCTCGGGGTAGGCGAAGAGCAGCAGGTGACCGTCGGCAGGCAGGGGCAGGTCCGTCGCGCCGGCGGGCAGGGCCGCGAGGTCGATGGAGGCGACGAAGGGGTGGGCGGGGTCCGGGACATCGGCCGGAAGCAGCAGCGGACCGCCGAACCGGCCCACGACCGGCCCCTCCCCGTCCGGCGTCAGCGTCGCGCACGGGCGGGCGGTGGTCAGCCATCGCTCCACGTCGTCGGCCGGTATGCCCCGCGCGATGGCCTCGGCGCGGAACGGACGCAACCGGTCCCGCATCTCAGGAGTCATGAACGAACCGTAAAGAGAGGGACCGACACCGCGGCTTCGACCTAAGCGTTGTCGCGGAACTTCAGCCACCGGGAGCTGAGCGAGTCCCAGATCTGCTGGTACCGCTGGAACATCTCCCGCACCCGCTCAGGATCGATCTCGTCGGCCGGCGTCGAGGCGATGTAGTACCCGAGATCGTCCTGCAGCCGGTGGAACTGGTAGCTGGCCTCCTCCATCAGCACCCACAGCGACCGCCAGGCGAAGAACGGTTCCAACGCGCTCACCACCGTCACCACCGCGATGAGCGAGAACGCCGTCCCCGTCCACGGATCCAGGTTCTGCAGGCCGAGGATGATCGTCGACGCGGCCGAAAGGACCAGCGTCGTCAGCCGGACCGCCACGGATTTCCAGCGGAACCGGTGCTTGCGGGAGCGTGCGTACAGATGCCCCCGCTCGATCTGGTCGCGAAGGTGCTGGGCGAGTTCGAGCGGCTTCAGGCCGGACGGCAAGTCGGTCACGCGCCGAAGATTAGTTCCGGGGTACGTTCCGCGGCGTGCAGTTCGCGGGACCGAGAACCTTGCTGGCCGTCCACGCCCACCCCGGCGACGAGTCGACGTCGACCGGCGGCATGCTCGCCCACTACGCCAGACAGGGCGCGAGAACCGTGGTGGTCACGTGCACCAACGGCGAGTTCGACGACGCGCCGAGCGGCGCGGTGCCCGGCGAGGTCGGTCACCACCCCAAGGCCGTGGCCGCGCACCGGAGGGCCGAACTACAGGCGGCGTGTGACGCGCTGGGCATCTCGGACCTGGAACTGCTGGGATATCACGACTCCGGCCACACCGGTGAGGTGCCGGAGGGCGGGCTCTGCACGATCCCGGTGGAGACCGCGGCCGGCCGGCTCGCCGCGCTGATCGAGCACTACCAGCCTCAGGTCGTGGTCACCCACTACAGCTCGCACCGCGACCACATGCACGTGATCCGGGTGGCCAAGCTCGCCGTCCACCGGACCGGCATCCCGGCCAAGCTCTACCTCACGGCCAGGGAAGGCTCCACCACGATCGACATCAGCGAGGTCGCCGACGAGAAGCGCAAGGCGTTGCGGTGCCACGCCAGCCAGCAGGTGCACGGGGCGTTCGCGTTGCAGGAGCACTACTTCCGCGCCCTCGACACCACCGGCGCACCGCTGCCGGAGACCGATCTCTTCGCCGGTGTCACCACCAGCGGACCGGATCTGCCTCACTGGTGAGACCCGGACGAGGCGTTCGCCGTGACGAACGCCCCGCAACCGGAGACCGACCTCAGAGCGGCAACGCGGACAGCAGGCCGTTCGCGAGCTGGCTCGCCTGAGCGAGCAGGCCGCTGGACTGGTGCACGAGTCCGCTGATCAAGTCCATGAGTCCGGCCACGGGGAACCTCCCGGCAAGACCCGGCGGGCTGGTCCCTCCGGGTGTTGCAGGAGATCAAAGCGTTGGCACCCGAACACCGCTCGCCCAGTCACACCATCGAGCTAAGTGGACTGTCTCGAATGGACTACCTGCGGCCCAGCGACGTGCAGGTGAAGCCCGCACGGCGGATGACGTCCGGGTCCAGGAGGTTGCGGGTGTCGACGACCACCGGCTGCCGCACGGTCTCGGCGAGGCGCGCCCAGTCCAGCGAGCGGAAGTCCGGCCACTCGGTCAGCACGACCAGCGCGTCGACGTCCTTGGCCGCCTGGTACGGATCGTCCACAACGGACACCGAGCCCAGGTCCGTGCCACCGGACAGCGCCGGGTCGTAGCCGACGAGCTCTGCGCCGGCTTGACGCAGGAGCGCCGCCACGGCAAGAGCCGGCGAGTCGCGCAGGTCGTCCGTGCCCGCCTTGAACGTGAGGCCCAGCAGTCCCAGTCGCACGTGGGACAGCGAGCCGCCGCGCTTGCCGGTGACCGCGAGACGGATCTTCTCGACCATCCGCAGCCGCTGGCGCTCGTTCGTGTCGATCGTGGCGCGCAGCAGGCGGAACTCGAAGTCCGCGGCGTCCGCGACCTGGAGCAGCGCGTGCGTGTCCTTGGGCAGGCACGAGCCGCCCCAGCCGGGGCCGGGGTTGAGGAACGCCTGGCCGATGCGCTTGTCGTAGCCCATGCCCTCGGTGACGTCGGTGATGTTCGCACCGAGGCGCTCGCACAGCTCGGCCACCGCGTTGACGTACGAGAGCTTCATCGCGAGGAAGCAGTTGGCCGCGTACTTGACCATCTCGGCGGAGGCCGCGTCGGTCAGCACCGTCGGCGCGCCGAGGCGTGCGTACAGAGCGGCGACGCGCTCGGCCGCGTCCTGCTGGTCGCAGCCGACGACGATCCGGTCCGGGTTCAGGAAGTCGTGGACGGCCGAGCCCTCGCGCAGGAACTCGGGGTTCGACACGACAGCAACGTCGTCACGGCGAAGCAGCTCGGCGGTCCGGATCGAGGTACCCACCGGAACCGTGGACTTGTTCACGATCACGCAACCGGACGGCAGGATGTCGCGCGTCTCGTCCACAACGGACTCGACGGCCTGCAGGTCGGCGATGCCACCGACACCCATCGGCGTTGGCACGCAAAGGAAGACGACCTCGGCGTCGGCCACAGCGGCGGACGCGCCGAGCACGAACGACAGCCGGCCGGACGCCAGTCCCTCACTGACGAGCTCGGCGAGCCGGGGTTCGAGGATGTCGACCTCGCCGCGCGACAGCCGCTCCACCTTGCCCTCGTCGACGTCCGCGCACACGACGCGGTGGCCCAGCGACGCGAGACAGGCGCCGGTGGTCAGACCGACGTAGCCGGTGCCGACGACCGCGATCCTTCTGACGAACATCATTCTCCCGTTCGGGTCACGGCGAACGCGCGGAGCACGGCGTCGTCGCTCACGTCGATCATCTTGTTGCCCCACTGGTCGGTGCCCGCGGTGAGCTCGGGCCTGCCGTCGGGAAACGGGCCGCGCGAGACGAAGCCGGTGAGCCCGTCGAACACCGCCACGTAGTTCTCGGCCTGCGGGCGCCAGTCGAGCTCCGCCTCGCAGCGGCGCCGGCCCTCGAAGCCGAGACGGGCCCGGCGTTCCGCGTCGTCCAGCAGGTCGAGCAGTGACGTCGTGAACGCCTCGACGTCACCCGGCTCGACGTAGACGGCGCAGTCGCCGGCGGACACCACGGTCTCCGTCAGCCGGTACGAGACGACCGGCAACGCGTAGGCCATGTACTCCATGGTCTTGTTCATAGTGGACACGTCGTTCAAAGGCGACAACGGATCCGGGCCGAGACCGGCGGAGGACGTGGACAGATAACGGGTGATCTGTTCGGGCCCGACACGTCCGGTGAACTCGACGTACGGATCGAGTCCCCACGCCGTGGCCTGCTTCTTCAGGTCTTCCAGGCAGTCGCCGAAGCCCAGCAGCGCGAACCGGACGTCGGTGCGGCCGCGGTCGAAAACAACTCTCCGTGCGACTTCGAGGACGCCATCGACGCCGTCCTGCGGGCCCATGATTCCCAGATAGGCCACCAGATGTTTGCCGCCGCGCCGGAGCTCGTCCACTCCCTCGACAGGTCGCATCACGGTGGTGTCCGGGCCGGAGCGCACGACGGTGGTGTGTTCGGGCGGCACGGAACCGCGCGTCCACGCGATCTTCTGGTACGAGGTGTTGGTCGACGTCACCCGGTGGGCCGTGCGGAACGTCCGGCGCTCCAGCCACTTCAGGATCCGGTACTGCAGCTTGCCTGCGGGTCCCTTGGGCTCGCCGAACCGCGAGAGGAACACCTCGGGGTTGAGGTCGTGGTGGTCGAAGACGAACTTGACGCCACCGAGCCGCCACAGCAGGGCGAGCGCCCAGTAGGTGTCTGGCGGGTTGCACGCCTGCATCACGTCGAACCGCCTGCGGGCGCGGACCTTCACGCTCAGCAACGCCGTGTGCACCCAGCAGTACAGGAACTCCCACGCGTAGCCCAGCGCCCCTTCGGCCTGGGGCGGCGGAGCGTACTTGTACAGGTGCACTCCATCGAGGAGTTGGTAAGCGGGATCACCAGGACCCTTGGGGCAGATCACCGAAACCTCGTACCCGGCGGCGGTCAGAGCGCGGCACTCCAGCCACACCCGGCGGTCCAGCGGCACGGGGAGGTTCTGCACGATGATCAACACGTGCGGCGATGACGTCACGCTCTGGTTCTCGCTCGGGAGGGCAAAACGGTTACAGCTTCCGCGAATCTCGTAACGGAGATTCCGAAACGCTCGATGTAGCGGGCACAAGCCCCGAAGCGAGGAGCGGTTGTGGAGCGGTCACCTGTCGCGGTGGTCATCGTCACGTACCAGAGCGAACAGGTCATCGCGGGATGCCTGGACTCGCTGCCCGATGACGTCAGGGTCATCGTCGTCGACAACGCTTCCACAGACGGAACTGTGGCCTCTGCCACCCGCCCCGGCGTGGAAGTCCTCCGCAGTCCGGTCAACGCGGGATTCGCAGCGGGCGTGAATCTGGGCATCAAAGCCGCTGAGGGCCATGACGTTCTGGTGCTCAACGCGGACATCCGGTTGCACCCCGGAGCCATCGCGACACTGCGCGCTGCCGACCGGCCGATCGTCGTTCCCCGTCTGGTCGACGAGAGCGGTGCGCTCGCCCACTCGCTGCGTCGCAGGCCTCGCGCCGCCGGCGCGTTCGCGGAGGCCCTCATCGGCGGCGG
>NZ_VSRL01000336.1 GCF_012184385.1 Lentzea indica
CTGCTGGGCGGCGCACCGGGGGTGGCGGCGGGCAAGGTCGCGGTGATCGGCGCCGGCGTGGCGGGGATGAACGCGGCGACGATGGCGGTCGGCATGCAGGCCGAGGTGATCGTGCTGGACAACAACGTCAACCGGTTGCGGCAGATCGACTTCACCTACCGGGGACACCTGCAGACGATCGCGTCGAACGTCTACGAGGTCGAGAAGGCGTGCTGCTGGGCGGATCTGGTGATCGGGGCCGTGCTCGTGCCGGGCGCGAAGGCGCCGAAGCTCGTCAGCAACGAGCTGGTGTCCCGGATGCGTCCCGGAAGCGTGCTCGTGGACATCGCGGTCGACCAGGGCGGGTGTTTCGAGGACACCAGGCCGACCACGCACGACGCCCCGACCTACCGCGTGCACGACTCCGTGTTCTACTGCGTCGCGAACATGCCGGGTGCCGTGCCGAACACTTCGACGTACGCGCTGACGAACGTGACGCTGCCGTACGTCATCGCGTTGGCGGACAAGGGTTTCGAACGCGCGGTGGCGGAGGATCCCGCGCTGGCCAAGGGAGTCAACGCTCGCGACGGGGAGATCGTCCTGGAAGGACTTGCGTGATCCCGACAGTGGTCACGGACCTGGTGGCGAGCTATCTCGACCACCTCGCCGTCGAACGCGGCACCGCCCGCAACACGCTCGACTCCTACACGCGGGACCTGCGCCGGTACACCGAGCACCTGGAATCCGTCGGTGTGACGGATTTGGGCGCGGTGACCGAATCGCACGTGAGCGAGTTCCTGGCGGTGTTGCGGGAGAGCGGGCTCGCCGCGTCGTCGGCGGCCCGGACGTTGGTGGCCGTGCGAGGACTGCACCGATTCGCGCACCGCGAGGGCGTGGTGCAGCACGACGCCGCGCGTGCAGTGCATCCGCCGTCGCCGCCGAAGAGACTGCCGAAAGCATTACCCGTCAATGATGTTCTGACGTTGCTCGACACCGTCGGAAACCTGCGGGACAAGGCGTTGCTGGAGTTGCTGTACTCGACGGGAGCGCGCATCTCCGAGGTCGTCGGGCTCGACGTGGACGACATCGATGCCGCTGAGCGCACCGTTTTGCTGGATGGAAAGGGTGGAAAACAGCGGCTGGTCCCGGTGGGACGGCCCGCGTTGGCCGCTGTGGACGCGTACCTGGTTCGTGCGCGCCCTGCGTTGGCGGCCAAGGGACGTGGGACGCCGGCGTTGTTCTTGAACGCGCGTGGCGGACGGCTTTCACGGCAGAGCGCGTGGACCGTTCTGAAGACCGCCGCGGAAGATGCTGGAATCACCGCGGTGGTGTCTCCCCACACGTTGCGACATTCGTTCGCCACCCATTTGCTGGAAGGGGGTGCGGACGTTCGGGTGGTGCAAGAACTTCTCGGGCATGCGTCGGTTACGACCACTCAGGTGTACACACTGGTAACCGTTACGACTTTGAGGGAGGTCTACGCAACTGCACACCCTCGGGCCACTGGAACATGAGGCTTCCACGGGTACGGTGGTCAGGTGCCGAACTTGGACGAGCCGTCCCCACAGGCCATTGATCTAGCCGCTGTGCTGCACGCGCTGAGCGACCCGACCCGGCTCGCGGTCGTTCGCCAGATCCAGTCGAGCGGGGAGAGGCTGTGCGGGGCTTTCGAGGTTGACGTCGCGAAGTCGACCCTCTCGCAGCACCTGCGCGTACTGCGAGAAGCGGGCATCACACGCACACGCTGCCGGGGCAACCAGCGCTGGGTGTCGCTGCGCCGCGATGACCTGGATCATCTCTTCCCAGGACTCCTGGACGTGGTGCTTTCAGCTGCTGAGCGACGCACACGAGCGGATGTTCCTGCATAACTCAGTCTTGACAAACACCGGCGAGGCGCGTTGCCGCTCGCACGGGTGCGGCCTAGGCTGCGCCCGGAGAGACGACTACGACCAGTGAGGGAACGCCAGCCATGTCGACACCGGAGCACGCATTTGCGCCCCGTGCCGATCTGAACCTGGCTCCGCACGCCGCGCCGGTGGACGACGTCGCCACCGAACAGGTCGACGGCATCGGTCCGACCGGCCGCCCGCGCCGCCACATCCCCGATCCGCCGCAGCTGCTGCATCACGGCCCGGCGAAGATCCTGGCGATCTGCAACCAGAAGGGCGGCGTCGGCAAGACGACGTCGACCATCAACCTGGGCGCGGCGCTGGCCGAGTACGGCAGACGGGTGCTGCTGGTCGACTTCGACCCGCAGGGCGCGCTGTCGGTCGGCCTCGGCGTGCACCCGCACCAGCTCGAGACCACGATCTACAACGTGATCATGGAAGGCGACACGAGCGTCCGTGACGTCATCCGCAAGACCGTCGTCGAGGACATGGACCTGCTGCCGAGCAACATCGACCTGTCGGCGGCCGAGATCCAGCTCGTGTCCGAGGTGGGCCGCGAGCACACGCTCGTGCGCACCCTTCGTCCCGTCATCGACCACTACGACTACGTCCTGGTCGACTGCCAGCCCTCGCTCGGCCTGCTCACGGTGAACGCCCTCGCGGCCGCGGACGGAGTGCTGATCCCGCTGGAGTGCGAGTTCTTCTCGCTGCGCGGGGTGGCGCTGCTCATCGACACCATCGAGAAGGTCAAGGAACGGTTGAACCCCAAGCTCAACATCACCGGCATCCTCGCCACGATGTACGACCCGCGCACGTTGCACTCGCGCGAGGTCATGGCCCGCGTCGTGGAGGCGTTCGGCGACATCGTGTTCGACGCGGTCATCAACCGCACGGTGCGCTTCCCGGAGACCACCGTGGCCGGTGAGCCGATCACCCGCTGGGCGCCGCGCTCCTCGGGCGCAACGCGTACCGTGCGCTGGCTCGCGAGGTGATCGCCCGGTGAACCGTCGCCCCTCACTACCGGGCGCGGCTGAGCTGTTCCGGCTGACCGCTGCCGCTCCCGAACCCGTTCCGGACTCCGTGGAGGCACCGGTTCAGCGCCGGGGTACCGGCCGGACCAAGCACACCACGAAGATCACGGTGTACGTGTCCGACGAGGAGCTGCTCGCCCTGGAGCAGGCGCGGCTCTCGTTGCGCGCGTCGCACGGGCTGGCTGTCGATCGCGGGCGCGTGGTGCGTGAGGCGATCGCCATCGTGCTGGACGACCTCGAGACGCACGGTGACGCCTCGTTGCTGGTACGCAGGTTGCGCGAGCAGTGACAGAGGACGTTCCCGCTGCTCAGGACGATGGCAAGTTCAAGGTCAGGCTGACGAACTTCGAGGGCCCGTTCGACCTGCTGCTGCAGCTGATCTCCCAGCACACCCTCGACGTGACCGAGGTGGCCCTGCACACGGTCACCGACGACTTCATCGCGCACATCCGCGGCATGGGGGAGGCGTGGGACCTCGACGAGACCACCGAGTTCCTGGTGATCGCGGCGACGTTGCTGGATCTGAAGGCCGCCCGCCTGCTGCCGTCAGGTGACGTCGAGGACGAGGACGACCTCGCTCTTCTGGAAGCGCGGCTGCTGGTGCGGTCGCGCGGGTGGTGCGTACCGGTGTGACGCATGAGCGCACTCGCAGTGTGGGGCGTGCGGTGGTGCGCAACGCCGGATACGCCGTGTCCGGTGCCCGTATCCGGCGGGCGGAGCGCCGCACCCGGCGCAAGCACCTCGACCTGGAGCAGGCCATCACCACGTTGCGGGTCAATGCCAAGGGCGCGGAGGACTTCGCCGTGCTCCGCGAGCTGGAGGACGCGTTGGAGCGGCGCCGCACCGGTGCCGCTCAGCGTGGCAAGGAACGCCGTATCGAGGTGCTGAAGTGGTCCGGCGGTGTGCTGGTGGTGCTCGCGTCCGGTCACGTGGTGCTGCTGGGCATCGCCGCTGTTCAGGCCGTTGTCGGTGCGGGGTCGCTGACCGACCGGTGGCACGGCATCGTGGACTTCTGGACCACGGTGGTGGACCTGTCGCCGGTGGGCGGCTACTGGTGGGCGTGGGCCATCGCCGGAGCTGCCACCTGGGCCGCTCGCTCGATCCCGGTCGGCCGCGCGGCCGGCGCTTTGCCGGTGTGGGCCGCCGACGCCCAGGCCGTCCCGGCCGATGGCGCAGCATCATCCCGGACGAGTCCGCGGTGCTCAACGCGCTGCGGCACCTCACCGGCCTGCCCAAGCTCCGCGACGCGTTCAAGGCCGGATGGGGCAGCAGCATCACGCCGACCTGGATCGACCCGCCGTACCAGGAGGGCAAGGGCTGGCGCATGCGGCTGGTGCTGCCTGAGGGCGTGCCGGTGTTCGAGATCGTCAAGCGCAAGGCGATCCTGGCGCACAACCTCGTGCGCCTGCCGGTCGAGGTGTGGCCGTCCGAGCCCAAGGACAAGCCCGGCGTGCTCGACCTGTGGGTGGCCAACCAGGGCGCGCTGTCCGGGCCGGTCGAGGACTGGCCGTTGCTGCACGAGGGCACCGCGGACTACTTCAAGGGCGTCCCGGCTGGGATGAACATCCGCGGTGACATCGTCACCGGCCGGTTGTTCGAGGCCAACTACGCCGTCGCCGGGATCATGGGCTCCGGTAAGTCCACGCTGCTCATCACCCTGGTGGCGGGCGCGATCCTCGACCCGCTGGTCGAGGTCGACGTGTTCGTGCTCGCGGAGAACGCCGACTACGACCCGTTCGCGCCCCGGCTGCGGTCCCTGCGCACCGGCGCTGGTGCGGAGACCGCCAAGGCCTGCCTGGACACCCTCAACGCCCTGTACGGGGAGCTGGAGGTGCGTGGCAAGGCGCTCAAGGAACACGGGGAACGCAAGGTCAGCCGCAAGCTCGCGGAGAAGGACGCCCGGCTGCGGCCTCGGGTGGTCGTGATCGATGAGTGCCAGGCGCTGTTCATGGACGAGACCTACGGTGAGCAGGCCGTCAACGTCGTCGCGCTGCTGATCAGCGCGCCCGCAAGTACGCGATCACGCTGGTGTTCGCCACGCCGGAGCCGTCCACGGCGTCGCTGCCGCGCAAGATCATGGCCGTGACCAGCTGCAAGGCGTGCTTTGCGATCGGTGACCAGCAGTCCAATGACGCCGTTCTGGGCACCGGCTCGTACAAGGCCGGCGTCTCCGCTGTGTCGCTGGAGCCCAGGACCGACGAGAGCGACGGCGACGTCGGTACCTCGATGGTGCGCGGCATCATGGCCAAGCCCGGCCTGCTGCGGTCGTTCTACCTGCGCAAAGACGACGAAGTCGACCAGGTCGCGCCCATCGTGGAACGCGCCCTGGCGCTGCGGGAGGGCTACCAGCCGCCCGCCCGCAACGAGGACCAGGCCGAGGAGCCCGAACCGGACTTCCTCACCGACCTGGCCCGCGTCATCGGCACCGACAAGCACATCCGCACCATGGTCGCCCTGTCCCGGCTGGCCGAACTCAACCCCGCCCGCTACGGCGACTGGACGTCGAAGACGCTGCGGCCCGCCCTCGACGACGTGGACGTGCCCGTGCGCAAGGGCGATAGCGGCAACAGCGTCATCCGCGCCGACGACATCACCCACGCCATCACCCTGCGTAAGCAGGCTGAGGAGGAGGGCGACGACGGTTTCGGCGACGACGACGCCTGACACCACCCGCCGTGAGGGCAGGGAAGCAGCCAGGGAAGCACCGAAAGTCAGGGATTTTCCCCTGACTGCTTCCCTAACCCTGCTTCCCTGCCCTCACCAGCGCCGATCAACCCCACGGAAGATCCACAACACGGGCCTCTGACCTGCCCGAATCCGCCGAAACAGCGCTCTCGCGTCCCTGGCGGCACCTTCCCTGACCACCCGCACACCCCACCGCGACGCACCCACGTCACCGCGTTCGCGGCACTTCCACACGCCCCCACACCGTCACCCACAGTGACAGGAACGAGGTTCTGATGGCACGCGAGGTCATGCACATCGAGGCGTCCCGATCCTGGTGGAACGGCTCCGCCAAGACCCTGTGCGGCATCACGATCCCAAAGCCGCGCACGTACTGGTTCCCCAGCCTGTCCAGCGCGACCAGGTGCCCAAGCTGCGAGGCCGCGCACAAGGGTCGGTGACCCATGGCGCACGCCTAACTACAACAACCCTTCTTCAGAGTTGAAAACAAACCCGGAAACCCGGAACCGCGCCATCAGACAGGTTCTGATCTGCGGAAACACGGACCGGGTTTAGGGCAACGCCACACCCGGTCCCGGAACGCCAAACCCGGAAACCCGGCGCACACCCGCACCCCTCATCGCACGTTCCAGCCGCCCAGCTCACCGGCAGGCCCTACTACCCCCGCGCGGATTAGTAGGGCCTGCCCTTGAGCTGCGGCGATCACCCGCAGCGCCCATCCACAACCATGATCAGGAGAGCTGTGATCAGCAGCGATAGCAACCGCTATGAACACCCGACGATGACTGTCACCGTAGGCACCGCCACCGACATCGGCGATCGGTCCCGCAACTGCGACGCCACCGCTACGCACTCCACCGCGTCCACCACGGCCGCCGCGCTCATGGACGGCATCGGCAGCACGCCCGAGGTCGAGCACGTGGCCGGTCTGCTGGCGGAGGTCAGCGCCCGCGTGGCCGCCCGTCGTGGCCCGGTCGCCGGTTTGCTGGCCTCGCACGAACTCGTCTCCGGCCCGGGACCGGAGACGCCCAAGCCCAACGCGGTTGGTGCGGTCGCGGTCGTCTACCCCTCGGACCGGGCGATCGTCGCCGCGCACGTGGGCGATTGCCGCGTCTACTCCCTGACAGGCGATGCGCTCACCCAGCACACCACCGACCACACCGTGGGCGAGCTGCTGCGCCAAGTCGGCGTGGACGAGCACGATGCCGTCCTTCACGACAACTGGGTGCGCACCAGCATCGGCAACGCCACGGTGGCCAGCATTCCCGTCGTGGATGTCGTGGCGGACCTGGTGATCCTCACCAGCGACGGTGTCCACAAGGCACTGACCAATGACGAGATCGCCGACGTGGCTACCGCTCTCGCACACGAGCCTCAGATGCTGGCTCACGCGCTGGTGGCCGCCGCCCTGTCCGTGCCGTCCACATCGGACCGCGACAACACCACCGCCGTGGTGCTGCGCGTCGACGCCCCTCAGGAGGCGCAGCGATGAGGATCCGCCTGGAGGGCACCCGTGACGAGGTCGACGCGGCCGTGTCCGCGCTCGCCCACGGTTTCGAGGTGCAAGAGGTCAGCGGCTTCTACCCGAACCGGGGTGCGTCGGTGCTGGGCCGTGTCTACGTCACCGCCACGGTGCTGCCAGCCCACCTCATCCGCGCCCGGTCCACGCGCCTGGACACCAGCGCACCACACCTCGACAGCGACCCGCCGCCACAGCTGACGAGCTAACCCACCCCCACCCGAAGCGGGGCACGACCACACCAGGCCGTGCCCCGCTTCCCGTTGCACCCCAACCACCACAGCCCCCGGAAAGGACATGCGACCATGACCACGAACCGAACCGTGCAGAACGCCGCCGACGCCGCGCTGTGGCTGGCGGTGCACCGCGGCTTTCACGTCCTGCCGCTCAACTACGGCACCAAAACCCCGCTGCGCGGCTGCGTCGACTGCCGCGCCGAACACTGCGACCACACCCCGCAGACCTGCCCGTGCCTGGCACGCGGTGATGGGGCGCTGTGCCACGGCGTGTGGGCCGCTACCACCGACCCCGGCGTGATCGGCCGGTGGGCGCAGCGCTGGCACACCAGCGTCTGGGCTGTGCACCTGTGGGTGTCCGGGCTGCTGGCGGTCGACCTCGACACCCGTCCCGGTCCGCCGCCGCGTCAGCCGCTCAACGGCCTGCCCTGGCCTGCCGACGAGCCACCGCCGGCCGATGGGCTCGACACCTACGCCACCCTCGCCGCGCTGTCTGGCGGAACGGTCGGCACCGACACGTTCACCACCGACACCCCGTCTGGTGGCCTGCACCTGATCTACAGCACCACCAGGCAGTGGAAAGGCAGTCAGGGCAAGGTTCGCGACGGCGACGACACCGTGCGCACCGGCCTGGGCTGGCAGATCGACATCAAGTGCTACGGCGGCTACGTGGTGCTGCCCGGCTCCACCAGCAAAGCCGGTCTGTACCGGCGCAGCTCGACCACCACCACACCCCGGCCCGCTCGACGGCTGGACTTGCCGACCGCTGACCGCGACACGGACCGACCGCTACGGCGACCCACCGAC
>NZ_VSRL01000337.1 GCF_012184385.1 Lentzea indica
ATGGGATCACTGCACCACAGCCAGCGCCGGATGGAAGCGTCCCGGACGGCCCTGGAACCCGCGCTGGAACTCTTCACCGAGCTCGACGACGCCCACGGCCTCGCTCTGTGCGCCGCAAGGTCAAGGACGGTGTGCTGCCCGTGCCCGACGGCATCGGCGAGGCGACGTGGTGGGGCGCGGAGCTCGCCGGCACGGAGGGCGCGACGGTGCTGGCCGGTCACGTCGACTGGAAGGGCGCGAAGGGCCCGTTCGCGGAGCTGTGGCAGGCGCAGAACGGCCGTGAGGTCACGATCGCCGACAGCGCGGGCAAGGAGTTCAAGTTCCGCATCAAGCAGATCGAGACCGTTCGCAAGGAAGAGCTGCCCACCCGCGCCGTCGAGTTCTTCGGACCGCGCGGCCCGCACCGCCTGGTGCTGGTCACCTGTGGCGGCACGTGGATCGGCGGACAGCAGGGTTACGAGGCGAACCGAGTGGTGATCGCCGAACCCGTTGGGTGACCAATTGTTTCCTCCGCGCAACCCGTTCGGGTGACCAGTCGTCTCCTAAGGTGTGAAACGGTGGGGATGGTTGACCACGGGCTTGGCGCTCGCGCTGGCTCTCGTGCTGGTGATGACCCTGGGTCCGAACAAGGACCAGCAGAACCAGGCGGACGCCGGCCCGTTGCCGATGGCGCCGCGGTTGCCCGCTCCCAAGGACGCGGGACCGACGCCGACAGTGCCCGCTCCCACCCCCGAGCAGCTGCAGAAGCAGCCGTGGATGCACAAGCTCGCGCCGGGTGAGAAGCCTCCGCAGTTCGTGCTGTTCTCGTTCGACGGCGCCGTTTCCAAGCAACACTGGGACAAGGTCCTGCCGATCGCGAAGCAGAAGGGTGCGCACGTCACCGGTCTGCTGTCCGGCGTGTACATGCTGTCCGACCAGGACAAGATGCAGTACCAGCCGCCGGCCGGGCTCAAGCGCGGCGTCTCCGACATCTCGTTCGGCGGCAGCAGGCAGGACATCGCCGCCAGGATCGGCTACCTGAACCAGGTGATCGACGAGGGCCACGAGATCGGCACGCACTACAACGGCCACTTCTGCTCCGGCGGCAGCCAGCCGTCGGTCGACAAGTGGGACAACAAGGCGTGGAACGACGAACTCGCCCAGTTCAAGCAGATCGTGGACAAGGCGCGCGCCGCCGGGTTCAAGCTGCCGGCCGACGCCGTCCGGGGTGGACGGACGCCGTGCCTGGAAGGCAACTGGGACCAGGCTTTCCCCGCGATGGCAGCGAACGGCCTGGTCTACGACACCAGCAAGGTGGCGCTCGGGGTGCAGTGGCCGTCCGTCCAAAACGGACTGTACGAGTTCCCGATGCCCGAGGTGCGCGTTCCCGCGCTGGGCAAGGAGGTCGTGATGATGGACTTCAACCTCTGGTACTCGCTCAACAAGGCGACGGACGAACCTCACCGCGCGGCCGAGTTCACCCAGATCGTCTTCGACACGTACAAGTCGGTGCACCAGGCCGCGTTGAACGGCAACCGCGCGCCGCTCGTGGTCGGCAACCACTTCAACGAGTGGAACGGTTCGGCGTTCTCGAACGCGATGGAGCAGTTCCTCGAGTACGTGTGCGACAAGCCGGAAACGGTGTGCGCCACGTACACCGAGGTGATCCAGTGGATGCAGCTGCAGGATCCGGCGTTGCTGGACCAGCTCCGCCGGATGCCCGCAGCACGCAACTAGGGCTTTAGAGCATCAGCCGTCCGTCGAGATGATCCGGTCGTCGTTCGCACCCGGCGAGCCGTTGGCGTCCTGGTTCGACGTGCCGAGCCACAACGTGCCGTCCGGCGCGGGAGCCACCGCGCGCACGCGGCCGTAGCTGGTGAACACGGCCTGAGGAGTGCCGAGCGAGGTGCCGTTCACCGGGATCTTCCACACTCGCTTGCCGGTGACCGCGCCGACGTACAGGGCGTTCTTGTAGAAGCCGATGCCGGTCGGGCCGGCCTGACTGGTGGACCACGTCTTCACCGGGTTGGTCATGCCCGCGGTGTTGCAGTTGCCCTCGCAGGTCGGCCAGCCGTAGTTCTTGCCGGCCTCGATCCGGTTGATCTCGTCGGTGCGGCTGTTGCCGAACTCGGTGGCGTACGCGGTGTTGCCGACCCACGCGATGCCCTGGACGTTGCGGTGGCCGATCGAGTAGACGACGGAGCCGGCGCGCGGGTTGCCCGTCGCGGGCCTGCCCGCGGTGTCGAAGCGGAGAACCTTGCCGCCCAACGAGTTCCAGTTCTGCGCGGTGCTGGTGTTCTGGCCGTCGCCGGTGGTCGCCCACAGGAAGCCGTCCGGACCGAACTCGAGGCCGCCGCCGTTGTGGTAGCGGTTCTTCGGGATGCCGGTCACGATCGGCTGCGGCGTACCGCCCAGCGCGAGCTTGGCGATGCGGTTGTCGCTCGCGGTCGAGTAGTAGATGAAGACCGAGTTGTCGGTCGCGAAGGTCTTCGACACGGCGAGGCCCAGCAGGCCTCCTTCACCGCCGGTCGTCTGGGCCTGCTCCACCGTGTCCAGCTCGGTCACGGTCGTGCCCGTGATCTTCTTGATCTTGCGGGTGTCCCGCTCGGTGAAGATGCCGCTGCCGTCCGACAGGAACTCGATGTCCCAGGGGATGTCCAGCTTGGTGGCCAGAGTTCGCTCGGCGAGCGTGGAGGGGCCGTCCTGCGCGGAGGCAGGGATCACGCAGATGGATGCGGTCAGGGCAGTGCAGGCTGCCGCGACCGCGATGTGACGAGCACGCATGTGCTCTCCATTCATGTCCGCTCGTTGATTGTCTGCGGCGGCGTTGTTGCAGGGCGTATTCACCCAATCACACGTCGAATTAACTCACAACGGTCATCGGATGTTTGCGGACGCCCCTCGCCTCCGAGCGGGTGAGGCGAGGGGCGTTCGTCAACTACCTGAGGTAGCCGAGTTCGATGCGCTCAGTTGCCGTCGGCGATGTGGATGCCGCCGGGGGTGATCACCCAGAGTGAGCCGTCGGGACCCGCGACCTCGTCCCGCGTGCGGCCGAGGTTGGTGTAGATCTTGCCGCCGGCGCCGTTCGGGGTGAGCTTGAACGTGCCGCCCTTGAGCGAGGCCATGTAGAAGTGGCCCTTGTAGGTGGTGAGACCGGACGGCGTCGCCTGCGACGTCGGCCACTGCTTCACCGGGTTCGTCATGCCCGCGGTGCCGCAGGAACCCTCGCACTGCGGCCAGCCGTAGTTCTTGCCGGCGTCGATCTTGTTGAGCTCGTCGACCTTGCTGGCGCCGATGTCCGAGACGTAGAGCTGGCTGCCCAGCCACGTCAGGCCCTGGACGTTGCGGTGGCCGTAGGAGTAGACGAGCGAGTTGAACGGGTTGCCCGGCGCGGGCTTGCCGTCCTTGGTCATGCGGAGGACCTTGCCGCCCAAGGAGTTCTTGTTCTGCGCGTTGTTCCCGTTCTGGCCGTCACCGGTACCGGCGTAGAGGAAGCCGTCGGGACCGAACTTGATGCGGCCGCCGTGGTGGAAGTTCGAGCCGCGCGGGATGCCGGTGACGATCGGCTTCGGGGCACCGCCACCGATCTGCCACGTCGCGATCCGGTTGTCGCTGCCGGTCGTGTAGTAGAGGTAGAGCGTCTTGTCCGCCGCGTACGTCGGGGACACCGCGATGCCCAGCAGACCTGCTTCCTTGGTCACCGAGACGCCGGGGATGTCACCGACCTTGGTGACCTTGCCGTCCTTGGTGATCGTGGAGACGGTCTTGGCGTCCTTCTGCGTGAAGATGCCGGTGCCGTCCGGCAGGAAGTCGATGCTCCAAGCCTGCTTCAGGCCGGTCGCGATCGTTTTGACGGCCATCGTGCCGACTTCGTCCGGTGTCGCTGCAGACGCCAGCGGACTGCCGGAAAGTCCTACCGCAAGCGCGAGGACGCCGACGTACGCACTTCGACGAGCACCCATTGTGCTGACCCCTCCAACTTTCGCGTCGTGCGGCGACGGCGAGCCCGCTGGTGGAGTTGCGGGCTTGGGGGCTCCCAGATACAACCACGGTGTGTAGTCGGCGGCGCATCCGCCAATCGGGTCACCCCTCCGATGACTTTAGGTAACTTTATGTACGGTCTAGACCTTGACCGCCCGAACGACATACCGTGTGGTTCGCCGCCGCGCCCCACGGAAAGTGCCGCGCGCGCCCACCACGGGCTCGCAGGCCAACGACCCGAGGAGTTGCGCCATGAACGTTGCCGTCACCACTACCGAGCAGAAGCTTCCCGAGGTCAAGCGCGAATGGGTCAAGCCCGACTTCCGCGACTTCGAGACGCCGATGGAGGTCACCGCCTACGCAGCGCGCAGCTGACGTTGGGCTCAGCGCCTGGGTTCCCGCCTCCGTGACGGGAACCCCGGCGCCTCGCCTCGCCGTGCGTCTTTCCTGGTCGACCGAGGAGTTTCCGCCCATGACTGCCGTTCCTCACGCGGAGTTCGTCGCCGAGCTCCGCGCCCTCGCGCCCCGGTACTGGGACAGCCATCCGTTCCACCTGCGCATGCACGCGGGTCAGCTGAGCAAGCACGAGCTGCAGGCGTGGGCCGCGAACCGCTGGTACTACCAGCGCTGCATCGCGCAGAAAGACGCCGCGATCCTCTCCAACTGCCCGTCGCCGGACATCCGCCGTCAGTGGCGCGAGCGGATCATCTGGCACGACGGCACGCGGCCGGGTGAGGGCGGCGCCGAGAACTGGATCCGCCTCGCGGAGGCCGTGGGGCTGACGCGGGAAGAGGTGCTCGATGAACGCCACGTGCTGCCCGGCACGCGGTTCGCCGTCGACGCCTACGTGAACTTCGCGCGCACGAAGCCGTGGGTGGAGGCCATCGCCTCCGGCCTCACCGAGATGTTCTCGGGTGCGTTGATGCGCAAGCGTTTGGCGGCGCTGCGGGAGCAGTACCCGTGGATCGCCGAGGAGGGCTTCGCCTACTTCACGA
This sequence comes from Lentzea indica, assembly GCF_012184385.1. GTDB lineage: Bacteria > Actinomycetota > Actinomycetes > Mycobacteriales > Pseudonocardiaceae > Lentzea > Lentzea indica. The sequence continues at coordinate 4,956 of NZ_VSRL01000337.1, forward strand.
ACCGCATCCAGGCGGTGGCGGGTGAAGGTCAGGCCACTTTGGACATAGTGGTCGAGCATTGCTCGACCCGTGAGCAGCAGTTGGCCGCTGTCGCCGCGCTGTCGTTCAAGTGCGACGTGCTGCGCGCCGTGCTCGACGCCGTCGACTACTACTCGGGCAAGGGCAAGCCGTGACGTCTGTCATCGCCCTGGACGCCGTGCCGCACATCCGGCGCGGCGTGAAGTGCGCCTACGACCAGATCCGTTCCGCGCACGTCGTGTTGTTCCCCGAGGGTGTGCTGGTGCTGAACGAGACGGCTGCTTCCGTTGTGTCGCTTTGCGATGGGGCTCGGTCTGTCGGCGACATCGCGCTCGTCCTGGGTGACGAGTACGACGGTGTCGAGCCAGAAGACGTGGTGGAGCTGGTAGCCCGGCTCGTTGAGCGAAGGGTCGTGGACGTCGATGGCTGAGGCTCCCTTCGGCCTGCTGGCCGAGCTGACGCACAGGTGCCCGTTGCAGTGTGGCTACTGCTCGAACCCCGTCGAGCTGGTGCGCCGCAACGCCGAGCTGGACACCGAGTCGTGGCGGCGCGTCTTCGACCAGGCGCGCTCCCTGGGTGCACTGCAGATTCACCTGTCCGGCGGCGAACCGTTGCTGCGCCCGGACCTGCCCGAACTGGTGACGCACGCGAACAGCCTCGGCTGCTACGTCAACCTGGTCACGTCGGGAGTCGGTCTGTCACGGGATCGGTTGCGGGATCTGGCTTCTCACGGTGTCGACCACGTGCAGCTCTCCCTGCAGGACGCGACGCGCGAGGGCAACGACCGGATCGCGGGCATCAAAGCGTTCGACCGGAAGGTGGAGGCCGCGGCGTACATCCGTGACGAGGGCCTGCCACTCACGGTCAACACCGTGCTGCACCGGCAGAATCTCGACAACATCGCCGGCATCATCGCGATGGCGGAGGAGATGGGTGCCGAGCGCCTGGAGCTCGCCAACACCCAGTACTACGGCTGGGCTCTGCGCAACCGGGCTGTTCTGCTGCCCACTCGGGAACAGCTCGCCGTCGCCGATCCGATCGTGGCCGCGGCACAGGAACGCCTGCGCGGACGGATGGAGATCGTCTACGTCATCGCGGACTACCACGAGGCCCATCCGAAGCCGTGCATGTACGGGTGGGGCGTGCGGCAGCTGACCGTGGCACCGAACGGCGACGTCCTCCCCTGTCCCGCCGCCACGGTGATCTCGTCGCTGGAGATCGAGAACGTGCGGGACTCGTCGTTGCACGAGATCTGGCACAACTCACCTTCGTTCAACGCCTTCCGCGGCTTCGAGTGGATGAAGGACCCCTGCCGCTCGTGCCCGCGCAAGGAGATCGACTTCGGCGGGTGCCGCTGCCAGGCGTTCCAGCTGACCGGCGATGCCGCCAACACCGACCCGGTCTGTTCGCTGTCTCCTTCGCGGTCCACCGTGGACCTGATCCTGGAGACCGAGATGACGCCTGCCGAGGTTCCCGCGATGGCCATGAGGAAGATGACTTGAAAGCGGTTCTGCTCGGCACCACGGCAGGCGGTGGCTTCCCGCAATGGAACTGCGCTTGCGTTCTCTGCGTGCGCGCGCGTTCTGGTTCGTTGCCGTCGCGTTCGCAGGACTGCCTCGCGATCAGCGGCAACGGCACCGACTGGTGGCTCGTCAACGCGTCCCCGGACATCCGCACCCAGATCGCTGCCTGTTCGCTGTTGAACCCCGGCCCTGGGCCGCGCGACACGCCTCTCCGCGGGGCCTTGTTCACCGATGCCGAGTTGGACCACACCTTGGGCCTGCTGACGTTGCGCGGCGGGGCCGGGTTGACTGTGTGGGCACCGGGAACGGTCCTGCACGCGTTGAAGGACCAGTTCGACCTGCGCACGGTGATCGACGGCTACGCGCCCCTGGGGTGGCGTGAGGCCGAGCCCGAGTTCGAGATCACCGGGGGTCTGCGGGTGAGCGCGATCCCGATCAGCGGCAAGCGACCGAAGTACGCCCGCTCGTCCACTGTGGACGGCCATTGGGTCGTGGCCTACCGCTTCGAGGACCTCGTTTCGGGCGGAGTGCTGGTCTACGCGCCCTGCCTGGCGTCGTGGCCCACTGGCTTCGACGAGGTGGTGGCCGGGGCGGACTGCCTGCTGCTCGACGGCACCTTCTACGCGGCTTCCGAGATGGGTTCGGCGACCGGCAGCTCGTCCGGCCAGGCCGCCATGGGCCACCTGCCGATCTCCGCGAGTTTGCCAGAGCTGCGGCGGTTTCCCTCCGTCCGGCGGTTCTACACGCACCTCAACAACACCAACCCCGTTCTGGATCCCGCGTCGCCGGAGTCGGCGAAGCTGCGGGAGGCCGGTGTCGAGGTACCGCTCGACGGCACGGTGATCGAGCTGTAGATGCGCCAGAATCGGCGGATGTCCTTTGTGATCGGTGGACGTCCGCTGGCCGAACGGCTCGTCGCGGAGATGCCCTTCTTCGTGCGGCAGGTGCTCGCGGAGGTCACCGAGCGGGTGCCGGAGTACCAGCAGCTACCCGGTGAGGAGCTGGCCGGCGACATCACGCGCGTGATCGAGCAAACGCTGCGCGCGTTCGCCGAAGTGCTGCGCACCGGCGCCCTGCCGACCGCGGACGAGCTGCGTCCCCTGCGCGAGTCGGCCGCGCGACGAGCCGAGGAGGGCGTGCCGATCGACGTGGTGCTCACGGCGTACCACGTCGGCATCCAGGTCGTGTGGGAAGCGCTGGTGCCCGATGCCAGGCCCGAGGAGGTCGGTCAGGTCCTGGAGCTCAACGCGTTGGCCATGCGCTACCTGCAGCTGGTCACGCCGGTGGTGAGCGCGGGTTACCTGGACGAGCGGCAGACGATGTTCGACGACGACCGATCCGCGCGGCACACGTTGCTGACGTCGTTGCTCGACGGCACCCGGCAGGCGGGCCCCTACGTGGTGCTGGCGTTGCACGTGCCGCCGCATCCCGACGAGCTGACGCCCGGTGTCGACGCTTCGGTCGCGGGGCGACGCAAGCTGCGGCGCCTGCGCACCGAGCTGGAGCGCCACAGCCGTGAGCCGGTGCTGTCCTCGCTGACCCCGGACGGCGGCCTGGTGCTGGTGCCCGGCGACGATCTTCAGCGCGTCGAGCGAATGGTGACGGACGCGGCGCGAGCGGCAGGCGTGACGCTGACGGTGGGGGCGG
>NZ_VSRL01000338.1 GCF_012184385.1 Lentzea indica
CCAGGGCGGCGTCCAGGGCGGCCCAGGCGGCGTCGGTGCGGACGTGCAGGCGGTCCAGGCGGTTCGCGATCGACAGGATCCAGGCGGCCAGCAGCAACGCCACCAGGACGACGACGAGCGCGGTGGTCACGGCCGACTCACCTCGCACAATTGCACAGCGGTCACGCCTCGCTCACCCGACGCGGGTCGGCGGCGATGGCGGTCTCGTAGACGCGCAGCACCTGGCTCGCGACCACGGACCAGTCGAAGGCCTGCACGCGTTGCGCGGCGATGTCGACGTACTCGGCGCGCAGAGCGGAGTCGCGCAGCACCGAACGCAAAGCGGAGGCCAGAGCGTGTGCGTCGCCGACGGGGAACAGCACGCCCGCCTTGCCGTCGTCCAGCACGCGGCGGAACGCGTCGAGATCGCTGGCCACCACGGCGGTGCCGGCGGACATGGCCTCGGTCAGGATGATGCCGAAGGACTCGCCGCCGGTGTTCGGAGCGACGTAGACGTCCACGGAACGCAGCATCCTGGCCTTCTCGGCGTCGTCGGCCTGGCCCAGCAGATCCACGCGATCGGCGAAAGGCCCGTCGAACGACGTCTCACCGCGGCCCACGACCAGCAGGCGCAGGTCCGGGAACTCGGCGGCGATCAGACCGAAGGCTTCCCACAGGATCGGCATGCCTTTGCGCGGCTCGTCGTAGCGACCGACGAAGCCGATCGTGCCGCCGGGCCGGGGATAGCCGTCCAAAGTGGACGCCGAGGCGAAGAAGTCGACGTCGACGCCGTTCGGGATCTCCACGGCGTCGCCACCGAGGTGCTCGACCTGAACGCGCCTGGCCAGCGCCGACACCGCGATGCGGGCGGTGACCTTCTCCAGGAACGGCTGCAGCACGCCCTGGAACGCCGAGAGCATCTTGGAACGCGGCGTCGAGGTGTGGAACGTGGCGACGATTGGGCCGTCGGCGACCATCAACGCCAAGAACGACAACGACGGCGCGGTGGGCTCGTGCAGGTGCAGGACGTCGAACGAGTGCTCGTCGATCCAGCGGCGGACCCGCGTGTACGAGACAGGGCCGAACGACAGCCGCGCGACCGAGCCGTTGTACGGGATGCCGACCGCGCGGCCGGCGGAGGTGACGAACGAAGGTAGTTCCTGGTCGTCGTCGGCAGGGGCCAGGACGTTCACCGTGTGCCCGAGACCGATCAGGGCGCGCGCCAGGTCGACGACGTGCGCCTGCACTCCCCCTGGCACGTCGAAGGAGTACGGACAGACGATTCCAACCTTCATCTGGCCACCACCTTCACCGCGAGAGCCTCCTGGCCAGTGCGGCGCGTCGGCCCTCCGGCAGGTCGGCGAGCCAGAGCTTCTGCAGCATGTGCCAGTCGGCGGGGTGGGCGGCGATGTCGGCGGCGAACACGTCGGCGACGGCCTGGGTGGCTGCCTGGACGGTGCTCACCTTGATCGGCGGGTGGATGCGGAAGTGCCAGCCGTCCTCGGTGAACCAGCAGCCGACCGGCAGCAGCGCGGCACCCGTCGTCGCGGCGAGGTGCGCGGGACCGGCGGGCATCAGGGTCTGTTCGCCGAAGAACGTCACAGGAACGCCGGACGAGGTCAGGTCGCGGTCGCTCAGCAGGCACACGACCTTGTTGGCCCGCAGGCGCTCGGCCAGCACCGTCGCGGGTGGACGGTCGCCGCCGCCCAGCGGCAGGACCTCGAAGCCGAGGGTCTCGCGGAACTCCACGAACTTGCGGTACAGCGACTCGGGCTGCAGCCGCTCGGCCACCGTCGTGAACGTGCCGGAATGGCCAACGAGCCAGACGCCGGCCATGTCCCAGTTGCCGCTGTGCGGGAGGGCGACGACCGCGCCGGTGCCGTTCCTGAGCGCCGCGTCGAGGTTCTCCTGGCCGGACACCTGCGAGTTGCACTTCTCGTAGACGGCGCGGAGGTCCATCGACGGCAGCCGGAAGGCCTCGCACCAGTAGCGCGCGTACGAACGGAGCGAGTCGCGCACCAGGTCGTCGAGCTCTTCCTCGCCCGCCTGGGGAACGACCCGGCGCAGGTTCGTGCGCAGCTGCTCGACGCTCGCGCCACCACGCTTCGCGGCGTAGCCGGCACCGAAGCGGAACAACGCACGGGCCCACGACTGCGGCAGCAGGCGAATCAGCCGCCATCCTGCCGTGTACCCGAGGGTCGCCAGGTTCACGCGGCCTCCCGCGCCGACTTCGCCACGGCGAGGATCCGCTGGATCACCGTCGCGACGTCATGACCGCCAGCAGCCACAGTGCGATGTCCAGCAGGTGCGGCACGCCGAGGCCCTGCACACCGGCGCCGACGAGGGCGACGATGAAGCGTTCCGCCCGCTCGGCCAGACCACCGTCGGCGGAGAGTCCAGACGCCTCGGCACGTGCCTTCACGTACGAGATGACCTGTGAGGCGACCAGGCAGACGAACCCGGCCACGGCCGTCCAGCGTGAGCCGGTGTCGAACGCGTACCAGGTGAGCGCGGCGAAGAGCGCGCCGTCGGCGATGCGGTCGCAGGTGGCGTCGAGGACCGCGCCGAACTTCGTGGGTCCCTGCGCACGGGCCATCGCGCCGTCGATCAGGTCGAGCAGCACGAAGAACGTCACCAGCGCGGAGCCGACGAACAGCTGCCCGCGGGGAATGAACCACAGCGCACTCGCCACGGCACCGGCCGTGCCGACCACTGTGACGGCGTTGGGTGTGAGGCCACGCGCCAGCAGCCACGCCCCGATCGGGTCGGTGACGCGCGAGACGGACGCGCGAGCGAAGATGTTCAGCATGGCGTGTCGCAGCCTAGCTGGACTGGTGAAACACGTGGCCCGCGGGTGAGGCGGCACCCGCGAACAGCCCTTGTGAAACCCCCTCGACCCCCCTCTATCCCAGTCTGCGGTGGTCCTCGGCGATCCGTTTCAGCAACGCCTGCAGCTCCTCCCCGCGCACCGCCAGCCGCTCCAGCCGGCCGAACAACGCGAGGTACTCGCGCACGTCCAGCGGATCGGTGATGGTGGCGTTGCCGGTGAGCACGCTGACCGTGACAACGCGCTCGTCGTAGATGTGGAAACCGTGCAGCGCGACCACGTTCGCGTCCGCCGACCACGGCACGACGCCCAGCCGGACGTTCGGGCGGCGCTGGATCGCGGCCAGGTGCTCGACCTGTTCCGCCATGAGCTCCGCCGAGCCCATCCGCCAGCGCAGCGCGCTTTCGGAGAGCACGAACACGAACTGCTTGGCGAGGTCGTCCATCCGGGAACGCCGTATGCGCAGCGCGGCCACCGCGGCCTCCTGCTCGGCCTGCGGCATCGTCCCCAGCACGATGCGCAGGTAGGCCTCGGACTGCAGCAGCGAGGGCACCAGGTTGACCTGGAAGAACCTCGATGTCGCCGCCCGCGCCTCCACGCGGCTGATCGTCTGCTGGTGGCGGTGCGCCCCTCGGTGCAGCACGACGCGGCGGGTTTCCGCCTCCGCGTGCAGCGACCTGGCGAGTTCGACCAGTTCGATGCGCGTCTCTCTCGTCGCGGCCAGTTCCGCCACGAGACGCTCCACGTCCGTGACGGACGGGAGCAGCATGCCGTTCTCGATCTTCGACAGCTTTGACTGGCTCATCCCGGTGGCACGGGCGGTGGCCGTGCCGGTCATCTTCGCCTCGGTGCGCAACCTGCGTAACTCACGCGAAAGCCGTTCTCTCGCTAATCGCGAACGCTCAGGTGCGGTCATGTTCGCACCGTAACCATCCGCACACGCTGAGACGATCGGCCATAGGCGGGGACTTGACTAGCAGTTGACACCTCCAGGTGGGTGATCTCACCTACCTGGAATCGGTTTGTACTGGCGTTACGTCTCGACCGACGGCGGAAAAGCACCCGAAAGTTGCAACGCAAGCTATTCCGCTCCGCATGGAAACTGCACTGGTTGTCCTATGCGGACAACGTGAGTGGTTTTTGTCACTCTTTTGTCCAAGAATTGGTACGGCTTTCAATCACGCATGACCTGGCTAAACGCAGAGTTTAGCCCAGCGACTATCAAACAGACTTCCGCGCACGCAATACAGCGCGCGCACCGAAGCCGATGGCACCGAGGATCAGCACGACACCGATGAGCCCCAGCCCGGGAGCGTCGTCGTGGTCGGCGTACATGATGGCGCCGACGCCGAGCGCGACGACGAGAACGCAGGCCACCAAGGGCACCAGCAACCGGGGCATAGATCGACCATCGCTCGTGATCTATCGAAAGTCAATAGCTACCGAGCGTCAGTCGACAGCCTTCCAGCCGTCCGCCAGCAGCTGACGGGTCTCCCCCAGCAGCTGCGGCAGCACCTTGGTGTGCCCGATGACCGGCATGAAGTTCGCGTCCCCACCCCACCGCGGCACGACGTGCTGGTGCAGGTGGGCGGCGATCCCGGCGCCGGCGACGACGCCCTGGTTCATGCCGACGTTGAACCCGTGCGGCGCCGCCACGTGCCGTGCCACCCGCATCGCCTTCTGCGTGAACGCGGCGAACTCCGCCGTCTCCGACGCCGTCAGGTCCGTGTAGTCCGGCACGTGCCGGTACGGCAGCACCATCAGGTGGCCGGGGTTGTACGGGTACAGGTTCAGCACCGCGAACACCTCGGCACCGCGCGCGATGATCAGGCCGTCCTCGTCGGACAACGCGACCACGCGGCAGAACGGGCAGCCCGCGGGCTCGTCGCCTTCCGCCTTGCCCGCACCCTGCACGTAGGACAGGCGGTGCGGGGTCCACAGCCGCTGCAACGCGTCGTGGACCCCGACACCGTCCTGTTCGGAGTACTCAGGCGTCACGAGAGCAGTTCCGCCGTGGGCGAGGCGTTCTCCCGGCGCTGCACCCACTCGACGATCTGCTCGACGGCCCGCTCCACCGGCACACCGTTGATCTGCGTGCCGTCGCGGAACCGGAACGACACCGCGTTCGCCTCCACGTCCTTGGCGCCGGCCAGGAGCATGAACGGCACCTTCTGCATGGTGTGGTTGCGGATCTTCTTCTGCATGCGGTCGTCCGAGGCGTCGACGTCGACCCGGATGCCCTTGCGCTTCAGCACCTCGCGCACCGCGAACAGGTGGTCGGCGTTCTCGGAGGTGACCGGGATGCCCACGACCTGGACCGGCGCGAGCCACGCCGGGAACGCGCCCGCGTAGTGCTCGGTCAGCACGCCGAAGAACCGCTCCACCGAACCGAACAGCGCGCGGTGGATCATGACCGGGCGCTGGCGGGAGCCGTCGGGACCGGTGTACTCGAGCTCGAACTTCTCGGGCAGCATGAAGTCGAGCTGGATGGTCGACATCTGCCAAGTGCGGCCGAGCGCGTCACGTGCCTGCACGGAGATCTTCGGGCCGTAGAACGCGGCGCCGCCCGGATCCGGCACGAGCTCCAGACCGGACTCCTCTGCCACCGAGCGCAGCGTCTCGGTCGCTTCCTCCCAGACCTCGTCAGGGCCGACGAACTTCTCCGGGTTCTTGGTCGAGAGCTCCAGGTAGAAGTCGTCCAGCCCGTAGTCGCGCAGCAGGTCCAGCACGAAGGTGAGCAGCGACTTCAGCTCGTCGCGGATCTGGTCCCTGGTGCAGAAGATGTGCGCGTCGTCCTGCGTCATGCCGCGCACGCGGGTCAGGCCGTGCACCACACCGGACTTCTCGTAGCGGTACACGCCGCCGAACTCGAACATGCGCAGCGGCAGCTCGCGGTACGAACGCCCGCGCGACTTGAAGATGAGGTCGTGGAACGGGCAGTTCATCGGCTTCAGGTAGTAGTCCTGGCCGGGTTTGCGGACCGTGCCGTCCTCGTTGAGCTCCGCGTCGAGGTGCATCGCCGGATACATGCCGTCGCGGTACCAGTCCAGGTGGCCGGAGACCTCGAACAGCTTGCCCTTGGTGATGTGCGGCGAGTAGACGAACTCGTAGCCCTCTTCGACGTGCCGCTGCCGGGAGTAGTCCTCCATGGCCTTGCGGATGATGCCGCCCTTGGGGTGGAACACCGCGAGGCCGGAGCCGATCTCGTCGGGGAAGCTGAACAGGTCCAGCTCCACGCCGAGCTTGCGGTGGTCGCGGCGCTCGGCTTCGGCCAGCCGCTCCAGGTACGCGTCCTGCGCCTCCGCCGACTCCCAGGCGGTGCCGTAGATGCGCTGCAGCTGCGGGTTGTTCTCGTTGCCCCGCCAGTACGCGGCGGCGACGCGGGTCAGCTTGAACGCCGGGATGTGCTTGGTGGTCGGCACGTGCGGACCGCGGCACAGGTCGCCCCACACCTGCTCGCCGGAGCGCGGGTCGAGGTTGTCGTAGATCGTCAGCTCGCCGCCGCCGACCTCCATGATCTCGCTGGTGTCGACGTCGCTCTTGATGTCGACGAGCTCCAGCTTGAACGGCTCTTTGGCGAGCTCGCTCTTGGCGGCGTCGATCGACTCGACCACGCGGCGCGAGAACCGCTGCGAGGACTTGATGATCTGCTTCATGCGCTTCTCCAGCGCCTGCAGGTCCTCGGGGGTGAACGGCGTCTCGACCTGGAAGTCGTAGTAGAAGCCGTCCTTCACCGGCGGGCCGATGCCGAGCTTGGCCTCGGGGAACTGCTGCTGCACCGCCTGCGCCAGCACGTGCGCCGCGGAGTGGCGGATGACGCTGCGGCCGTCCTCGGTGTCCGCGGCGACGGCCTCGACCTCGACGTCGACCTGCGGGGTCCACGACAGGTCGCGCAGGTGGCCCTCGGCGTCCTTCACGACGACGATCGCGGCAGGGTCTTTAGCACCCTTGCCCTGGAGGCCCGCCTCACGCACGGCCGTGCCCGCCGTCGTCCCAGCCGGAACCACCACGCGCGGCGGGTTCTGGGCGACTGCTGGGCGCGACTCGGACACGGTGACTCCTAGGTCAAAAGTTGGTTGATGCGGATCAGATGTTATCGGTGCTCAAAACCGACATGACGATCGCGTCGTGGAAGACGCCGTCCCAGAGCAGGGCGTCCCTCAGCCTGCCTTCCTCGCGGAAGCCGCACTTCTTGTAGACGTGGATCGCCCGCTCGTTGAAGTCGTACACCTCCAGGTCCACCCGGTGGAGGTTGCGCTCGTTGAACGCGTAGTCGAGGACGTGCTTGATCGCGATGGTGCCGTAGCCCTTGCCGAACCCGTCCCACAGCGCGATCCGCAGACCTGATTTCCGGTTGGCGTCGTCGATGGGGCTGAGCACGACCTCGCCGATGAACCGGCCGTCCTCGACGATTGCACGGGTGTAGCGGTCCGGATCGTTCAGCGTCCGCTCGATGTACGCCTCGTAATCCTCCAGCGTGAACGTGGCGTGCGTGCCGGTGAAGCGGTTGACCTCGTCGTTGTTCGGGCCGCCCGCGAGCATCTGCGGCGCGAACTCAGGACGGAGGGGTACGAGTTCCATGGTCCGATTGAAGCGGGTGCGCGCAAGCTGTTAACTCGACCGGGTGGTTCCGCGTTCGCGATTCATACGTAGACGGTTCTGAGTGGTTTTTCGGATGCGTCCCGGCGGCCAGGGCGAGCAGTCTGTGTGCCCGGCCCACCGTTAGGAGCACCGACATGGACGACCAGGTGGTCGAATGCCCGGTCCGCCTCACCGAGTCGAACCGGGACGAACTGCGCCTGCTGTACGCCGACCTGCGCGACCACTACGCACGGCGCGACGCCCGTGACGGCACACGCACGGCGTTGCGCTTCGTGTGGTCCGGCGTTCTCGATCCTGAACTTTTCGGTGCGACCTATGCCGACCAGCGGCACATCTTCGCCGCCTCGCGTCCGGTGCTGAACTCCGCGCACGGCGCTGACCTGCCGGAATCGCTGCGCCACGGCGTCTGCACCGCCTGACTCGGCGGCTTCAGGAAACGAACAGGCGGCTGTCAGGCTCTACTCAGCCGAACAGCGCATCGTTGATGACATGAGCGAGCAGGGACAGGCGCCTCCACCGGCAGAGCCGCCGAAGAACGAACCGCAGGCACCCCAGCCTGCACCGGACCAGGCCACGACCCCGCTGCCGGCCGGCGCACCGGCCACGCCTGGTCAGCAGCCAGCCCCCGAGCAACCGGCGGCGACGGCGGCAGAAGCACCCGCGGCGGCTTCAGCGGCGGAGG
>NZ_VSRL01000339.1 GCF_012184385.1 Lentzea indica
CGCGCGGCACCTGCGAGCCGTACCGGACGCCGGGCGACGGCGAATACAGGCCGGGCATCGCGAACGGCAGCGAGCCGTAAGTGAACAGCGGCACCCGGCCGAAGTTCGCGCCGAGCGGGTAGAGCGAGAAGTCGCGGTTGCTCTGTGCACCCGCTCCCGTGCCGGGTGCACCGGGGTTCGCGCCGGGATGGCCGGGGTTCGTGCCCGGCTGCGGCTGCTGGCCGGGAGCCTGCGGCTGGCCTGGCAGCTGCGGCGTCAGCTTCTGCGAGGTGTCCGCGACCGCCTTGCTGCCGTCCTGGATCGGCGCCGCGACCTGGTTCACGCCGGTCACGGTGATCTGGCAGCCGCTGGTCAGCGTCGAGCGGACGGACTTGTCGAGCGTGCCGAGGATCGGCCCGAGCAACGGGATCTTCTGCAGCTCTGCCGCCACGGCGTTCGCGATCGTGCCGCCGCTGATGGTCGTAGTTCCGGTCTGCACCGCACCGATCGGAATGGGCTTGAGCTGCGAGAACGCCTGCCTGAACGGCTCGGCGAGCGGTGGCCCGAGCACGGGGACGGCGCGCACCAGGTCCGTGATGGGCTGGGTGACGGCGGCAGGGCTGAGTGAGACCGGGGTGCCGGGCGCGCCCTGCACGGATGTGGCGCAACTGCCCACGACGATGGGCTCCGCGGCTGTGGCTGCAGTGACTCCCACAGAGGCGGAGGCCAGCGCCAGCAGCGTCGCGGCGGTGACGCTCAGCAGTCGCATGCCTACCCCTTTCCTACTCCCTAGTAACGACCGTAGGTCCTGGTGGTGACGCAGACCATCCCCAGTTTTCGCAATTACTCCTATCGGCGGCGCCTGCGATGGCGTTATGGACGCCGACTACCCTCCTTGTTCATGCGCATCGGGGCCCATGTACGCGACGACGACCCGGTCGGCGCCGCGGCCGAACGCGGGGCCGAGGTCGTCCAGTTCTTCCTGTCCGATCCTCAAGGGTGGAAGAAACCGAAGCCGCACCCGCAGACCGAGGCCCTTCTCGGCTCCGATCTCGAAGTGTTCATCCACGCCCCGTACATGATCAACATTGCGTCGCTGAACAACAAGATCCGAATTCCGTCCAGGAAGAACGTGATCCAGCACGCCGCCGCGGCCGCCGAGGTGGGCGCCAAGGGCCTGATCGTGCACGGCGGGCACGTCACCAAGGGCGAGGACCCGGCGGAGGGCTTCGCGAACTGGCGCAAGTTCTTCGAGCGGCAGGTCGCGGAAGGTGGCTTCGCGGTCCCGATCCTGATCGAGAACACGGCGGGCGGCGACAACGCCATGGCCCGTACGTTCGACTCTCTCAAGATGCTCTGGGACGCGGTCGGCGAGTTCGGTGCGGGCTTCTGCCTCGACACCTGCCACGCGTTCGCCGCCGGTGAGGACCTCGTAGGCATTGTCGAACGGGTGAAAGCGATCACCGGCCGGATCGACCTCGTGCACCTCAACAGCTCGCGGGACGAGTTCGGCTCGTCGCGCGATCGGCACGACAACATCAAGACTGGCACCATCGACGCCGATCAGCTGGTGGCCGTCGTCGCCAGCGCCGGATGCCCCGTCGTGGTGGAGACACCGGACGAGGGCCAGGCCGACGACATCGCGTTCCTGCGCGACCACGCCGGCCGGTGAAGACCGTGCACGAGGTGGTGAGCGTGACGCCCGAGCGAGGCGACGCCGGGCGTTTCGTGAACCGTTTCGGCAGGCCCGCCGCTGTCGTGCTCGTGCTGCTGTGCGGGTTCACGCTGTTGCTGGGCTTCATCAACAAGGACCGCTGCACCGGTCCCGCGTTCGACCAGTGGGGCCGCACGCAGCCCGACTACGACGAGCGCAACAAGCAAGAGGTCTGCTACTCCGACATCCAGCACCTCTGGATCGGGCGTGACATCGACCGGCACGTCTTCCCGTACGTCGACGGCGGCATCAGCGACCAGGGCGTCCTGGTCGGCGGCTCCGTCGAGTACCCGGTGCTCACCGGCCTGGTGATCTGGGCGGGCGCGATCTTCGCGCACAACGACGCGGAGTACCTGCTCTACTCCTCGCTGCTGATGGCGCCGTTCGGCCTTCTCACGGGCTGGTTGCTGGGCAAGCTCGCCCGCTGGCGCGCGTTGCTGTGGGCGATCGGGCCACCGCTGATCTTGTACGCGTTCCACAACTGGGACCTGCCGGTCGTGCTGTGCTCGGTGGCCGCGGTCTACGTGGTGCACCGCTGGAACCGGCCACTGGTCGAACGGGCCACTGTCGCGTCCGTGTTGCTGGGGCTCGGGTTCGCGTTCAAGGTCTACCCGGCGGCCTTCGTGCTGCCGCTCATGCTCTACGTCGCCTCCGGCGGTTGGCGCGGCCAGGAACTGCCGGAGGGCAAGAAGGTCGACGTCGTCGGCGCGATCAGAGTCGGGCTCGCCTCGATCGTCACGGTCGTGCTGGTCAACCTGCCGTTCGCGTTCGCGGGCTACGACGGCTGGCTCGCGTCGTTCGAGTTCCAGCAGCTGCGCAGGGTCGACATCACCACGAACTCGATCTGGTACTGGGGCCTGCGGCCGTTCATCGGCGACGACGCCATGCAGTCGCTGGTCGGCGTCATCTCGCCGATCACGATCCTGCTCTCGTTCGCGATCGCGGCCGGCTACGGCTGGATGCGGTTCCGGCGCGAGGGCAGCTACCCGTGGATCGCGGTGTCCGGCGCGATGCTGTGCGGCTTCATGTTGCTGCACAAGGTCCACTCGCCGCAGTACACGCTGTGGCTGGTGCCGTTCCTCGTGCTCCTGCGCGTGCGGCTGCTCTGGGCGTACGCCTACTTCGTGGTCGACCTGGCGATGGGGATCGGCATCTTCCGCTGGTTCTGGGCGATCGAGTTCGGTCAGCCGGCCGGGATCTACGACAGCTTCTCCGCGCAGGCCGTGATGATCGGCGTGTGGGGCCGTGCGGCGCTGCTCGTCGCGCTGTTCGTGGCGTTCCTCAAGGCCAGGGACGTGACCGAGGACGATCACAAGGACCCGAAGTTCCTCCGCGGGGCTGTAGCAGCGAAGCGCTGACGCGCCACAGACTTCACCCGTGAGGGTGATCATCGTGCTGGCGTTGCTGCTGGCCTGCGGTGCCTCCGGCCTGCACGAGCGGTCGGAGGCGATCCGCTGGCTGCCCGTGTGGCAGGCCGTGCCGACCCTCGGGGTCTCGGTGCCGGACCAGAGCGTGCGGACGACGGTCGACCTCGCCGCGGGCGGCACGTCGGTGCGGGTGCGTCTGTCGAACCTCATGGGCATCAAGCCGGTCCGCGTCGAGCAGGTCACCGTCACCGCGAACGGCGAGACGCGGCAGCTGACGTTCGGACGCTCTCGCAGCGTCACGATCAGCGCCCGCGCCGAGGTCTACAGCGATGCGGTGCTGCTGACGGTCGCCAAGACGTTGGACATCAGCACGTACACCCCAGCCGGCACACCCTGCCAGGCGCGCGCGCACCGCACGATCACGTCAACGCGCGAACACATCTGCCTTGTCTCCGCGGTCGAGGTCGCCGGCTTCACGGCACCGGGCGCGGCGGTGATGTTCGGCGACTCGATCACCGAGGGGTTCTACGAGAACACCTGGCCGTCGCTGGTCCAGAGCGACTACGCCGTGCTGAACGCGGGCATCAACGGCAACGGCGTCGTGTTCGGCGCCGCGCCGATGATCACCCGTCTCTACCGTGACGTCCTCTACAGCGACGAGGTGCGCAAGGTCGTGTTGCTGGGCGGGATCAACGACATCCAGAACGGCGTCAGCGCGGAGAACGTCATCGCCGGCATCCGCACGGTTCAGCTGCGGTGCCAGAACGAAGGCGTTCAACTCAAGGTCGGCACCGTCACGCCGTGGCGCGGGTGGGTGAACTGGACGGAGGACAGGGAACAGCAGCGTCAGAAGGTGAACGCCTGGATCCGTGCCACGTTCCCCGACGTGATCGACTTCGACGCCGCCGTGCGCGACCCCTCCGACCCGCTCAGACTGCGTCCGGAGTTCGACTCCGGTGATCACCTGCATCCGAACGGGGCCGCATTCGATGCGATGGCTCGCCTCGTGAGGGTGTGACGATCTGCCTGTCCGGCGCGTTGTCCATGACGCCTGCCAACGGGTCGTCGCCCGTCATGCGCACGAGGTCGCGCTCCGGGTGGTAGATCTCCCTGAGGATGATCACGCACAACCCGATGACGGCCGCGTCCCTCAGCAGCACGGCGCCGAGGAACCAGTCGATCGGCAGACCCTTGTTGTCGGTGCCGAGGTAGAAGTACATCCGCGGCACCCACACGAGCGCGTCGACCGCCATCCACGCCAGCAACAACTTCCAGCGCGGCAACGCCAGCACGGCCAGCGGCACCAGCCACAGCGAGTACTGCGGGCTCCACACCTTGTTCGTCAGCAGGAACGCCGCCACGACCAGGAACCCGAGCTGCGCGAGCCGCGGCCTGGTACGCGCGGACAAGGCCACGTAGGCGACACCGGCGCAACAGGCGAGGAACAGCACCGAGCTCACCGTGTTGAGCACCGTCGGCGGCTGCCCCTGCTGCAGTCCGGGGTCGAAGCCCTGCCACCCCGTCCACTGCACGAGCACGTTGTAGATGGTGTCCGGGTCCGCGTTGCGTTCGGTGTTGAGGCGGAAGAACTCCTTCCACCCCGTGTGCGAGGCCGGGTTCAACGCGATCGGCGCGTTGACGAGCACCCACGCCCCGATGGCCGACGCAGTGGTGGTGAGCCCTGCTCTGAGGCGGTCTGAACGCCAGCACAGCAAGAGCAACGGCCCGAGCAGGAACAACGGATAGAGCTTCGCCGCGCCACCCAGTCCCAGCAGCACACCCGCGAGGACCGGTTTCTTCCGCGCCCACGCCAGCAGACCGGCCGTGGCGAACGCCGTCGCGATCGTGTCGAAGTTCGTGAACGCGTGGACGACGACCAACGGCGACACCGCGACGAGCGCCGCGTCCCACATCCGCCGCCGGGCGATCCTCGCGACGGAGAACACCGTCACCAGCCACGCGAACGCCAGCCAGAACGCCGTGACGTTGAAGTACACGATCACCGTCATCGGCAGGCCGGGGATGAGCGCCACGAGCCCCTGCGCCACACGTGCGTTGAGCCACTGGAAGATCCCGGTGACCACCGGGTACTCCATGTACCTGACGTGCTCGGTCGGCTTGCCCTCGTCGTCCTTCCACGACGTGATGTACGGGAAGGAACCGCGCTGGTCGAGCCGTTCCGCGGTGTAGAGCGGCACCGTGTCCGAGTAGCAGAGCGCGGTGAACTGCCTGCTGCCCCGCCAGTCCAGCTGCACAACGCCCTTGTCGTCCACGTACTGCTGGATGCACGGCGACTTCTGCACCCATCCCGCCAGCAACGTCAGCACGGCGAGCAGAAGGATCACCCGCAGCGCCGTCCAGAAGTAGTTCCTGCCGACCTGCGCGTGCTCGCCGAGCGGGCCGCCGAACGGTCTGCTCAGGGTGCGGGCGAGCGACTCGGTCCAGGTCGGGGTGACCCGTTCTTCGTGGGTGAGCGAGTCGGTGTCCTCGGAGAGGTCCGCGGCTGGGTCCTCGGCGGGAAGCTCGGCAGGGCTGCTGGGCACGTCGCGGATGTTACGGCCAAGACCGTTTCGCCGTGGTCAACATCCCTGGACCGAAGCGAAGAGGCCCGGTGCGTGTGCACCGGGCCTCTTCAGTATTGACTTGTCAGATCATCCGGTGTCCTCGGGATTTCGAATTGCGTCCCCGGTACCGGGGTCCGGATTGCCTGGACCAGGCTTGGGGGTCGAGGTCGACGGGTTGGTGGCACACGGCGGGAAGATGCCGCACGGCTCCGACGTCTTGGTCGGCCTCGTGTTGGTCGGCCTGCCCGGCTCCGACGACGGCGGAGTGTTGGACGGCGTGTTCGACGGCGTGTTGCTCGGCGTGTTCGACGGCTTCGGCGGGTTGAAGTTGCCGAGCGGCTTGGGCTTCGGGAACTTCTCCGGCTGGACGCCCTGGAGCGCCGCGTCCATGAACCGCTTCCAGATCTGGCCCGGCACGCTGCCACCGAAGATGGGGTTGCCGGCCTTGTCCTTGATCGCCACGTTACCCGCGTCCTTGCCGACCCAGACCGACGCCGAGAGCTGCGGCGTGTAGCCGACCATCCAGGCCTTCGAGTTCTGGCTCGTGCTACCGGCGAGCTCGTGCGTACCGGTCTTGCCTGCGCACTCGCGGTTGGCCGCACAAGGGATCTTCGAGTAGCCCGGGATGTCCTTGAGCGTCTCGGTGACGTTGTCCGCGATGTCGCGGCTCTTGTCCTCCACCGGGTCGAACGCGGGTACTGCTTTGTCCGCGTGCTGGTAGAGGATGTCTCCGCTGGGGCCCACTACCTTGGTGATGAAGAACGGCTCGCGGTACATGCCGCGGGCGGCGAACGTCGCGTACGCCGACGCCATGTCGAACGGCCGCACCTGCGCGTTGTCCGCGCCGATGGAGATACCGGCGTTGGGCGCGTTACCGCCTTCACCGACCAGCGTGGCCTGCTGCTTGCCGCCGATGGTGACCGTCTTCTGGATGCCGGCCGCGTGCGCCGCGTCCGCGACGGCCTTCGTGCCGGTGTCGTTCGCGACCATGTCGTAGAACACGGTGTTGAGCGACTCCTTCATGGCCTGTTTGATCGGGCACTGCTTACCGCAGGTGCTGTTGCTGGCGTTGCGGATCGGCACACCGGCGATCGTGCGTGGTGACGTGCCGTCGTAGGTGTCGCCGATGCCCTTGCCCATCTTCAGCGCGGCCACCAGGTCGAACGGCTTGAACGACGAGCCGGCCTCCTGGATCGTGCCCTTGGCGTAGTCGATGCCCTTCAGGCCGTCCTTGCCGGGGTAGTAGGCCTTGACCGCACCGGACTGCGGCTCGATCGCACTGAGCGACGTGCGCAGCTCGGGGTCCTGGCCCTCCATCACGGCGTTCACCGCGTCGGTCGCGGCCTTCTGCATCTTCGGGTCGATGGTCGTGTGGATGGTGACGCCGACCTTCTGCGCCTTCTCCATCGTGATGCCGACCATCTCGCTGTCGATCTCGTTCTGGACCTGCTGGCTCACGCGCGCGAGCGGTCCTTCGAGCCCACCGGGCTGGGTGTCCTCGAACGCCAACGGCTTCGGGAACTGCTGGGCGTCGAAGTACGCCTGGTCGATCCAGTTCTTCTGAAGCATCTGCTTCATCACGAACTCCCAGCGCTTCTTCGCGTACGCCTCGTCCTCGGACCAGGAGGGAGTCTGGATCATGCCCGCGATCAGCGCGGCCTCGGAAGGAGTGAGGTCCTTCATGTCCTTGTTGTAGTAGACCTGCGCCGCGGCTTTCATTCCGTTCGAACCGCGGCCGAAGTACACCGTGTTGAGGTACGCGGTGAGGATCGTGTTGTGGTCCGACTCGTTGCTCATCTTGAAGGCCTTGACGAGCTCGGTGAACTTACGAGTGAGCGTCGGATCCTCGTTGCCGGTCGCCTTCTTGATGTACTGCTGGGTCAGACCGGAACCACCACTGCTGCCGCCGGTCGCCTGGATCCAGACGGCGCGGACGATGGCCTTGGCGTCGAAGCCGGGGTTGTCGTAGAAGTCCGCGTCCTCCGCGGCCATGACCGCCTTCTTGACGGGGTCGGGGATCTCCTCGTACGTCAGCATCGTCCGGTTCTGGCCGGGCGAGGTGATCTTGCCCATCTCGGAGCCGTCCGAGTAGAGCAGCGTGATCGTCTTGTCCTGGAGTTCCGCGACCTCGTTGGGCTTCGGCCACTCGACCAGCGGGTACGCGACCGCGACAGCGATCACCGGGCCGAGGATCATCAGGCCGAGCGCGACGAAGGCTCCGATTCGGACGCGCTTCCAGATCTTCTTCTTGCGCAGGCGACGCTCCTCCTCTTCGGTGAGCTCCGGCTCGTCGTCGTAGTACTCGTCGTCGTCCGGCTCGCCGGCGAGCAGGAACTCGTCGTCCGGTTCGCGGTGCGTCAGCAGGTCGGGCTCGCGCTGCGGTCGCCGGTTCGACCGGCGGCAGCTGCCGGTGGTCCGTTCCTCACCGGGCTTGCGCGGGGGCATGCCGGGGCG
>NZ_VSRL01000033.1 GCF_012184385.1 Lentzea indica
GTGCACGATCCCCGCCGCGTGGGCGGCGGCGAGCGCAGCCGCGACCTGCGCGCCGATCTTCGCGGCCTCCGCGGGCGGCAGCGTGCCGCGTTCGGCGAGCACGGCCGACAGGCTGCGGGACGGCAGGTACTCCATCACCAGGCACGGTTTGCCGTCCTCGATCACGACGTCGTGGACGCCGATCGCGTTCGGGTGGTGCAACCGGGCGGCGATCCTGCCCTCCCGCATCGCCCGCTGGCAGGCCGCGTCGACCTGGCCGGGCCGCAGGTCGGGCAGCAGCAGCTGCTTGATCGCGACCTCGCGGTGCAGCACTTCGTCGCGAGCGCGCCACACGATGCCCATCGCGCCACTGCCGAGCTGGTCGAGCAGGACGTAGCGTTCAGCAATCCGCGTCACGGCGTCGCAGATTACCTGCCGACGAACGTCGCCGGACCGCGTTCGGCCACGTGCTCCCGGCCGGATGCGGGCAACGTCGCGCGGGCGCCGGTCAGCGGTTCTCGGCGATGATCAACAGCTTGTCGCCCTTGCCCGAGATCGTGAGCGTGTGCTCCTCGGTCGTGGTGTTGGTCGTCTCCACCTCGGTCAGCTCCAGCGCCGTCGTGACGGTGAAGCTGTCGCCGTTGGCCTTGACCAGCGGGCTGCCCTTGACCACGACCTTGGAGTAGCCGCCCCAGTACTCCTTCTCGGCCGACGAGCTGGGCGCCTCGTTCGGGTCCCAGTCGTCGCGGGCGCCTCGACGTCCTTCGGCAGCTTCGCGTAGTGCTGCTTCACGAACAGCGTGACCTGGGCGGCCGTGAACTTGCTCGCGGGCGGCTTCGACGAAGGCGGCTGGCTCGGCTTGGTCTGCGTCGGCTTCTGGCTCGTCTGCGTGGGGGTGTTCGCGGTCGGGCTGTCGGCGGTGTTCGGCTTGGTCTGCGACGGCGCGGCCGGGCTCGAACTGCTGGGACCCGCCGCGCTGTTGTCACGGCGGTTGGCCTCGACGATCGCGTACGCGACGCCGGCGACCAGGAGCACCGCGAGGATCGAGGCGGCGATCGCGAGGCCGCGGTTCTTCTTCGGCTCGGGTTCGGGCTCGGGCTCCATCAACGGCACGGGCGGGCGGGTGCGCGGGCCCTGCGGCGGCATCGGGCGCGGACCCTGTGTGCCCGGTCCGTGACGCGGGCATCACGGCGGTGCCGGACGGTGGCGTCATCGGGCGCGGAGGGATCACCCCCGTGACCGGAACGGGCGAGCCGGACGCGATCGCCTTGAGCTCCTCCGCCGCCTGGGCCGCGGTCGGGCGCTGCGCAGGCTCGTTGGCGAGCAGGCGGATCAGCAACGGGGTGAGCGGGCCCGAGCGCATCGGCGGGCGGGTCTCGCCCCTCGCGACCTTGTACAGCAGGCCGAGGTCGTTGGTGCTCTTGCCGAACGGCGGCTCGCCCTCGGTCATCGCGTAGATCGTCGCGCCGAGCGAGAACACGTCCGAGGGCGGCGCGGGCTCGGCGCCGCGGGCCAGTTCCGGCGCGAGATACGCGGGCGTGCCGGCCAGCATGCCGGTCTTGGTGACGGCGACATCGCCCAAAGCACGCGAAATTCCGAAGTCGGTGATCTTGACGGCGCCGTCACGTCCAATGAGGACGTTGCCGGGCTTGATGTCGCGGTGCACGATGCCGGCGCCGTGGGCCGCGGCCAGCGCGGACGCCGCCAGCGAGCCGATCCGCGCGGCCTCCATCGGAGGCATCGGGCCGCGTTCCTCCAGGACCGCGGACAGGTTGCGGGACGGCAGGTACTCCATGACCAGACACGGTTTGCCGTTCTCGACCACGACGTCGTACACGGCGATCGCGTTCGGGTGCTGCAGGCGCGCGGCGATGCGCCCCTCCCGCATCGCGCGCTGGACGGCTTCGTGGAACTCGTTCGACTCGACGTCGTTGAGAAGCAGCTGCTTGACCGCGACGTCACGGTGCAGGAACTCGTCGCGTGCGCGCCACACGACGCCCATCGCACCCGCACCCAACTGGTCGAGCAGGACGTAGCGGTCGCCAAGCTTGTTCACGCGCGGGACGGTACCCGTTGCACCTTTGTAACGACGACGGTATGGGGGCAACGGTCCACTGTCGAGGAGGACGTGAAGTGCCACGTGGCTGCAAGAGACCCTGGACACGCACAGTGTTCAAGGTGTGCGATCGACACCGACGGGGTAGGGATCTAGGTGGGGTAACCCGCTGACAGGCCGCTTGATCGAGCAAGGCAGGATTGCGAGCTACGCGGAGCGACACGGCGGAAAGGCGCTGCCGATGAGTGGACGGCTCGGTATCGACGACGTATCCCCGGTGGTGTCGGCTGGTAGGTATCCAGCCAAAGCCGTTGTGGGAGAACACATTCCGGTCCAGGCGACAGTCTGGCGCGAGGGGCACGACAAGCTCGCGGCGACAGTCTCGTGGCGAGGACCGAACGACCGAGTTGCCCGCCAGACGAGAATGCACGAGGTCGGCATCGGCCTCGATCGCTGGGGCGCCACGATCGTTCCCGACCACCAGGGCGCGTGGACGTTCCGGATCGATGCGTGGAGTGACCCCTGGGGCACCTGGAACCACACCGTTGAGGTGAAGATCGCGGCGGGGCAAGGCCCCGGCGATCTCGCAAACGATCTTGAGATCGGCGCGCAACTACTCGATCGGGTGGCACGTCGCCCTGATCGGAGGCAAGAGCGAGCACTTCTCACGTCTGCGGCGGCAGCACTTCGCGACGAAGATCGGCCGCTCGCCGAACGGGTTGCGCCGGCTTTCGCGGGCGACGTCCAGAAGATCATGTTCGAGCACCCCGTGCGCGAGCTGATCACCAAGGGCAAGACGCACAAGATCTGGTGCGACCGCAAGAAGGCCGCGTACGGCTCCTGGTACGAGTTCTTCCCGCGCAGCACGGGCGGGATCGACGAGACCGGCCAGGCGGTGCACGGCACGTTCGCCACGGCCACCAAGGAGCTCGACCGGGTCGCGGCGATGGGCTTCGACGTCGTCTACTTCCCGCCCATCCACCCGATCGGGCGGGTGAACCGGAAGGGCCCCAACAACACGCTCGTCGCCGGCCCCGAGGACACCGGGTCGCCGTGGGCGATCGGCGCGGACGAGGGCGGGCACGACGCGATCCACCCGCAGCTCGGCACGATCGAGGACTTCGACGCGCTCGTCGAACGGGCGAAGGACCTCGGCCTCGAGGTCGCGCTCGACTTCGCACTGCAGTGCGCACCGGACCACCCGTGGGTGCACAAGCACCCGGAGTGGTTCACCACCCGGCCGGACGGCACGATCGCGTACGCGGAGAACCCGCCCAAGAAGTACCAGGACATCTACCCGGTCAACTTCGACCTCGACCCGCAGGGCCTCTACCACGAGGTGCTGCGCGTGGTCCTGTACTGGGCCGAGCACGGGGTGCGGATCTTCCGGGTCGACAACCCGCACACCAAGCCGCCGGACTTCTGGCAGTGGCTGATCTGGAAGGTCAAGGAGGTCTACCCGGACACGCTGTTCCTGTCCGAGGCCTTCACCCGTCCCGCGCGCCTGTACGGCCTCGCGAAGCTCGGCTTCACCCAGTCCTACACGTACTTCACGTGGCGGACGGGCAAGCAGGAGCTGATCGAGTTCGGCGAGGACCTCCGCGACCACTGGGACGAGGCGCGGCCGAACCTCTTCGTGAACACGCCGGACATCCTGCACGAGTCGCTGCAACACGGTGGTCCTGGAATGTTCGGGCTCCGTGCCGCGCTCGCGGCCACGCTCGCGCCGAGCTGGGGCGTGTACAGCGGCTACGAGCTGTTCGAGCACGAGGCCGTGAAGCCCGGCAGCGAGGAGTACCTCAACTCCGAGAAGTACCAGCTGCGGCCGCGCGACTACGCCCGTGCACTGGCGGACGGGCGATCGCTCGAACCGTGGCTGCGCAAGCTGAACCACATCCGCAAGGCGCACCCCGCACTCCAGCAGATGCGCACGCTGAAGTTCCAGCACATCGACAACGACGCCTTGCTCGCCTTCTCCAAGCGTGACCCGGAAACAGGTGACACGGTCGTGGTCGTCGTCAGCCTCGACCCGCACAACGCGCAGGAGGGGACGCTCTACCTCGACCTTCCCGACCTCGGCTTCGACTGGCACGAGCGCGTCATCGCGCACGACGAGGTCACCGGCGAGACCTGGGACTGGGGACAGGCCAACTACGTCCGCCTCGAACCGTGGCGTGCCACCGCGCACGTCGTGAGCCTGCAGCGCCGCTTCAGCTGACCAACCGCACAACCCCCGACGAGGTGGGAACCATGGTCGACGACTCCCGTCCCGACGCTGCACTCGGGTTGGAAGGAACACCGCACACCGGCGAGGCCCTCACCGACGACGGCTTCCTGATCGAACCGCAGGCGGAGGACTTCAAGTCGGCGAAGCCGGCCTTGGCGAACCCGAGCTGGTTCAAGGGCGCTGTCTTCTACGAGGTGCTCGTCCGGGCGTTCAGCGACTCCAACGGCGACGGGACGGGTGACCTCAGAGGGCTCGCCTCCCGGCTGGACTACCTGGAGTGGCTCGGCGTCGACTGCCTGTGGCTGCCGCCGTTCTACGCCTCTCCCCTGCGCGACGGCGGGTACGACATCAGCGACTTCCGCGCGGTGCTGCCGGAGTTCGGCACCGTCGAGGACTTCGTGTACCTGCTGGAGGAGGCGCACCGGCGCGGGATCCGGGTGATCACCGACCTGGTGCTCAACCACACGTCGGACGCGCACCCGTGGTTCCAGGAGTCACGGCAGAACCCCGACGGCCCGTACGGCGACTACTACGTGTGGAGCGACGACGACTCGCGCTACAGCGACGCGCGGATCATCTTCGTCGACACGGAGTCGTCGAACTGGACGTACGACCCGGTGCGCGGGCAGTTCTTCTGGCACCGCTTCTTCAGCCACCAGCCGGACCTCAACTACGAGAACCCGGAAGTGCAGGAGGCGATGCTCGACGTCCTGCGGTTCTGGCTCGACCTCGGCATCGACGGGTTCCGCCTCGACGCCGTGCCGTACCTCTTCGAAGAGGAGGGCACGAACTGCGAGAACCTGCCGCGCACGCACGAGTTCCTCAAGCGCTGCCGCAAGGTCGTCGACGACGAGTTCCCCGGCAGGGTGCTGCTGGCAGAGGCGAACCAGTGGCCGTCGGACGTGGTCGAGTACTTCGGTGACCCGGTGATCGGCGGCGACGAGTGCCACATGGCGTTCCACTTCCCGCTGATGCCGCGGATCTTCATGGCGGTCCGGCGCGAGTCGCGGTTCCCGATCTCGGAGATCCTGGCGCAGACGCCGGCCATCCCGGAGAACGCCCAGTGGGGCATCTTCCTGCGCAACCACGACGAGCTGACGCTCGAGATGGTGACGGACGAAGAGCGCGACTACATGTACTCCGAGTACGCCAAAGACCCGCGGATGAAGGCGAACATCGGCATCCGCCGCCGCCTGGCGCCGCTGCTGGAGAACGACCGCAACCAGCACGAACTGTTCACCGCGCTGCTGCTCTCGCTGCCCGGCTCGCCCGTCCTCTACTACGGCGACGAGATCGGCATGGGCGACAACATCTGGTTGCAGGACCGCGACGCCGTGCGCACGCCGATGCAGTGGACCCCTGACCGCAACGCGGGCTTTTCGTCGTGCGACCCCGGCCGGATCTACCTGCCGGTGATCATGGACCCGGTCTACGGCTACCAGGGCCTGAACGTCGAGGCGCAGCTCAACAACACGTCGTCGCTGCTCAACTGGACGCGGCGGATGATCGAGGTGCGCAAGCAGCACCACGCGTTCGCCGAGGGCGACTTCAGCGAGCTGGGCGGCTCGAACCCCAGCGTGCTCGCCTTCAAGCGGCTGTGGAAGCGGCCCGACGGGCGTGAGGACATCGTGCTCTGCGTGAACAACCTGTCACGCTTCCCGCAACCCGTCGAGCTGGACCTCTCCGAGCACCGCGACTACACGCCGCTGGAGCTCACCGGAGGTGTCAAATTCCCCTCGATCGGGGAACTCCCTTACCTGCTGACCCTTCCCGGTCACGGTTTCTACTGGTTCCAGCTGGTAGAGGCGGGCGACGACAGCGAGATGAGGTGAATCGCGCATGATCGATCCCGACGAGCTCGCCGACAAGCTGGTCACCACCCTGCCCGACGTTCTGCCCACGCTGCGCTGGTTCGGCGGCAAGGACCGCGCGATCAACGCCGTCCGTCCACTTCGGACGACCCAGCTGTCCGACGACATGGTCCACGTGATCGTCGACGTCGAGCAGCCTGGCCGCACCGAGGAGTACCAGCTGATCATCAGCGAACACTCCGACGGTTACGACGCCACGGCGGACCCCGATCGCAACGGCTTACTGCTGGAGAAGATCGCCGCCGGTGAACGCGTCGACGGCATCACGTTCGCCCACGAGCAGGGTGTCGAGCTGCGAACCTCGTTGCGCGGCAGGCCGATCGGCGTCGAGCAGTCCAACACGTCGCTGATCTACGGCCAGCAGTACATCCTGAAGATCTTCCGCAAGCTCGCGCGCGGCGAGAACCGCGACCTGGTGATGCACAGGGCGTTGCGGTCCGTCGGCTGCGAGCACATCGCGCTGCCGCTCGGGTCGATCTCGACCGAGCTGGACGGCGAACCGGTCACGCTCGCGATGCTGCAGGAGTTCCTGCCGGACGCGGTCGAGGGCTGGGACATGGCCAAGACCTCGGTGCGCGACCTCATGGCAGAGGCCGACCTGCACGCGGACGAGGTAGGCGGCGACTTCGCCGGCGAGGCGCAACGACTCGGGCACGCGGTGGCCAAGGTGCACGCCGACCTCGCCGAGGCGCTCGGGACGCGGATGGCCGACGACGACGCGATCACGCACGCCATCGTGGGCATGCAACAGCGCCTGGACACCGTGCTGGAGGCAGTGCCGGAACTGGGCCGCTACGAGGAGGCGTTGCGCGCCACGTTCGAGGACGCGCGCCGGCACATCGGGGCCATCCCGATCCAGCACATCCACGGCGACCTGCACCTGGGCCAGGTGCTGCGGACAGTGCACGGCTGGTTGCTGATCGACTTCGAGGGTGAGCCTGCGGCCACCGTCAAAGCCCGCAACGCGCTGAAGTCGCCGTTGCGGGACGTGGCGGGGATGCTGAGGTCGTTCGACTACGCGGCACGGCAGCTGCTCATCGGCCAGCCCGACGACGACCAGCTCGCCTACCGCGCGATGGAGTGGACGAAGCGCAACCGGGCGGCGTTCTGCGACGGGTACGCCGAGGTGGCGGCCGATCCGCGGGACAACGCGCATCTGCTGCGCGCGTTCGAGCTGGACAAAGCGGTCTACGAGGTCGCTTACGAGCACGCCAACAGGCCGGAGTGGTTGACGGTTCCGCTGTCGTCGATCGCCCGAATGACCAGCGGAGGAGATTGACTTCTCTCCGTCTGAAGGACGGAGATTCCCACCCGCCTTGCGGCGGGTAACCCTCACGGGCTACGCCTCGCGGCGCGGGATTCCTGTTTCACTGCCGATCGCGGAAGGGAGGGCCCTTGCCGTCTGACATCAGCTCCGCAGGCATCACCCGAGTCACCTCGGGCTACGGCTCGACCAGCCGCAAGGATGTTCTTGGCCGCGTTGAGGTCCCGGTCGTGCCGGGTGCGGCAGTCCGGACACGTCCAGTGCCGGGTGGCGAGCTTCAGCTCGGTGAGTGCGTACCCGCAAGCCGAGCAGGTCTTGCTGGACGGATACCAGCGATCGATCACAACCAGCGTGCGGCCCGCGCGGCGGCACTTGTACTCCAACTGCCGCCGGAACTCACCCCATCCCGCATCGGAGATGGCGCGGGCCAGATAGCGGTTGCGCACCATGTTCTTCACCGACAGATCTTCGATCGCGATGACGTCAGCCGAACGCACCAGCGTCGTGGTGGTGCGGTGCAAGAAGTCACGGCGGGCGTTGCGGACCTTGCGATGGGCGCGAGCAACCTTGATCTTCGCCTTGCTGCGGTTGCTGCTGCCGCGCTGGCAGCGCGCCAGTCTGCGCTGGTAGCGGGCCAGGTTGTGAGCCTTGCGTGCCAGGTTGCGCGGATTCGCGATTCGTTCACCGTCGCTCGTCACCAGGAAATCCGTCAGCCCGAGGTCAACGCCAACAACCTTTCCGATCGGCGCGGTCTGCGCAGGCGCGTCGGTGTCCACCGCGAAGGTCACGTACCAGCGACAGTCCGCCTCGCGGGAGACCACAACCATCGTTGGGTCCACTTCGGTCACATCTATGCCGAACGACCAAACGAAGCGCAGCGGTGCACTGGTTTTGGCCAGCATGAGTGTGCCGTCGCGCATGCGGAACGCCGAGCGGGTGTAGTGCGCACTCTGCCGCCCGGTGCGGGCCTTGAACCTAGGACGGCGAGCTCGTCCCGCGAAGAAGTTCTGAAACGCGGTGTGCTGGTGGCGCAGCGTCTGCTGCAACGGCACAGACGGCACCTCCGAGAGAAACGCGAGTTCCGCAGTGCGTTTCCACGCGGTCAGCGCGGAATCGGTCTGCCGATACGACGTGCGTGTGCCATTGGTGGAGTAGCGGTGGTTCCGCTCGCTCAAGGTCTTGTTCCACACCAGACGCACACACCCGAAGGTGCGGTTCAGCATCGCAGCCTGTTCGGGAGTCGGGTAAGCCCGGCATTTGTACGCCGTTCGCACGACACACAACGTACCGGGAGAAACACGATGAGTAAGACGCGGGACCGGAGGGCGCGATGAAGGCCGACCTGGACCGGCTCCTGTCAGGTGCGCACCACGACCCGCACTCGGTGCTGGGTGTACACACCGTCGGCGACCAGGTGATCGCACGGGCGCTGCGCCCAGGTGCGACATCGGTGGCGGTGTCGTGGGGCGACAAGCAGGTCGAGCTGCCGCGCATCGCCGACGCGCTCTTCGAGGGCGAGCTGCCGGAAGCGCCTGGCGACTACCGGCTCCTGGTGTCCTACGGCGACCACACGGTCGAGGTCGACGACCCGTACCGGTGGCTGCCGACGGTCGGCGAGCTGGACCTGCACCTGATCCGCGAGGGCAGGCACGAACGGCTCTGGGACGTGCTCGGCGCGCACGTCCGTTGCTACGAAACGCTTTCCGGTGACATCACCGGTGTCTCGTTCGCGGTGTGGGCTCCGAACGCGCGCGGTGTGCGCGTGACGGGTGACTTCGACGGCTGGGACGGGCGCGCGAACCCGTTGCGCTCCATGGGTTCCAGCGGTGTGTGGGAAGTGTTCCTGCCGAACGTTCCGGTGGGCTCGCGGTACAAGTTCCGCATTCTCGGCCAGGACGGCGCCTGGCACGAGAAGGCCGACCCGATGGCGTTCGCCACGGAGGTCCCGCCTCAGACGGCGTCGGTCGTCACCCGGTCCGAGTACCAGTGGCAGGACGCGGGGTGGGAGGCCCAGCGCGAGGCCACGCAGTGGGCGAACGTCCCGATGTCGATCTACGAGGTGCATCTCGGCTCGTGGAAGCCGGGTCTCGGGTACCGGGAACTGGCGACCGAGCTCGCGGACTACTGCGAGAACATGGGCTTCACGCACGTCGAGATGCTGCCCGTCGCCGAGCACCCGTTCGGCGGCTCGTGGGGCTACCAGGTCACCTCGTACTACGCGCCGACGTCGCGGTTCGGCTCGCCGGACGACTTCCGGTACTTCGTCGACACTCTGCACCAGCGCGGCATCGGCGTGCTGGTCGACTGGGTGCCGGCGCACTTCCCGAAGGACTCCTGGGCGCTCGCCAAGTTCGACGGAACGGCGCTGTACGAGCACGCCGACCCGAGGCGCGGTGAGCAGCTCGACTGGGGCACGTACGTCTTCGACTTCGGGCGCAACGAGGTCCGCAACTTCCTGGTCGCGAACGCGCTGTACTGGATCGAGGAGTTCCACCTCGACGGACTGCGCGTGGACGCCGTCGCGTCGATGCTCTACCTCGACTACTCCCGGCCGGAGGGCCAGTGGCTGCCGAACGAGTTCGGTGGCCGCGAGAACCTCGACGCGGTGCGGTTCCTGCAGGAGCTCAACGCGACCGTGTACCGGCGGCACCCCGGCGTGGTCATGATCGCCGAGGAGTCGACGGCGTGGCCGGGCGTGACGCGGCCGACGCACCTGGGCGGGCTCGGGTTCGGGTTCAAGTGGAACATGGGCTGGATGCACGACACGCTGCACTACCTGTCGCGTGAGCCGGTGCACCGGTCGTTCCACCACAACGAGATGACGTTCTCGCTGGTCTACGCGTGGAGCGAGAACTTCGTGCTGCCCCTCTCGCACGACGAGGTGGTGCACGGCAAGGGCTCGCTGTGGGGCCGGATGCCGGGCGACGACTGGAACAAGGCCGCCGGCGTGAGGTCGTTGCTGGCCTTCATGTGGGCGCATCCCGGCAAGCAGCTGCTGTTCATGGGCGGCGAGTTCGGGCAGCGGCAGGAGTGGTCGGAGTCGCGGTCGCTGGACTGGCACCTGGTCGAGCAGGAGCCGTTGCACCAGGGCATCCAGTCGTTGATGCGCGATCTGAACTCGGTGTACCGGACGGCAGCCGCGTTGTTCTCGCACGACGTGACGCCGGAAGGGTTTCAGTGGATCGACGCGAACGACTCCGGCGGGAACGTGCTGTCGTTCCTGCGCATCGGTGAGGACGGCTCGACGCTGGCCTGCGTGGCGAACTTCGCCGGGTCGCCGCACCACGACTACCGGGTCGGTCTGCCTTCTTCCGGCCGGTGGAAGGAGCTCGTGAACACCGATGCCTCGCACTACGGCGGTTCCGGGGTGGGCAACCTCGGTGGCGTCGAGGCCGAGGCAAAGCCGTGGCACGGGCGTCCGTACTCCGCTTTGCTGCAGCTACCGCCCTCGGGCGTGCTGTGGCTGGTTCCCGAGGAGAGCGACTGATCTCGATCGGCGGACTCCGGCCGGGTGAACCTGATCAGTCCGCCACACGTTGGCCTCTGTATGCGCCTGAGTTCGACGAGTAGGACGCCCCTGCAGCCGACCGGCAGGCACAATGGGTCCATGCGGCACCGGAGCATCGCGCTGATCGTCGCCATCGCCCTGCTCGCGGTGGGCTGCACCGCCGAGATCCCTGGGCGCCCCCGTGCCGCCAAGGTGGTGAAGAAGGAAGCCTCCACCGAGACCATCCAGGTGCGGGGCTCGGACAACGGTGCGATCGACAAGCTCGCCGCGACGGCTCTCACCGACATCGACGAGTTCTGGACGCAGTCGTTCCAGCAGACCTTCAACAAGCCGTGGAAGAAGCTGAGCGGCGGCTACTACTCGGTCGACACGGCCGACGCCACCGCGAAGCCGCCACCGTGCACCCAGAAGGCCGCGGACGTGGAGGGCAACGCCTTCTACTGCCCCGCCGCCGACGCCATCGCCTGGGACCGCGCGTCCCTGCTGCCGGTGCTGCAGGACCGCTTCGGCGAGGCCGCGGTGGTCGTCGTGCTCGCGCACGAGATCGGTCACGCGGTGCAGAACCGCATGGGCATCACGCCGGAGGCCGAGCGCCGCGAGCCCGAGAAGTACCCGACGATCCTCACCGAGGCCCAGGCCGACTGCTTCGCCGGCGCGTTCGTGCGCAACGTGACCGACGGCAAGTCCCAGCGCCTCGACATCGGCACGGACGCCCTGGACAAGGCCCTGGGCGCGCTGATCACGTTCCGCGACCCGGTGGGCACGTCGCCCGAGGACGAGCAGGCGCACGGCAGCGCGTTCGACCGCGTGGCGGCGTTCCAGGACGGCTACGAGCAGGGCACCAATTCTGCGCCGCGATGAGCGTGCAGAACCGCACCTTCACCCAGCGGGCCTTCACCAACGTCCGCGACCGCGCGACCGGCGGCAACCTGCCGTTCTCCGAGATGCTCGAGTCCGTCACGCCCGACCTCGACGGCTACTTCAAGGGCCTGGCCACGACCGCGGGCAAGACGTGGCCCTCGCCGCGCGCCGAGGCCGCCCAGGCCGAGCCGACCTGCTCCGGTGACCAGGGGCCCGTCGCGTACTGCCCGTCGGACAAGACGATCAAGATCGACACCAAGGACGAGCTGCCGGCCCTGCACAAGGAACTCGGGGACTACGCGACCGGCACGTTGATCGCCACGCGGTACGCGTTGGCCGAACTCGCCGTGCTGGGCAAGCCGACGGAGGGCGAGGGCGCCTCCGCGGCCGCCCTGTGCCTGGCCGGCGCGTACACGGGCTCCGTGTTCCAGCGGCAGGACGGGTTCGGGCTCTCGCCCGGCGACTTCGACGAGGCCGTGACCGTGCTGCTGCGCTTCGACTACGCGGCCCGTGACGCCAAGGGCGAGGACGCCGTGGATCCCGGGTTCCAGCGCGTGGCGCGGTTCCGGGAGGGCGTGTTCGAGGTCCGAAGAAGTGCGGCGTCTAGGCCTGGAGAAAACGGGCTGATGCCCGCACAAGCCTCTGGCTGTGCGGGCGTCAGCGCCTTTCGACCGGTGCCTGGTCCGACACGACCGAGATCCGCGCGCCCGGAATCTTCAGCGTGCCGCCGATCAGGTCCGTGTTCCGCACCGTGACCTCGGTGAAGGTCACGAACGGCACGTTCAGCGGTGGCGGATGAGCAGCCGTGTAGTCCACCGGGATCTTGATCCCGAGCAGGTCCAGGTTGCCCTTGAGCTGGACCGTGAACAGCTCGATCCGCCCTGGCGACACCGTGGACGTGCTCCCCGGCCGTGCCGCTGTGACCAGCTTCATCCCTGGCGCGATCTCCGCGCTCTGCACCAGGTCCTTGATCTTCATGTCGTTCGCCGTGAACTTCAGGACCTTGATGACCTTCCCGTTCAGCAACGCGTCGACGACACCGACGAAGTTGAGGCCGCCGAGGTCGAGCCGGGAGGCGGTCAAGGTCCACTCACGCCCTCCCGCCGCCACCGGGGCAGGGGCCGGTGGCGACGGTGGCGCCGACGTCGGAGGTGGCTCCGTGCTGGGCGGAAGGGTCGGCACGGACGATGACGACGGCGGTGGAGTGGCACTGCTGCTCGACACGGGCGGCGGCTCCGAACTGCTCGTCGGAGCCGGTGAGCTGCTGCTCGAAGGAGGCGGCGGCTCGGTGCTCGACGGCGGTTGCAACGCCAGCACCGCGACCACCGCGACCGCGGCCAGCGGCGGCGTTCGGATCATGTGGGCTGAACCCTCTGGGTCGGCTCCGGCTCGGGCTCGGTCTCCAGCTCGGCGCGGTGCTCGCGCTTCGCCTTCTTCGGCTGCTTGGGCTCGTTCGTCCACGCCACGGCGAGCGCGCCACCGAGCAGGCTGAAGATGGTGCCGAACAGGAAGCCGCCGAGGTTGGTCACGACGAGCGCGACCAGCGACAGCAGCACCGTGACGATGCCCGCCGCCAGCCGGAACTTGGGCTGCAGCCACAACGACACCGCACAGATCGCCAGCAACGCGCTGATCAGCAGCGAGGACACGCCGCCGATCGTCTGGATCGAGATGACCATGTCGCCGAGCTTCCCGCTGAAGAACGGCGGGAACAGGATGATGAGAGCGCCTACGGCCACGAACAGGCCGGCCCAGAAGGGCCGGCCACGTCGCCACGCGGTGAAGCCGCGCCAGACCCTCAGAAGCACTCTTGCTTCCCCTGGCGAATGGTCAGGTTCATGCCCTTGAACCTGATGGTCTGGGCCGTGGTGGACCAGGCGGTCTGCCTGAGCCCGGTGATCTTCGCCGAGTCGGCCTGCAGACCGAACGAGCCCGGCAGACCCCGGAGGTTCTCCGGTCCCTTGGTCACCTTGCTCGCGTCGATGCCGATGTCGGGAGCACCCAGCTCCAGGTCACCGGAGAGGTCGGTGAGGTTGACGACCAGGTTGTCGGCCGACATACCACCCACGCCGTCCGCGGTGATGCGCATCGTCACGTCACCGACGATCGGCATCTTGCCGACGAACACCGACTGGCAGAACTTGTTCAGCGTGGCGGTCTTGAAGCCGCTGACCGCAACGACGTTGACCTTCCCAGCGCCCGCGTCCACCCCACCGAACTGAACGAATCCCTTGCCGTCCAAGTAGTCGGCGGACACCTTGAAATCGTGGCCGGACACCGCGAACGAGGCGGCCAGCGCTCCCTGGGACATGCCCGTGAGGAGGGCACCAACACCCACGGCACCGATACCGAGCACCCCGACGAACCGTGCCCAGCGCGTTCTACCCATACCGCCAAACTCCTTCCACGCCGAAGGTCTGCGAGGGGGACTGTGCGCTCCGAAACATAGGCACGACAACGAAAACGAGTCCGTGCAGTCTTGAATTCACCCCGGAGGGTGAGGACTTTTCACGTTTGGCCCCTGGTGCTTGCGGCACGTGGCTGAACGGCTCTTAGTAGTGTTCGCCCTCATGGGGATCGGACGAATCGCCGTCGCGCTGGTCGCGACCGCTGCCTTGACCGCCTGCGCCTCCGTGGTCGAGGGCGAGCCGAAGGGCGAACGCCCCGACCCCACGAAGGTCGCGGGCCTGGAGATCTCCAACGGACCGTCAGGCCCCAAGCAGGGCGTGCCGGACGCGGACCTCAGCGTGGAGAACGGCGACGGCGGCGAGATGGACCGCCTCGCGATCAACACCCTCGCCGACGTCCAGGAGTTCTGGAAGGCCGAGATCCCCCGCTCGTTCGCCGGGAAGACCTTCGAGCCGGTGAAACGCTTCATCTCCTACGACTCCAACGGCAAGGGCGTCGAGGTCTGCAAGCTCAACACCACGGGAGTCGCGAACGCGTTCTACTGCGCGCTCGACGACAGCATCACGTGGGACCGCGGCGAGCTCCTCCCGATGCTGAAGGACTCCTTCGGCCCGATGGCCGTCGTGACGGTCCTCGCCCACGAGATGGGCCACGCCGTCCAGTACAAGCTCGGCCCGGCGTCCAACATCGGCCCCAACACGCCGTCGATCGTGAAGGAGCAGCAGGCCGACTGCTACACCGGCGTCTTCATGCGCTGGATCGCCGAGAACAAGTCCAAGCACTTCGAGCTCTCCACCGGCGAGGGCCTCAACCAGGTCCTGCAGACGATGTTCTTCATCCGCGACTCCGCCGGCACGTCCTTCGAAAAGCAGGGCGCCCACGGCAGCGCGTTCGACCGGGTCTCGTCCTTCCAGTTCGGCTTCACGCGCGGCGCCTCCAGGTGCGCCGAGATCAACGAGGCCGAGATCAACAAGCGCATCACCGAACGCCCCTTCGACCTGTCCGACAAGGACCAGGGCCAGGGCCGCGGCAACGCCCGCGTCGACCAGGACAAGTACCTCAAAGCCCTGGAAGAGTCGCTCCGCGACGCCTACAAGTCGAGCGGCGCCGCGTTCCCCGCCTTCGACAAGGGCGGCATCAAACCCTGCAACGACGCCCAAACCACGTCCCCCGCCTCCTACTGCCCCGCGGTGAACCAGCTCCAGCTGGACCTCCCGTCCCTGGTCAAGATCGGCACACCCCCGAAGAAGGGCAGCAAGGGCGGCATCGGCGACTTCGCGGCGTTCGCCGTGATCGCGTCACGTTTCAGCCTGTCCATCCAGCACGCCACCGGCTTCAAACTCGACGACGAGGCCGCGGGCCAACGCACCGCCTGCCTGACCGGAGCCTGGGCAGGCCTCACCAACCGCCCCGACGCCGCCGCCGGTCTGCGGTTGTCACCAGGCGACCTCGACGAGGCCGTGGCCGAGCTCCTGGCCGACGACAGCCTCATCGCCGCCGACGTGAACGGCAAAGCCGTCCCCTCCGGCTTCGCCAGGGTCGAAGCCTTCGGCGACGGCTTCTTCCGAGGCCTCTCGTTCTGCGTGAAGAAGTATTCGGTTTGATTCCTCCATCGACACTCGTCGATACTTGACCCGTGCTAACCGATGAAGCCGCGACCTACGCCTCGTGGTTCTCGACCCTGTCCGACCCGACCCGCGTCCGCCTGCTCCACCACGTGGCCTCAGCCCCTGGCGCGGTGACCGTCGGCGAGTTGACCGCACTGCTGGGCGTCAGCCAGTCCACCTGCTCCCACCACGTCCGCAAACTGGCCGAGGTCGGCTTCGTACATGTGCAACGCGAGGGCACAACCACCCTCGTCACCGTCAACCCAGCGTGCTGCACAGGCCTCCCCCACGCCGCCGACGCGGTGATGGGCGCCCTGACCACAGGATCGGTCCGCCCAGTCCCCGGCGTAGCGATGCGTGCGATGACCGCCGCCGACTGGCAGGACGTCCGCCGCATCTACGGCGAAGGCATCGCCTCAGGCAACGCGACCTTCGAAACCGAGGTCCCGTCCCGCCGAACCCTCGAGTCCAAGTGGCTGCCAGACCACCGCTGGATCGCCGTGGTGGACGGCTCCATCGCCGGCTGGGCCGCAGCCACCCCGGTTTCCGCGCGCGAGTGCTACTCCGGCGTCGTCGAGACATCGATCTACGTCGCCGACGCCTTCCAGGGACGCGGCGTGGGCAAAACGCTGCTGCACCACCAGGTCTCAGCCGCTGACGCCGACGGCATGTGGACGCTGCAAGCCGTCATCTTCCCGGAGAACCGGGCCAGCATCGCCCTGCACCACAAAGCAGGCTTCCGAACGGTGGGCGTGCGGGAGCGAATCGCCCAACACCACGGCGAATGGCGCGACACCGTCCTTTTGGAACGCCGCCGCCCGTAGAGATCACAGCGCCCACGACTGCACACTCCGTACTGCAATGTCAGCTCAAGCTGCGATCTCGGCTTCAGGTTGGAGTGCAGGGCCGAGCAGCAAGCCCCCGTCCATGACGAATTCCGAACCCGTGGCGAAAGATGCGTCCCGAGAGGTGATGAAGAGCAACAGTCGGGTGATGTCAGAGGGTTCGGCGACGCGGGGGATCGCAAAGGGGTCGGGCGAATAGAAGTCGGCGATGGCCGGCTGGCCTGCGACGGTGGGTTCGTTGATCAGCGGCGTGGAGACGACACCGGGGTGGATGGAGTTGACCCGGATGTTGTCCCGCCCCAGCTCCAGCGCGGCCGTCCTGGTCAGCCCGCGCACGGCCCACTTGCTGGCGGTGTAGGGGGCGTAAAGGGCCGTGCCGACGTGGGCCATGGTCGAAGCGATGTTGACGATGGTTCCGCCACCGCCCCTGCGCATCGACGGAGCCACGGCCCTGATGCCGAGGAACTGGCCGGTGACGTTGACGCTGAAGGTGTGCTCCCAGATGCGGAGTTCGGTGTGCTCGATGGGTGCCGCCGGGTTCTGGACTCCCGCGTTGTTCACCAGGATGGTGATCGGCCCGAAGTGGCCTTCGACTTCGCGCACCACCGCCGCCCAGTCGTCCTCGCTGGCGACGTCCAGGTGAACGGACAGAGCCCGATGACCGAGCTGAGCAGCGAGATCGCGGCCGGCGTCGTCGTCGCGGCCGGCAATGACGACGTTCGCCCCCTCGGCGTGGTAGCCCCGCACATGACTGCTGCCCATACCCCCGCTGCCGCCCGTGACGATGACGGTCTGGCCCTCAAAGCGTTCCATGATGCATCCTTCACCTTTAGTGGTGAGCCGAGTGACTCACCTCCTCTCTCAAGTATGAGCAGGACTAGAGGTGAGTCAAGTGACTCACCTCGCAGCGAGGCATACTGGGCGGCATGACAGCACAGCCTTCGGCGTACCACCGGCGCGTGGCAACGCAGAAGCGGACGTCGATCATCGAGGCGGCGACGAAGCTGTTCCTCGACTCCGGCTACGACGGCACCTCGCTGGCCCGCATCGCCGAGGCGGCCGGAGTGTCGAGGGCGACGCTGTTCAAGCAGTTCACCACCAAGGCGGCCCTGTTCGAGGCGATC
Source organism: Lentzea indica (assembly GCF_012184385.1). Classification (GTDB taxonomy): domain Bacteria; phylum Actinomycetota; class Actinomycetes; order Mycobacteriales; family Pseudonocardiaceae; genus Lentzea; species Lentzea indica. Next base: position 17,752 of record NZ_VSRL01000033.1, read on the forward strand.
GTCACCGAATACTGGAAGGTCGACGACGAGGAGGCGCCCCTCCCCGAGCCAGGGAACCTCCGCGCAGGGCTTGAGACCATCGGACGCCGATACGTGGCCCTTCTCACCCAACCCGGCATGGCCGCCCTCTTCCGCATCGTCATCGCCGAGGTACCGCGCTTCCCGGAGCTCGGCGAGACCCAGTTCAACCTCGGCAAGATGCCGTACTTCGAATCGGTCCGCCGCTACCTGGCAGCAGAAAACGCCACTGGTACAGCCCTGCTTGACGACGCTGACATGGCGGCGACCCAATTCCTCGGGATGATCTCCAACTACGTGTTCTGGCCGAGGATGCTGCTCGCACACTGGGAGCCCGACGACTCCGCAATCACCAACGCGGTCGACCAAGCGGTGCTGACCATGCTCGCCCGATACGGCGCGCCGGGGACACACGGCGTCTGAGACACCAGCGCCCCTAGAACTTCCACGTGAGGACCTCACGCGCTACCCGCCAACCTTGCAGCCGGTAGTACTGCACGAGTCCGATGTTGTCCCGGCCGATCGTCAACACCCCACGCCGGGTCCACTGCTCGACTACGCGGCCGCGTAGTCGAGCGCCCAGTAAGCGATCAGCATGCCGAGATTGATCCCGGAGAAGCTCGGGTCCGTGACAGTGGACTGCAGGAAGACGGACGGCTCGGCGATCTCGTTCTCGTGCCAGCCCAGATGCGGCAGCTCGAAGGTCGCGGTGGTCATGCCAACGATCTGATCGTCTTTGGTGAGCACGAAGACCGGCCAGTCAGTGTCGCCGATCTGCTCGGCCAGGACGTCAGCGTCCCGATCCCACGAACTCCACCTCATGCCGCGTTCCCGCATCCACGCTGCGCGTGAGCGGATCATCTTCGCGGCTGCGGGACGATCAGCCTCCGTCCCGAACCGCATCTCGAACATGCCCAGGCCCGTTCCGGAGGGGGAGTTCGTTTCCCTGGTGGCCAACACCTATGCGGCGCGCGCGTGTACGAGCACGGTTCCGAGCTTGCCAGGCTCGGGAGCGTCGATGGTCTCCGCCACGACCTCACTGAATCCTGCTGCGAAGAGTTGTTCGGTCCACTGGTGGACAGGAAGGTGTCGCTGCCAGATGACCTGGCCAGCTCTGTCCTCCTGTGGAGCGGCGGGCGTCTGCGAGAAGGCAAAGACACCGCCATCGCTCATCTTCTTGCGCACCAATGGAAAGAGTGCTTCCGGGTCGGTGAACCAGACCGCACCGAAGATCGAGTAGACAACGTCGAACGTCGTGCTCGTGTCGGCGAGAAAGTCGAGCGCGTCGGCGGTGAAGAACTCCAGGCCGCCGAGGTACCCCCAGGTCCGGCGGGCGAGGTCGGCGCGGCTGGGGGCGATGTCGATGCCCGTGCAGACCGCACCCAGGGTGGCGAGGTGGGCCAGGTTGGCCCCGGCGCCAGAGCCGAGTTCCAGCACCCTCTTGCCACGGAGGTCCCCGAGCACGGCCTCGTCGGGGCCGTGGTCGGGGTACTGGGTCCAGTTGAGCCACGTCGTCGTGCCGGCCGCGTTGACTGCGCGACGCGGCGTGTACTTCGCGGCGTACCGTTCCCAGATCTCTGCTCGGGGGCTGCTCACCAGTGATCCCTTCCTGTGGAGAGTCCCTCGTTCCGCGCCCAGGAGACACGGAACGAGGGACGGTATCAGCGGTTGTGCTCGGTGCGGCGTTACTTGCCGGGGCTGTCGTGGCAACCCGAGTAGCACTGGTTGCAGTCGACGGATTGCGCATTCCAGAGCTTGGAGTCGAGCGCGAACCCGGCCGCCCGGATGGCCTGGATCGTGCTGTTCAGCACGAGCGGCCCTTCCTCGCCGTCCTCGGGCAGGTGCGGGATGTGGTGGATGTAGCGGCCAGCGTTCTCCTCGCAGAAGGCGAAGTAGTTGGGCGTGTCGAGGGTGAAGCTGTGGACGCCCTTGTCGACAGCTGGCGTCGGCCCCATCGGGAGGTCCGGGTTCTTGCCCGCGACGACGAGGTAGGCGACGGTCTGGCCGAAGGTGCGCTCGGCCAGGTCACGGTCCATGGCGTGGTCGCGCATGATCAGCCGAACCTCGCGGTCCCACACCTCAGCCGACACACAGGTCCGCGGGTCGCGCAGGGTCACTGCAGTAGACATGCTGTTTCTCCTTATGTGGTGCGGTTTTCTCGGGCCGCGTTCATCCGCGGCTGTTCGATGTGCCGCACGGGGCACACCAGTCAGGGGCGCCACAGCCTCATGCGGAACCGCGGGCTGAAGCGTGAGAGCGGGGGATGGCCTGTCACCGCCGTCGTGCAACCGAGCCCGACGCGGCCAGGGCCCGTTTGGCGAGACACGCGGCGCAGACCTGGAGCGGGTCGAGGGGCTCGCCGGGAAGTTCGAAGTGGGGCTGGAAAGTCTTGTCGCACAAAGCTTCGACGTTGTTTCCCACTGCTGGAGTGGCGAGGTGCGTGTCGTGGTCTGCTGTGGTGGCGAGATACCAGCGCATGCTGATCTCCAGCTGGTCGGTGGCGTCGATGAGGAACCAGGCGGAGGGCACGGCCCAATACGCGCGCCCTCCGCGCTCTAGGGGGCAGCCGACGTCGCGTCCGCGTGGTGGTTGGCGGCGATCAAGTGCTCGTGGGCGACCACCCAGACCGAGCAGGGGAAGAGGCGGCCGCGGCGCCAGCCAGAGCATCGGGTGCACCGGCCTCGCTCATCGGGCTCGTGCAGGGCGAGCAGCGCTCGCCAGGCGATCGAAAGCCTGGCCAGCTCGGTTTCGGCCAGTGCTGCGAGCGACGTGGTGTCGCCGTCGGCGATGAGCATCTCCAGGTAGTCCAGACGCTCATAGATGCCGCAGCGAAGGGCGCCGGCCAGAACCTCGTCCATCGGGCTTCTCCTTGTCATGCCAGGGCGGATTCTTCAGGGGGCGGGCGGCCAGACCTGCGGATGCAGGTCCAGCGGCACGAACGGACCGATAGCGACGCCGCTGTCCTGGACGTGACGTGCCGCCTGGTCAAACGGTGCGCAGGGCCAGGAGCGCGCCGGGCAGAGCGGGCACACCATCGGCCGGTCTGCTGGTGGCAGGTGCGCGGCCAGTGTGTTGAGCGCGTCGACCAGGAGTCCGGCGGGACTTTCCACGGCGACGACTACGGCGACAATGTCCCGCAACGCGCCCATGGCTAGGCGGCGACCACAAGGCCGTTCGCGATGCTGACTCGCGGAAGCCGCCGCCGCCCGCCGAGCAGGTCGGCGACGAGGTCGTCGTAGCCCACGGCCAGTTCGCTGACGTGATGCAGCGCTTCCCGCACCTGTTCTCTTTCCTGCCAAGGGGGTTGCGGTGTCGAGCAGGTGCCAGTGCGTCCAGGCAGCGGCGAGGCGTTTGACCAGCTGGCCAAACGTTTCGGTGTGCACAGCCGCCGCGCGGTTGTCGGCGATGGCGAGCACAGCCCACATGTCGACTCGGTCGACCAGGACTGCGCAGACGGCGTCGGCGGAGTTGACCACCCTGTGTGCTGCGGCCACCTGGTGGTCGTTGGCAAACGGGTCGCATGCGCTGCGGTGCGCCTCTGCGCGCAGCCGGTGCTGCTGAGCGAGCGCGGCGGCTGCGGCGAGTACCGGGTGGATGTGCTCGCTGGTCGGCGTGAACACGCAGGCGCGGGTGACCGCTGCGGCGCGCGGGATGTCGGAAACTACGGAGGGTGTGTCGGCGCCACCGGTCTCGCCGGGCTGATCGTCCTCTGGGGCGATCGTCGGGGTATCCATGCTGGTCATCGCGGCTCCCTCAGCTATTTTGGGATCTGGGTCACGTCGCAACCTGTACACAACCGGTGACCAGATGTGAGAACCACGACAGCGACACGGCAGGATCACGACATCCACACGACACCGTGTGGCCTGGCCAGCGGAAACTCGACCGAATGAAGGTCGGCGCGAACGGCATGGGGAGGCGTAGTGACGGCGAACGAGCAGCACCCCATTGCGGTGCGCCGTCTCCAGCTCGACTTCACTCAAGAGGGTCTGGCTGACGAAGTCGACGTCGACCCCCGCACCGTTCAGCGGTGGGAAGCGGGCGAGTGCAAGCCGCAGCCGTGGACGCGGCCGAAGCTGACAAAGGTGTTGCGGGTCACTAGAGAGCAACTCGACGCGATGGTCGACTGGGCGCCCGGTGGTGCGCGTGCGCTCGATGTCGCGGCAGACTGGGAGACGGCACCCGGAACGAGCGTGGCGTTCAGGGAGCAGGCTCCGAGCGGCCAGCTTGAACCAGCAGGTCGCGGCCGGAGTCTCTATGACCCTGAGCTGGCACCAGGTCCCCGCCGCCGGCCGGATCCCCCGGAGATTGACGACATGCACCGTCGCGAAGCGCTACGCATGGCCAGCATGGTCGCGGCCATGCTCGCTCTGCGCCCCACCTCCGACGACAGCCCCGCCGACGCCGACTTCGACGTCACCGACTACACGCGGTTCAACGCCGCCCTCTGGACGGTCTACGCCAGCGCTGCCTCGAAAGGCGAGGTGCTTCCCCTCGTCCGCACGCAACTCGGCATCCTGACCGCCGAGCTGGAGCGCGGCCACAGCCTCGCCGTCACGCAACAGATCGCCGCGGCAGCCAGCGATCTCTACCAGCTCAAGGGTGAGATCCACTTCGACGGCAACGACTACACCCTCGCCGCAGACAGCTACGACCTCGCCGCGCGGAACGGCGAAGCCGCCGGCGACTTCGACCTGTGGGCCTGCGCGATGATCCGGCACTCGTTCCTGTCGGTCTACGAGCGCCGCTTCGACAACGCGGCACCGATGCTGGAGCTCGCCGCTGGACTCGCCCGCCGCGGCGACAGCGACCTCTCGACTCGGTACTGGGTCGCGGCGGTCCAGGCCGAGGCCTTCGCCGGCCTGGGTGACGTAGCTGCCTGCCAGCGCGCCTTGGACACGGCCGAAGAAGTTCACGACATGACCGGAACTATCCACAATGGAGGGTGGCTTCGATTCGACGGCTCGCGGCTGGCCGAGCAGCGCGGCAGCTGCTACGCCACGCTGGGACAACACCACTTGGCTGAGGCGGAGCTGACGAAAGCGCTGCGGCACAAGCTTCCCTGCGCCGCCGCGCCAGCGTGCACGCCGACCTGGCGATCATCGGCGCTCTCCGACGCGACCGAGATCAAGTCATCGCCCACGCGCACACCGCCATGGCCGACGCCGTGACCACGAGCTCCGACTACATCCGCCGCAAGCTCGGTGGCCTTCAACGTCACCTCGTGCCGCTGCTCGGCGACAAGCAGGTGCAACAGCTCAGCGGCGAGATCAAGGCGCTGGCACCAGCGCCCACCGCTCGATAGGACAGGAGAACCACGTGCAGGACGACCGCGGCCGCGTGTTCCGTGAGGCCTGGATCGCAGGCGTCACCAAGTACCACCCCGGCACGCCCAAGGACAGCTACATCACGCCCTGGGACGCTACGCCGGAGTGGGAGAAGGCCAGCGCGACCGCGGTCTACGACAAGGTGGTGGCCTTCATCGAGGCTGGCGGCGGCACCGCCAACTTGAGCCGCGAGCAGAAGGGCCGGTACGTCGCGGCCTGCTGGATCGTGCAGATCTACCGGACCGTCGCCGACCCCAAGCCCAGTCACGTCCCCGAGTGGAACGACATGCCTGAGTGGTGGCAGCAGACCGACTGCGACATCTTCGAGGCGATCGAACAACACATCGCGCAGTAGTCGCCGAGTCAGCTCCCGGCGACCGTCGCCGGACACGTCTAACGGCACCGTTACGGACTCACGTCGTGGCGTTGGGACGAGGTCGAGCTACCAAGGCTCAACACCTGCCACAGCTGGTCGGCACAGATCAGCGATGCCGAAGGCGAGAAGAAGTCCCACACACAAGGTCCAGGTGGTGGCTCCCCCGTCTAGCGCTCCTGAGCTTTTGCCGCGCACAGGGAGGGGTGTCAAACGGACACGCTTTTCGTCCGTTTGACACCCCTCCCTGTGCGCGGCTGACTCCGGCGCGCTAGACGGGGGAGCCACCACCAACGCAACCAACAAAGCAACAGCACCCCGCCAAAAGCAACCGGCGTGCCATCAACCCGCGAGCGGCGTTGGAGGGCTCTTTTGGGAGTGTCGGGAGTCTGAGGGCAGAGCCCTCAGCCCACGCACGCACCCTCAACAACACGCACGCAGCCCAACCACCTACGAACAACAAACCGCCAGCCGCCACCACCGCAACCGGGGGACGACCTACAAAACCGGCGCGACCTCAGCAGGCGACCTACGCAACCCGCACAAAACCCTCAGTACAACGCAGAAGCCAGGTTCCGCCGAGCCGCAGCAACCCGAGCATCATCGGCCGGGAACAACTCGAACAGCCCCACAAGATGCTGCCGAACCCGATCCCGATCATCCCCGTAAACCCGCCGAACCGTGTCGACCAGCCGCCGGAACGCCTCTTCAACCTGCTGCAACGCCACCTGAGCATCAGCCGCGGCCAACTGGGCGTCGATGTCGTCAGGAGCCTCATCAGCCTTGGAGATCACCGTTGGGTCGACACCCTCGGCCCGCTCAGCGAACCGAGCCTGCGCCAGCCCTTCCTTGGCCAGCTCATTCCCAGGCTCAGCAGCCAGGATCTGCGAGTAGTACCCCTGAGCAGCCGCGTAGTCGCCACGCTCGAACGCCTCCTCGGCGGCGACGATCCGCGGGTCCTCGACGATCTCCTCCTCGACCGGCGCCCCGGCCCGAGCCTCACCGGCGCGAATCCCCGGCAGCCGATCACGCAGGGCGTCCAGCAACCGGGCGATCCACTGCGAAAGCTCGGCATCCTCGATCGGCCCGGCAAAGGCGTCGATCGGCTGACCAGCGGCAACAGCCACGGTGGTCGGCACGGACTGCACGCCGAACGCCTGCCCGATGCGCGGCGCCTGTTCCAGGTCGACCCGCGCCAGGATCCACGAACCGCCGGACGCCGAAGCAAAACGGGTCAGCGACGCGGCGAGTTGCTGCGACTCGGGGCTGTAGGAGGCGCCCAGAAGCACCACCACGGGCACCTGCATGGACTGCTCGACCACAGCCTGGAACGAGGCCTCGGTGACGTCCACGATCCACGGCGCAGAGCCGTTCTCGCCACCACCAGAAGCGGCAGCGGGCGGACCGGCGGCGGACTGACGGGCGGCATCGGCTCGCGCCTTCAGGGCACCGAGATCGACGGCGCCCGAGAGCGCGGCGGACAGTGCGGCGGTCTTGCGAGGATCAGGCCTTGTCACGTGTTCCATCCTGGCACGGCTAGTTCCCGGACCGGGTCCAGGGCCATCGGGTTGACGCGCATCGCCTCGTTGGCCGAAGCGATACGTAGAGCGAGCGGTGTCATCAGCTCGATGAACCGCGACGTACGACCAGCGCCCAACGCCTCCCACGGAGCAATCGCGGCCTGATCGGTCGCGCGTTCCACCGCGGGGAGGTCGCCCGGCAGATCGCAGGCTTCCCACTCCTCGACGGTCCAACCACGCGCGGTTCGCATGTATGCCGGATCGAGCGAATGTTCACGGGCGTAGAGCGCAAGCGCTTGGCACGGGCCCACGCCATGAGCGACCAAGGCCGCCACGTGACCGTCACCTCGGGCCTCGCGCAAGATCGTGCAGGCGTGCCACAGCACCAGGTGTGGCTCGGTGGGCCACGGCAAAGCACGGTTCGCGGCCGCGAGCGGACGTCCGGCCAGGGGAGCCGCCAGAGCCGCGGACCGGGCCAAAGCCGCCGCCTCGGCGATCTCCGGCGTGTCCACCGAGCCCAGCATCCGTCGCAACGCCCCGTCCACGCCTTCCAACCGCACCCGCAGGAACTCGGCAGGCGAGGCGACCGCCCACGCGTCCGGCAGAGCGCGGGAAACCATGCGCGGGGCGAAGTTGTAGAAGACAGCCGTCACCAGCTCCGGTGACGCGGCGCCCAACGGGGCGGCGCGCATGCCGAAGTAGCCCATCCAGCCGCCCTTGCAGCCCAGTGCGTCGGTCGCCGCGCGGGATTCGGGCGTGAAGTACGTGACGTCGTGGTAGGGCTCGAACCTCAACCACAGCTGCCTCGCGTCCACGCCCGACACGCTAACCCAGTGAACGCCGGTGCACGGATCCGCTCACCGTGCCGGCGTAGAGCGTTCGGCCATCCGAGGAGACGAGCAGCGCCTCGACACCACGCTCCACGTCCGGGCCGCCGAACACGGTCCACGAACGGCCGCCGTTCAACGACCGCAGCACGCCCTTGCTGGATCCCTCGAACGCGATCGAGCCCAGGTACAGCACACCGTTGGGCGCGATGGCGATCGTGGACAGCTGCTCGGAAGACACCGCGGGCACCTCGGCGAACGAAACACCGTCGAACGACACGAACACCGAGTTCTGCCCGACCGCCACGACGTGCCTCGGATCGCGCGGATCCACCAGCACGGAGTTCATCCGTCCCGGCAGCACCTGCTTCAGCGAGACACCGGCGTCCGTCGACCGGTAGAGACCGCCGGCGTCCGCGAGCCAGATGCCACCGGGATCAGCGGCGATGGTCTTGATCCCGCGCAACGGAGCGTGCACCCGCTGCACGAACGACAGCCCGCCGTCGAAAGACACGTAAAACGCGTTGATCAGGTACGCGCCCATGTAGACCCGGCCAGGCACGAGAGGGTCGAACACCAGGGAACGCGTGTTGCCCGGCATGTCCGACGTCGTCACCCACGTCCGGCCGCCGTCGAGCGACCGCTCCACGAAGATCGCGTCCTGTGACCCGCGATAGGCGTTCCTGCCCCGCAGCACGACCCCGTCACGCGCGGCCAGCGCCCCGATCCGGTTGCCGATCGCGGGCGGCGCGGTCCCGTCGAAGTCCCACTCCTGCGAGGCCACCGGCAGATCGGTCCGGAAGGACCCCTGCATCGTCCCGGCGATGATCGACCGCCCCGACACGGCCAAGGACAGCACGTGCGCCCCTGGCACCCCGACCCGCTTGAAGTGCTCGTGATCAGCCGTCGCGTAGACGCCGCCGGACGCGTAGACCCACTGCCAGTCCGGCAGGTCGGAGAAGCTGCCGATCTCGGTGTAGACGTCGACCTTCTCCACCGCGTCGGTCCGCTTCCACGTAGCACCCATGTCTGCGCTGATGAAGTGGCCGTCGAGCGTCTGCACCTGGATCCAGCCGTTGGCCGTGATCGCGCCGTACAAGATCCACGACGACGTCCACGGGCCCGTCACCGCACGCCAGGTAGCGCCGCGGTCGGCAGACAGGTGCACCCCACCGCTGAACTTCCGCGCCACCACGACGTCACCACGCGAGGTGATCTTGTCGGCAGGCACCTCGAACGCCGACCACTTCCCCGCTCGCAGCACGTGCACGACCCCGCCGGCCGCGACGACGAGATCCGAGCCCACGACGTGCACGTCCTCGGCACCAGCGGGCGAGCCGGGCAGCAACGACCACTCCAGCCCGCCGACGCCGCGATACACCCCCTCGGACGAAGCCGCGTAGGAGAAGCCACCCCCGAACGCGACGTCCTGCACCTCGGACGGCGTCCGCAAAGCGACGGAGAAGGACATTCCGCCGTCAACGGACCGCAGCACAGTGCCGGCGCCTCCACCGCCCTCGTAGCCGGCCACGAGCACGGTGTCCGGCCGCGACGGATCGGCGGCCAGGCCGTTCCCCCGCATCTCCGGGAACAACCGCCCCTGCCGCCAGCTGCGGCCGCGGTCGTCGGACCGGAACACCTGCTGCCCCGCGCCCGGCAGCACGTAGGCGGTGTTCTTGGCGAACGCCAGGTACCCGCCCGCACCGTTCGGGCCGATGTTCTCCCACCTGGTGGACGGCCCTGCATGCGCTGACGGCACGACCGCCAGCAGCGCGGCCAGCAGGGTGATCACGACTCTCACGAGATGCGCCTCCGCTCGACTCCACACGGTCAGCGGCGGAGCTCGATCATGGCGTGTCGGAGAGGTGCTCCTCAACCCTTCGCACCTTGGTGCGCAGCTGCTCGGTGTGGCCGGGCCGGATGTCTGCCTTGAGCACGAGCGAGACGCGCGGAGCGCTGGCCTGCACCGCCTCCGTCGCGCGCTTGACCACGTCCATCACCTCGTCCCATTCTCCCTCGATCAAGGTGAACATCGCGTTCGTCTCATTGGGCAGGCCCGACTCCCGCACGATCCGCACGGCCTCGGCAACGGCCTTGGCGACGCTTCCCGACGAGTCCGATGCGGACGGAGCAACGCTGAACGCGACAAGCACACGTGCCTCCTGATGATCCAACGGTTGTACTGGCTGGTAGCTTCGGTGCCCATGACACCGCTGCCGTTCGATCCGATCGCCCGCGCGGCCGAGCTGTGGGACGACCGGGTGGGTCCGTCCGCGTCGATGGCCGCCGTTACGAGCGTCATGCGTGTCCAGCAAATCATCCAGTCCGCCGTGGACGCAGCCCTCAAGCCGCACGGACTCACGTTCGCGCGCTACGAGGCTTTGGTGCTCCTGTACTTCTCCCGCAAGGGCGCGCTGCCGATGCGGGTGATGGGCGAGCGCCTGCAGCTGCACCCCACGAGCGTGACCAACATCGTCGACCGGCTGGAGAGCGACGGCCTGGTCCGCCGCACCCCGCACCCGACCGACCGCCGCACGACCCTGGTGGAGATCACCGACACGGGCCTGAAGCGCCGTGAGGACGCGACCGCGGCGGTCGTCGCCGTCAACCTGGGCTTGAAGGGCCTCACGGACCGGCAGACCGAGCAGCTCACCGACCTGCTCGCCAAGGTCCGCAGGGCGAGCGGCGACTTCGAAGATTAATTCGTTTGGCGCGGACGCACGTCTGTGGCGTCATGGGCACGTGACGGAACGGTCGATCATCGCGTTGGTCAGCACCCCCAGCGGGTTCGCGGGCCGCACGAACGCGCTCCCGATGCCCTCGTCGGACTGGTACCACGTCGAGCCCGTCAACGAGGCGCTCGAAGCACTGCTCGGCGTGCCCACGAGCGTGCTGAGGCTGATCTCCGTCGAGAACGGCCAGTCACCCAGCGGCGGCCTGGTCACCTATCACGTCGAGGCGTACGGCGAGCCTGACCGCACCAAGCTCCACCCGGCGGAAGAACCCGAACCGGACGCCCCGCTGAGGCTTCCGTACGCGCGCATGGGCGGACCGGCCGAGCTGATCGCGTGGGCCGACACCGAGATCGAACGCACGGGCCCTGCCGTTCAGGTCCGCACGTGGAACCTCTCGACCGTGCACCGGCTGCCCACCAGCGACGGACCGGTGTGGCTGAAGGCCATCCCGCCGTTCTTCGCCGACGAGGGCTCGGTGATCGAGATGGTCGCCGCGCACGATCCCACGCTGGTTCCGGAAGTCATCGCCTCAGCGCCGCAGCGAGTCCTGCTCGGCGACGCACCGGGCGACAAGTGCTGGCCGATCACGCCCGAGCACGTCGACCTGATCCTGCCGCGCTGGGTGGCCGTGCAGAACGCGCTGGCCGGCGCGCCGCAGATCCGGGCGACCACTGTTCCGATGCCGTCGTTCGGACTGCCGGACACGCTCACGCACGGCGACTTCCACCCCGGCAACTGGCGGGCCGGCGGCAAGATCATCGACTGGTCGGACGCCGTGTGGGGGCACGCGGCGCTCGACGCGTGCCGGCTGCTGGAGTACAGCCCGCCCGAGATCCGCGACCACGTTCGCGAGGTGTGGTGCGAGGCGTGGCTCAGCCTCCGCCCGGACAGCCGTCCACTCGAAGCGCTCGACGTCGCCCGCCGCGCGTCACGCCTGCACAACGCGGTGAAGTACCAGGAGTTCCTGGACAACATCGAGCAGTCAGAGCGGATCTACCACGAGGGCGATCCGCAGGGCGAGCTCAGAGCTGTTCGGGAGCTGGTTCGCTGAGACGGCCGGTCTTCGCGGCCCAGCGCTCGAAGATCACCGTGCCGAACGGCGGGATGCTCGACAGCAGGCCGAGCACCAGCGTGCGGGCGTCCCACTTCAGCGGCTCCTTCGCCATCAGCGTGACGAGGATGAAGCCGACGAAGATGACGCCGTGGATCGGGCCGAAGATCTTGACGCCGATCTCGTTCTGCACGACGACGTACTTGAAGAACATCCCGAGCAGGAGGCCCGCCCAGGAGATCGCCTCGGCGAGGGCGAAGATGCGGAACCGTCCAACCACGCTGGAGAACGTCATGGCTCCCCATCATGAACCGTGACGGGGAGCACAACGCACCTGGGGGTGTCCTATTCCTCCCATTTGAAGACGCGGGAGGCGATGAACCCGACCACGAGGGCGAACCCGACCAGGATGGCCGACGGCATCAGCAGCGCCTCGATCCCCTTGCCCCGCACCAGTACGTCGAGCATGCCGTCGTTCATGTGCCGCAACGGGAAGATCTTCGACACGGTCTGCAGCCACGCCGGCGCCTGATCGACGGGGAAGAACGTGCCGGACAGGAACGCCATCGGCAGCACGACGATGTTCGCCGCCGCTGAAGCGGCCTCCTCCGTCTTGGCGAACGCGCCGACCAGCATGCCGAGTGCGAAGAACGCGATGGTTCCCAGCAGCAGCAACGGAATCGCGAGCCACCACGACCCTGACAGCTTCAGCCCGAACAGCGGCAGCATCGCGATGCCGACGAAGGTCGCGCCCTGCACCAGCGCGACTCCCGCGCTGACCAGCAACCGCGACGACAGCACGGAAGTCGCCGAGACCGGTGCGAGCCGGATGCGCCGCAGCACCTGCTTGCGCCGCCACGACACCAGCGTCAGCGCGGCACCGAACACCGCGGACACCGCCACGCCCCAGGACAGGATGCCGGGCGTCAGGTACTGGATCGGCTTGAGGGAGGCGTCCTCGACCTTCTCCGAGGCGAACGTGAACCGAGGCGGCTGACCGGTCGCGGCGAGGTTCGCCTTGTCCACGAACCCGTTCACGATCCCGAGCACGGTCGCCGACTTGACCTGATCGCTCTGCGCGAAGCGCACGTCGAGCTGCTGCCCGCGGATGATCAGGGCAGCGGGCAGGTCGCCGTCCTTGACCTTCTGCACCGCGGCGTTCTCGTCGCTGTACGACTCCAGCTCCAGCGCACCGCTCTCCCGCAGAGCGCTGACGATCGGACCGTCACCGACGACCGCGATCCTGGTCTTGTCGGCGCCGACGTCGCGCAGGATCAGGCCGAATATGACGAGGAACATCAACGGGAACAGGAAGGTGAAGAACAGCGTCACCTTGTCCCGGATGAACCCCTTGAACATCGCGAGCGAGAGCGTCTTGAACGCGGTCATGCGCGGTACTCCCGACCGGTCAGGTTGAGGAACACGTCTTCGAGGGTGGCCGTGCGGACCTGAAGGCCGTCCAGCGCGCCACGTTCGGCCAGCGCGGACAGCACGGGGGCGGGGCGGCGCGTGGAGAGCGTCAGCGACACCTCGTTCTCGTGGGCTTCCTCGACACCGTCCAGTGCGGAGGCGTCCACGATGGACAGCACGCCCTTCTGCAACGTCACGTGGGTAGGCGCGTCCAGTCCGCGCACCAGCACCGCGGGTGTGTCGAGTGCGAGGATCCTGCCCTCGTCCATGATGGCAACGCGGTCGCAGAGGATCTCGGCCTCGTCGATGTAGTGCGTGGTGTAGACGATGGTCTTGCCGCGCTCCTGGATCGCACGCAGCACGTCCCAGAGGTTGCGGCGCGCCTGCGGGTCGAGCGCCGCGGTCGGTTCGTCCAGGAACACGATGTCCGGGTCGTGCACGAGCGCGCACGCGATCGAGAGCCGTTGCCGCTGACCGCCGGAGAGCTTGTTCTCCTGCTCGTTCGCCTTGTCCGCCAGCCCGACGAGTTCGAGCATGTCCGCGGCCGTTCCCTTGCTCACGCCGTAAAGCGCGCCGAACGTCTGCAGCTGCTCCTTCGCGGTCAGCTTCTCGAAGAACGACGACGCCTGCAGCTGCACGCCGATGCGCGGCAGCAGCTTCACGTTGCGCGGCCACGGACTCTCGCCGAGCAGCCGCACCTCGCCGCTGTCGGGCTTGCGCAGCCCCTCGATGATCTCGAGCGTGGTCGTCTTCCCGGCGCCGTTGGGCCCGAGGATGCCGAAGAACTCACCTTCGGCCACGGTGAACGAGACCCCGTCCACCGCCTTCAGCTCGCCGTAGCTCTTGCGGACGTCCCGCACCACGACCGCCGACCGTTCCTCTGTCATGGCCGAACGTTAAGTCAGCGCGTCTCAAATCGTGGGCTGGAACGACGAAAGTCGGCGCCAAGTCGAGACGAAGGAGCTAGCCGCCGGAGACCAGCAGCGGACACGCCGTGTAGACGTCGTTGAGCCGCCTCAGGGCTGCGGCGAACTGCTCGAACCTGGCGCGCGGCACGGCCGCGCGCACCTCGCTGATCACCTGCCAGAGATACCGGTGCTCGGAGGTCTCCATGATCGGTGACGGCGGGTCGGCCCTGACGTCGCAGGCGAACGCGAGCGCCACCGCCGCGGCACGCAGGCACGCGGTCGCGAGCGTCACGCAGTCCTCGACCAGGGTGCGGTCGTCCTCGGCGCGCACCACTCCGCTGACCGCGAACCGGACGGCCTGCATCAGCGCGAAGTACAGGCGCTGGCCGGCCTGGGTCCGTTCGTGCGGCAGGTGCTCGGTACCGGGGCCGGGGGTCACGACCGTCATGCCGACCTGAGGGCGGCGCAGCACGTGGTCGAACAGTGCGGTCGGCGCCCAGAGCAGCGTGCGCCACGAGTCCTCGGTGATCGAGGTGCCCGTCCTGGCCGCGTTCTCCAGCACGTCGAGGTAGGCGATCAGGATGCTGGACAGGAACACACCACCGCGGTCGCCGCCGACCCGCACGATGCCGAAGCGCTCGTCGTGACCGGCGTCGTGGACGCCGTGGCCCGGCTTCCACTCGATCACGTCGCTGCTCGCGAGCACCACGCGGGCGAGCCGCTGGTGCACGGGCGGCGCGGAGAGCACCGTGTCGTCCAGCCCCATCTGGACGAGCATGGACGCGGCGTGCTGGAGCGACTCGCGCCGCTGCGGCACGAGGTCGGGGTGCAGCAGCCGGAACGGTTCCACGTCGCCCCCTCCCCTCGGTTGGTTGTACTCACAATGAACTGCGGGGAGCGTGAAGTCATCCGGATGGACCGCAGCGTTACGTCTCAGTTGGACTGGGCCCAGGCCACCAGTTGGGCGCGAGACGAGAGATTCAACACCGCTTTCACGTTGTGCACGTGGGATTCCACGGTGCGGTGGGAGATCCCGAGCTTCGCCGCCACCTGAACGTTCGTCATGCCCTGCGCCACCAGCTCGACGACCATGCGCTGCCGGTCGCTGAGCACCTCGTCCTGCACGATCTCCTTGTCCAGCGCGGTTTCCAGGGCGTGACGAACGTCCATCGCCCGGCCGGCGTTCAGGGCCCTGGCGAAAGCCGCGCGGGGCAAGGCTTCCCGTGCGAGGTCCAGTGCGGCGGCCATCTTCCCCTGCCACCACGGTTCCGGCGGAACAACCCAGCTCGTGCGCATCTGCTGACACGCGGCCAGAAGACGCACGCCGAGCTCGTGCCGCCCGGACAACATGGCGACCAGACCCCTGCCCTCGACCGACTCCAGCACAGCGCGCGGCAGGGTCGCCGACAGCCGCGCGCTCTCAGCGAACCGCGCGCCGGCCGTAGTCAAATCCTCTCGTTCCAACGCGATGCAACCCGACGTGTGCACTGCAGCGGCCACAACGTCCTGCCGCGCATGCACTCTCAGCACCGGCAACGCGCCTTCCACCAGGACGGCGGCCGCGTCGGCGTCGCCCTGGGCGAGCAGCCTCCAGCCGAGGTTCTGGCTCGACACAGCGACACTCACGTCGTTGCCGTTGCGTACGCCGTGCTGGATCGATTGGCGCAGCGCCCATGCGGTGTTCGGCACATCGCCCGCTCCTTCGTGAGCGCTCGCCAACGTGCGGAACAGCCGGCACATGATCAGTTCCTGCCCGCCGATCTCCGCGGTCTCGATCGCCTCCATCGCGTACTTCACCGCTTCGTCGTGCCGTTCTTCTTGACCCGCCAGAAGTGACGCGTACTCCAGCGCGAGGATGCGGTAGCGGGCGTCGGCGGACGACTGGTGCAGCACCTGCATCAGCACAGCGCCCGCCTCGGTGAAGTAGCCGCGGTCGAAGCACACCCTCAGCAACATCGTGGCGAGCATCAGCCGGCGTTCGTCCTGCGACACCACCAGATGGGCGAACGCGTACGCCACGTTGTCGTACTCCTGATGCAGCGCCTTCACCTGCTCCGTCGCGAGGATCGACGACGTGACGCCGGGTTCGCCCTTTTCGCACAGCCACTCGATGATGCGTTCGGCCATCACCTCGTACTCGCCCTGCTCCCGCAGGCGTTCCTCTGCGTAGAGACGGATCGACTCGAGCATCCGGAAGCGGCCGTCGTTCCCCCGCACCACCAACGACTTCGCCTGCAACGCCGTGAGCAGGCCGATCACCGCTCCGCCGTGCAGCACCTGGACGATCTCCAGCCCGAACCCGCCCGGTAGCAGCGCGAGCCGGCGGAACAGCTCCTTCTCGCACGTGGTCAGCAAGTCGTGGCTCCACGCGATGGCCGCGCGCAGGCTCTGGTGCCGCGCCTGCTCGCCGGCGTCGCTGAGCAGGTCGAGCCGGTGGTCGAGGCGGTTCGCGAGCTCGTGCAGCGGCACCGATCCGGAGAGCTTCGCGGCCAGTTCCACCGCGAGCGGCACACCGTCCAGCCGCGTGCAGATCGCCGCGATCGCGTCCTGGTCGCCCGGCGCTCCGGCACGTTCGGCGAAGAGCCGGACAGCGTCGTCCTCCATGCCGTGCAGCGGGAAGACGGCCTCACCGACGGCTCTCAGCGCCTCGCGGCTGGTCGCGAGGACCTGCAGGTTCGGACAGCGCGACAGGACCGCGTCCACGACGTCGCAACATTCCTCGACCAGATGCTCGCAGTTGTCGACGAGCAGCAAGATTCGACGATTGCTCAGCTCAGCGAGCAACGTAGTCCGCAACGCGACACCCGCGTGCTGGTACACCCCAACGGCTTCGGCGAACGCCTGCACCACCTGGTCGGACCGGCTCAGCTTGCCCAGCTCGACGGTGCGCACCTCGACCCGTTTGGTGCGCCTGGCCAGTTCTACCGCGAGCCGCGTCTTCCCGACCCCTGCCGACCCCACGAGCGTGAGCATCCTGTGCTTGCGCAGCAACGAAAGCAGCTCCGCCAGCTCGCTCTCCCTGCCGACGAACGCGTCGTCGTAACCGGGCAGCTCGGTGACCACAGTGGACGTACCGGCGGAACGCCGGCGGTAGGCACGCTGACGGCACGCGTTGGAGCAGTATCGCGCCCGCGACGGCATGGGCGCGAACTCCGTGCCACAGTTCGCGCAGGTGCCCATCGCACGAGCCTACGACCGTTTTGGCGTCTCAATTGGAAAGTGTGTGGAGGTCAACCTCCAGCGTGGTCCCCGAACGCAGCTGCGCGAGCTCGATCCGATCCTTGGTCCTGGCGAGCCAGCCGCTCCGAGTTCGCTGCACCACCTGCGTCTTCGTGACGTCGGCGTCCTCCGCCTTGATCACGATGTCCTTGCCGTTCTCCAGGTGGACCACGGCACGCCGGAATCGGGGAGCGTGCGGCACGAACTCGCCGGTTCCCGGCACCACCGGGTACATCCCGAGCGCGCTGAACACGTACCAGGCCGACATCGTGCCGAGGTCGTCGTTGCCCGTGACACCGGCCGGCCCGTTGACGAACAGCGTCTGCGCGGCTCTCACGACCACCGACGTCTTCTCCGGCTTGCCGATGAGCGCGTACATCCACGGCGCGTGCAGGTCTGGCTCGTTGTTCGGGTTGTACCTGAACTGGTTGTAGTAGTCGTACGGCCCGACGACCCACTTCTCGCGGACTGCTCTCGCCGGATCGATGAGGAGGTCGGGGTAGGCGAAGAAGTCGTCGAGCCGCGCCTCTGCCGCCGCCTTGCCGCCCAGCGCCGTGATCAGACCGGGCACGTCCTGCTGCACGAGCCACTGGTACTGCCAGGCCGTGCCCTCGTGGAACCCTTCCGGCCCCTGCGGCGTGAACGGGGTGAGCCACGCGCCGTTCTGCAGCTTGGGCCGCGGGAAGCCGGTGAAGCCGCGGTCGGTGACGCTGTGGTCCCAGAGGGTGCGGTGGTTGAGGCCGCGCTTGTGGAGCCGTTCCGCGTCCTCTTCGTGGCCGAGCTCTTCGGCCATGATCGCGAGGGTGGCGTCGGCCAGCGCGTACTCGAGGGTCGCCGACGCGCCGTGGTGCGGATCGGTGTCCTGCCCCTTCTTCGGGAAGCGCTTGTCGTACTGGACGAAGCCGTTGGCGAGGTAGTTCGGGTTGCCGGACCGGCCCTGGAAGCGGGAACTCTCTGGCGGGATGCCGTCGGCGTTCTGGAGCAACGCCCGGTAAGCCTGCTCCTCGAAACCCTTGAGGTGTCCGAACCGCCACAGGTCGACCAGGAACGGCGTGACCGGGTCGCCGGTCATGCAGTTCGTCTCCTGGTTCGCGAACGCCCAGCGCGGGAGCCAGCCACCCTGTTCGTGAATCGCCAGAACGCTTCTGGCGATGTCCCTGCTGCGGGTGGTGCGGATCAGCGCGAGGAGCTGGTTGTGCGCCCGGTAGGTGTCCCAGAGCGAGAAGTACTCGTAGTACGTCCAGTCCTCGGCGTGGTGGATCCGGTTGTCGAAGCCCCGGTACCTGCCGTCGACGTCGCTGCCGGTCAGCGGCTGCAGCAGCACGTGGTACAGCGCGGTGTAGAAGACCGCCCGCTCGTCCCAGTCCTCCGTCTCGATCTCGACGCAGCAGAGCTCTCGGCGCCAGGCGTCCTGAGCCTCGTTGCGGAGGTCGTCGAAGGTTTTGCCGCTGGTTTCCTCCTGCAGGTTGTTCGTCGCACCCTGTCCGTCCACTTGAGACAGAGCGGTGCACGCCGTGACCGGTCCTGGGTCGAACGTCACCCAGGCGCCTCGGAGGCCGGCGCCGCCGGCGGACTCCCGTTGGCCCGGCTTGGATCCGGACGGACCCCACGTGCCGAACTCCCGGAACGGACGGTCGAACCTGGTGGTGAAGCAGGTGATGTACGGGCGGCCGCCGCAGAACGCCTGTGTCTCCACGGTTCCGGTGATGGTGCGGTCGTCGACGACCTTGACGGAGGAGGCGAACACCGGCTCCTTGTCGTTGGCCTGGCCGACGTTGACCAGAAGCGTGCCGTTGTTACCGCTGGGGAACGTGTACCGCTCGACGCCGGCACGCGTGGTCGCGGTGCACTCGACGGTGATGTCACGATCCAGCTTGACCTTGTAGTAGCCCGGCTTGCCGATCTCGCCCTCGTGCGAGTACCTGGCGCCGTAACGCTTGTGGTCGAAGCTCGTCGGCAGCTGGGTGACCGGCAGGATCGGCACGAGACCGCCCTGCTCCCAGCACCCCGCGCCGGAGAGGAAGAAGTGGCCGAAACCGCGGATCACCGCGTCGTCGTAGCGATAACCGGCGTAGTGGGAGCCGACCGGGCTGGAATGCGCCTTGCCGAACGGCATGGACGCGCCGGGGAAGGTGTTGCCCTCGTCCTTTGTGCCGATGAACGTGTTGACCGACTCAATGGGATCCAGTGCGTCCACCCGTCTCAGCGTAGTGCCACGTTCACGAAAAGACCGGGCCTGAGCGCCGCCGCCGCCAAGTTGCGGCGCTCAGACCCGGAGTCCGCAGGCCTACTTCCGCGCGCCGAGGAAGATGTTCCCCTCGGTCGACAGGTAGTGGCTGGTGTAGTCGAACCGCCGCGCGTCACCGAAGATCAGCCAGTAGTACTTGAGCTGCTCAGACCACCAGTACCCGGGACAGAAGTCGCCCTTCGCCCCTGTCGTGACGTCGGTCAGGATGGTGTAGCCGTAGTTCGTGCGGGACGTCCGTTTCATCTCCCGGTAGTGCCGGTGGGCACGCTCGCGGTAGACCTCGTCGTGCGTGGCGAGCCACAGGAAAAACGCCCCATCGGCGTACTCGGGCCGAAGCTGGTTACCGACCGAAGTCGGCCGCAATGAGGTGTAGTTGATGCCCTCGGGCAGCACGCCGTAGCGGTCCTGAACGGCCGTCCAGGAGTTGTGGTAGGCCCGGCCGCGCGCGAGGTCTCCGCTCTCGGCGAGCAGGCCGCTGAAGAACGCCGCCAGCTCGCTCTGGGTCCGCGTGTCCCTGCGGCCCGTGAAGGCGTCGACCTGGGCGAACCAGAGGCGTCCACCCACCACGTCCGTCTGGTGCCTCAGGATCGCGCGCAGCAGCACGTCCCACCAGCGCTTGAGATCGCGGTCCCCGAAGAGGCGCCAGCCGTCCCACAGGTACTCGTAGTACGAGTCGGCGGGTGGGCCGATCGTGGCGTAACGGTTGCGCCAGGCGCCGGTCTCGGCGTGCACGTCCCACGGCAGCAGGTCATATGCCGTCCGCTTGTCGAACGTGACTTGGAAGGCCTTCTTGGCCGCGTTGTAGTACTTGCGGTCGCCGGTCCACTTCGAGAGCGAGCCGAACTCCGTGATGTAGGTACCGGTTTCGGCGAGGTTCGTCTCCGGCGACGACACCGCGCCCGTGCGCAGATTGACGTAGCGGTAAGGAATTCCGGTCGGCGACTTGGTGAATGCGACCAGCAGGCGGTCGCCAAGGTCCCGTGCCAGCGCCAGCAAAGCGCTGTCACCGCTCACGTGGTAGGCGGAGAGCAGGCCGCCGAGCATGCGGATGTTGGTCTCGAACACCTGGAACGGGGCGTTCACATCGAAGTTCAGGTTCGCCTTGACCCAGCGGACGCCCTCAGCGAACTCGGCGTCGAGTTCCATGAGCCACAACGTGTCCAGCGCTTCGACGACGGTCAGGCCCATCGGGTGGCCGGGCACGAAGAACTCCTCGTGACCGCCGGACACCGGCTTGATCTGGTCGTGGCCGAACGCACGTTCCACATAGGACCGCCAGGCCCAGCGTGTTTCGTTGCGCACGTCTTCGGCGACGGCACGCCAGCCGCCGGGTGGTGGTGCCAAAGCCGTGGCACCAACGGAAGGAACATCCGCGGCTGCGGTGCCCGGTGGCGGCGCGGACGGTGAAGGTTGAGCGGCAGCAACACCGGGCACACCGGCCAAGCCGGCGGCACCGAGGAGGCTGAGAACGCTTCGGCGTGGCAGGTCACGCATGGCCGATCTCTCCTCTCCGCGATTTCACCGAATCCATCGAGAAGGAGTGACCGACTTCCCGGCGAAATCGCCGCCGCGCCGGAGGCGCGGCAATCCAACACTGACAACGCTGTCTGTCATCAGATCCTTGCGGAGCGCACACGGTGGTGGTCAAGACCATTTCGTCCACTTGTCCTGTTCCAGACACCATCCGGCGAAATGAAGAGCCCCTTGACCGGTTCCGGAACGGTTGACAAGGGCGTAAAGGCGAGGTGAGATACGGCCACTATGACAACGTTGTCCCCCAGCGGACCGGTGGCCGGTCAGCGAAAGGTCCGTCGCGCGACGATGAACGACGTCGCGCGGCTGGCGGGCGTCAGCATCAAGACCGTCTCCCGCGTGGTCAACGACGAGCCGGGCGTGCACCCGTCCACCGCCGAGCGCGTGCTGGCGGCCATCGACCAGCTCGGGTTCCGGCGGAACCTGAGTGCCCGCAACCTTCGCCGCGGCTCGTCCACCGGCACGATCGGGCTGGTGCTGGAGGACGTCGGCAACCCGTTCTACTCCGGCGTGACCCGCGCTGTCGAGGAAATCGCGCGACTCAGAGGCAGACAGGTGATCTCGGGGTCGTCGGACGAGGACCCCGGCCGCGAACGCGAGCTGGCGCTGGAGTTCTGCTCGCGGCGCGTCGACGGGCTGCTGATCGTGCCAGCCGGGCTGCAGCACAGCTATCTGGTGCCGGAGATGCGCGCGGGCACGCCCGTCGTGTTCCTGGACCGGCCTGCGGGCGACGTCGTGGCCGACACCGTGCTGGTGGACAACATCGGCGGCACCGTCGAGGCGGTCACCCACCTCGCCGCGCACGGGCACCGCCGCATCGCGTTCCTCGGGGACGCGCCGGACATCTTCACCGCCAACGAGCGCCTGCGCGGCTACCGCGAGGGCTGTGTGCGCGCGGGCATCGGGTACCACGAAGAACTCGTGGCGATGGGGCCGCACGACGAGAACAGCGTGGCGACCACGTTGAAACGGCTGCAAACCATGCGCGAGCCCGCGACGGCGGTCGTGGCAGGCAACAACCGCATCACCGTGCACATCCTGCGCTCGCTCGCGGGGGTCGCGGAACGGCCCGCTCTGGTGGGCTTCGACGACTTCGAGCTCGCCGACCTGCTGTCGCCGCCGGTGACCGTGATCGCGCACGACGCGAGCGCGCTCGGCAAGGCCGCAACCGACCTGTTGTTCGCCAGACTGGACGGCGACAACTCACCACCGCGCCGCGTCGTGCTGCCGGTGCGCTTGGTGCCACGAGGATCCGGGGAGGTCCACGCGTGAGTTCTGGTGTGCTCCACCAGCCTGTCAACCTGCCGGCGAACCAGCCGAAGCAGTTCTACCGCGGCGGCGAGGCGATCGCGGCGTTGCGTGGTGGCACGAGCGGCGACTTCGGCCCGGAGGACTGGGTGGCGTCGACGACGACGCTCTACGGACGCAGTGACGCCGGGTTGACAACGTTGCCGAACGGCCTGCTGCTGCGCGACGCCGTGAAGGCGGACCCGACAGGATGGCTCGGCACCGACCACGCGGCGAAGTTCGGCGCGGACACGGCGTTGCTGGTGAAGCTGCTCGACGCCGGCCAGCGCCTGCCGGTGCACTGCCACCCGTCGAACACCTTTGCTTCCTCACACCTGAACTGCCGCCACGGCAAGACGGAGGCGTGGATCGTCGTCGGCACGTCCGGCGCGGACCCGACCGTCTACATCGGATTCCGCGATGACGTTCCCGCCGAGACCGTCGCCGACTGGGTCGCCACGCAGAACACCGCGGCGATGCTCGACGCGCTGAACCCCGTCGGCGTCCGGCCCGGCGACACGGTCTTCGTGCCCGCCGGTGTGCCGCACGCGATCGGCGAGGGCGTCTTCATCGTGGAACTGCAGCAGCCCACGGACTTCTCGGTGACGCTGGAGTGGCAGGGCTTCTTGCCCAACGCCGACGTCGGTCACCTCGGCCTCGGCTACGACGTCGCGCTGGACTGCGTCGACCGGCACGGCTGGAGCGGGCGGCTCGAGGAGCTGGTGC
Source organism: Lentzea indica (assembly GCF_012184385.1). GTDB lineage: Bacteria > Actinomycetota > Actinomycetes > Mycobacteriales > Pseudonocardiaceae > Lentzea > Lentzea indica. The sequence continues at coordinate 40,934 of NZ_VSRL01000033.1, forward strand.
GCCAGACGTCGGACAAGTGGGCGCCGTCGGTCGATCTGCTCGGCCACGACGCAGACCCGTTCTTCCAGGCCGACCGCCTGCACGTGGAGGGTTCCCTCCTGCTGGAGCCGTCGTTCGCCGTGCTGGTGGTGCTGGAGGGTTCCGGCCAGCTCGGTGAGCTGGAGGTGCACAAGGGCAGCACCGTCGTCGTGCCGCACGCGGCCGGCGAGCTGGGGCTGACCGGTGACCTGGTGGCGATCCGCTGCCGACCGCCCGTACTGTCCACAGTAGAGGATGTTGTGCCATGAGCGAGCCCTTGCTCGAGGCTCGTGACCTCGTCAAGCACTACGGCACCGTGGAAGCCCTCCGCGGCGCCTCGTTCAGCGCCTACCCCGGCGAGGTCGTGTCGCTGATCGGCGACAACGGCGCGGGCAAGTCCACCCTGGTGAAGTGCCTGTCCGGGGTGGAGCAGCCGACCAGCGGAACCCTGCTGTTCGACGGCAAGCCCCTCACGCTGAGCTCCCCCAACGACGCCCGCGACCGGGGCATCGAGACCGTGTTCCAGGACCTCGCGGTCGCGCCGGACCTCGACCCTGCCGCGAACATGTACCTGGGCAGGGAGATCCTCAAGCCCGGCGTCCTCGGCTGGCTGGGCGTGCTCGACAAGAAGAAGATGCGCCGGCAGGCGGCCGAGCACTTCAGCAGGTTCGGCGCGACACTGCAAAGCATCGACGTGCCGATCGCGGCGCTGTCCGGTGGCCAGCGCCAGTCCGTCGCGGTCGCTCGTTCGGTGGCGTGGGCGTCGAAGCTCGTGTTCATGGACGAGCCGACCGCCGCACTCGGCGTGGTGCAACGGGAACGCGTGCTTGAGGTGATCAAGCGGGTGCGCGACGAGGGCATCGCCGTGGTGCTGATCTCGCACAACATGCCAGAGGTGCTGTCGGTCTCCGACCGCGTCGAGGTGCTGCGCCTCGGCCGTCGCGTGGCCCGTTTCCAAGCCGCGGACACCACTGTGGAAGAACTCGTCGGCGCGATGACCGGCGCACTGTCGCATGAGGACGTTGCGTGATGACCGATACGAAGACAACGTTGTCCAATGATCTGTCCACCGAGCAGCGCACCCCGCTCCTGAAGCGGCTGACCGGCGCGAACACGCTGTGGATCGGCCTGGTCCTGCTGGTACTGGTCGCCGTGTTCGGCGCGATTCGCCCCGACGCGATCTTCCAGGTGACCACGCTGCAGTTCCTGCTCGCGGAAACCGCCGTGCTGCTGGTGCTCTCGGTCGGCATGACGTTCGTGATCATCACGTCCGGCATCGACCTGTCCGTGGGGTCAGTGCTGGTGTTCGCGAGCGTCTCGTCCGCGATGGCGATGAACGCGGTGTCCGGTGGCGACGCGACGAACGCGGGCTGGGGCGTGATCGCGTTCGGCCTGCTGGTCGCCGTGGTCAGCGGCGCGGTGTGGGGTCTGCTCAACGGCCTGTTGATCTCGCGTGCGAAGATCCCGGCGCTGATCGTGACCCTGGGTTCGTTCGGCGCGGCGCAGGGCGCGGCCCTGTTGCTGAACAACGGTTCCAACGTGTCCGGCATCCCGGACAGGCTGAACCGCACCTTCGGTTCCGGCACGTGGTTCGGCATCCCGAACATCGTGATCGTGGCCGCGGTCGTCACCGCCCTCGGCGCGCTGCTCCTGACGACCACGCGCTTCGGCCGCTACACCTACGCGGTCGGTTCGAACGAGGAGGCGGCCAGGCGCGTCGGCGTCTCGGTGCGCGGCCACCTGACGAAGGTGTATCTGCTCGCGGGCACCCTCGCGGGCCTCGCGGGCTTCATGGGCAACGCGTTCTTCCGCGTCGCGGTCGTCACCGGCCACGAGACGGACAACCTGAACGCGATCGCCGCCGTCGTCCTGGGTGGCACCAGCATCTTCGGCGGCATGGGTTCGGTGCTGGGCACGGTGTTCGGCGTGTTCATCCCGGCGGTGTTGGAGAAGGGCCTCGTGATCATCGGGGTCAAGGAGTTCTGGCAGCCGATCGCCGTGGCGATCGTGCTGGTGGCCGCCGTGTGGCTGGACCAGACACGGCGGCGGGCGCGCAACCAACGTTAGGGAAAGGTGCTGGACCAATGAAGATCCGCTCCGCAGTGGCTGTCTCAGCCGCTTTCCTGCTCGCCGCGTGTGGCGGAGGCGGGCAGATTGGTGACTCGGGTTCGGGCAACTCGGCCGCGAACAAGAAGCTGGTGCTGATCCCCGGCATCACGGCGGAACCGTTCTACATCTCGATGCAGTGCGGCTTCCAGGACGCGGCGAAGGCCGCGGGCTACGAGTTCGACACGCAGGCACCGGCCAAGTTCGACGCGGCCCAGCAGACCCCGATCGTCACGGGCATCCTGGCCTCCAAGCCCGCGGCCGTGCTCATCGCACCGACCGACGACAAGGCCATGGCCGGCCCGATGAAGCAGCTCAAGGACGCGGGCATCAAGGTCGTCGAGGTCGACACCAAGCTCCAGGACACCTCGATCGCGTCGTCCACCATCTCGTCCAACAACGAGCAGGGCGGCAAGCTGGCCGCCGAGACGATCAACAAGCTCGCTGGCGGCAAGACCGGCTCGGTGCTGGTGTTGAACACCAAGGCCGGCACGTCCACCACCGACGCCCGCGCCAAGGGCTTCGAGGACGAGATCAAGAAGTACTCGAACCTCAAGTACATCGGACAGCAGTACACCGACAACGAGCCCGCGACCGCGGCCTCGAAGGTGACCGCGACGCTGGCCGCGAACCCGGATCTGATCGGCGTGTTCGCGACCAACCTGAACACGGGTGAGGGCGCGGCGACCGGTCTGCGCAACGCCGGCAAGACGGGTGCGGTGAGCCTGGTCGGGTTCGACGCCTCGCCGAAGCAGGTGCAGGACCTGCAGGCGGGCACCGTGCAGGCGCTGATCGCGCAGGACCCGGCGACGATCGGCAAGCAGGGTGTCGAGCAGGCTCTCGCCGCCATCGACGGCAAGGAGACGAAGCGGAACATCGAGACCGACCTGGTCGCGATCACGAAGGACGACGCGGAGAAGAACTCGAAGTACTTCTACAAGCAGTCCTGCTGAGCTCTGCCTTCACAGGGCCGCCCTCTGGTTCAGAGGGCGGCCCTGCTGCGTTCAATGACGAACGTCATCAGGGTTTGGCCGGGTTGGCGTAAGACCAGAGTTGTAAGCGGTTGCCACCCTTAGGCCGATGTCCCCGCACCCCGAACACGATGAGCTGGGGTGCCGGCCGGGCTCGGCCGGCAGGAGGGGGAACAACCGAATGCACCGCAGAATACTGGCGGCGGCACTGGCCGTCGCCACCTCGGCGAGCCTGCTGTTCATCCCGCAGGCCCAGGCGAACTCGACGTTCGCCGCGCAGGACATCAAGTGGCAGAAGTGCTTCGACACACCACCACCTGGGTTCCCGCCGGGCTCGGAACGGCTGGAGTGCGGCAGCTTCACCACGCCGATGGACTGGAACAACCCCGGAAACGGCAAGACCATCACCATCGCGGTCAGCCGGCTCACGCCCAAGAACGGCACGGCGAAGTCCACCGTCTTCACCAATCCGGGCGCCCCGGTGGTGCGGGACGCACGCTGCCGCTGCTCTACCTCGAGCGGCCGAAGCTGAGCGAGAACGCTGAGATCATCGGCATCGACCCGCGCGGCACCGGGGCGAGCAGCAACGTCACGTGCGGGCTGTTCCAGCCGCTCGTCTCGACGGATCCGCGCGACCGCAGCAAGGCCAACCTCGACCTGCTCTACGACAGCATGCGGCTGCAGGCCCAGTTCTGCCAGACGAAGTCGGGCGAGCTCGGCAAGCACATCACCACCGAGCAGACGGTGAAGGACCTCGACCTGCTCCGCCAGATCCTGGGCAAGAAGAAGGTCAGCTGGCTCGGCTACTCCGGCGGCAGCTGGATGGGCGCCTACTACGCCACCTACTTCCCCAAGACGCTCGACCGGATCGTGCTCGACTCCAACGCCGAGTTCACCGGGCCGTGGCAGCCGGTGTTCGACGACTGGGGCATGGGCTTCGAGCGCCGGTTCCGCGTCGACTTCCTGCCGTGGGTCGCGAAGTACGACCACGTCTACCACCTCGGCAAGACCGGCGAAGAGGTCCGTCAGGCCTACGAACGGACCCGCGCGAAGCTCGCCGAGCAGCCCGTGACGCTGCCGGAGGGCACGTACTACCCGGTCACGCTGGACATGATCATCCGAAGCGGGCTGTACAGCAAGGACATGTTCGACGCCACCGCGCGCACGCTCGCCCAGCTGGCCGGTACGGCAGCGCGGACGCTGGGCGCGCAGGCGAGCTACCCGGATGCCGAGTTCGGCACGCTGTACTCGATCATCTGCAACGACACGCCGTTCCGGGGCGACCGGAAGTACCTGGAGCGCGACGCGGTCCGGGACGGTGCGAAGTGGCCGCTGTTCGGCTACTACCAGATCATGGGTCCCTGCGCGTTCTGGGACCGGCCGAACGTGAACCTCAAGCAGCTCACCGGAATCGGCGTCGCGCCGACGTTGATGGTGCAGTCGGTCCGCGACGCGGCGACGCCGCTCGAGGGTGCGCAGCGAGCGCACAAGAACTTCAAGAACTCCGTCCTGCTCACCGTCGAGAACGAGGGTGACCACGGCATCTACGGGTTCGACAACTCGTGCGTGAACGACATCGTCGAGCGTTACCTCGTCGACGGCGTCACGCCCGCGAAAGACCTGACGTGCCAAGGGGTTCCGCTCCCCGCTCCCGGAGGGACCGCGGGCAACCCGCTCGCGAAGGCACGTCAGCTGGCCACCCAGCTCGGTTGGTAGAAGGGGGAACTTCGATGCGCCGACAGCAGATCGCGGCAGCGCTGGCCGTCGCCACGGCAACGTCATTGCTCATCGCACCACAGGCACAGGCTCACAGCGGCCTGGCCGACCAGGAAATCAAGTGGCAGAGGTGTTTCGACCCGGTACCTCCCGGCCTCCCGCCCGGCGCGGAACACCTGGAGTGCGGCAGCTTCACCGCTCCGATGGACTGGAACAACCCGAACAACGGCAAGACCATCACCATCGCGGTCAGCCGGACGATTCCCCAGAGCGGCAAGGCGAAGACCACGATCTTCACCAACCCCGGAGGGCCGGGTGGTGCGGGTCGCACGCTGCCGCTGGTCTACCTGAACCGGCCGAAGCTCAGCGAGAACGCCGAGATCGTCGGCATCGACGTGCGCGGAACGGGCGCCAGCAGCAACGTCACGTGCGGGCTGTTCGACACGCTCGGCTCGACAGACCCTCGCGACCGCAGCAAGGCCAACCTGGACCTGCTCTACAGCGGTATGGAGCTGCAGGCCAAGTTCTGCCAGACCAAGTCCGGCGAGTTCGGCAGGTACGTGACGACCGACCAGACCGTGAAGGACCTGGACCTGCTCCGCCAGGTGCTCGGGCGCAAGAAGGTCGACTGGCTCGGCTACTCCGGCGGCAGCTGGATGGGCGCCTACTACGCCACGTACTTCCCGAAGACGCTCGACAAGATCGTGCTGGACTCCAACGTCGAGTTCACCGGCCCGTGGCAGCCGGTGTTCGGCAACTTCGGCATGGGCTTCGAGCGACGATTTCGCGTCGACTTCGCGCCGTGGGTCGCCAAGTACGACAACGTCTACCACCTCGGCAAAACCGGTGAGGAGGTGCGGCAGGCCTACGAGCGGACGCGTGCGAAGCTCGCCGAGCAGCCCGTCACGCTGCCGGACGGCACCTACTACCCGGTCACGCTGGACATCGTGCTCATCCAGGGCCAGTACAGCAAGCACTCCTTCGACGCCGCCGCGCGCAAGCTGGCGGAGCTGGCCGGTGCGGTGCCCGCGCAGCTGAACGCGCAGGCGAGCTACCCGGACGCGGGGCTCGCCACGCGGCACGCGATCCTGTGCAACGACACACCGTTTCCGCGGTGACCAGAAGTACCTGGAGCGCGACGCCGCCCAGGACGGCGCCAAGTGGCCGCTGATGGGCTACTACCAGATCATGGGCCCCTGCGCCTTCTGGGACCGCCCGAATGTGAACCTCAAGCGCCCCAACGGTATTGGCGTCACGCCGACGCTGATGGTGCAGTCCGAACGCGATGCGCCGACGCCGATCGAGGGTGCGCGCAAGGCGCACGCCGGGTTCGCGGGCTCGAGGATGCTGACCGTGAAGGACGAGGGTGACCACGGCATCTACGGGTTCGACAACTCGTGCGTGAACGACATCGTCGAGCGTTACCTCGTCGACCGCGTGACACCGTCGCGCGACCTGTCCTGCCCCGGCGTGCCGCTGCCCGAACCGGGTGAGCAGCAGGCCGGTCCGCTGGAGCAGGCGCGGAAGCTGGCGGTTCAGCTCGGCTGGTAAGAAGTCCACCCCGGACGTGCAGTGGCGCTTGTCAGGTGCCGCTGCACGTCCTGGTTCAGAAAGCGCCGGGATGGGTGCGTCTGCGCCGGGCCGCGTAGACGCCCGCCTCGGTGCGGCGGTCGAAGCCGAGCTTGTGCAACAACGACGACACGTAGTTCTTCACGGTCTTCTCGGCGAGGAACAGCCGGTTCGCGATCTGCCGGTTCGTCATGCCCTCGGCGATGAGGTCGAGGATCCGGCGTTCCTGCGGGCTCAACGCGGCATAGCGCGGGTCTTCCTCGGGTCCGCCCCTGAGTCGTTGCAGGACGGTCGCGGTGACGCCGGCGTGCAACAACGATCCGCCAGAGGCGAGCGAGCGGACCGCGGCCACGAGATCGTTGCCGGAGACCTCTTTCAGCATGTAACCGGACGCGCCGGCCATGATCGCGCCGAACAACGCCTCGTCGTCCGAATAGGACGTGAGCATCAGGCACGCGGGCGGCGGCTGCACCAGACTCCTGATCTCCCTGCACACCGTGACGCCGTCGCCGTCGGGCAGCCGCACGTCGATGATCGCCACGTCGGGCTTGAGCCGCGGCGCCTGGGCGACCGCCGCCGTCGCGCAGTCCGCCTGCCCCACGACGTTGATGTCGTCCGCCTGCGCCAGCAACTGCACCAGCCCGCGCCGCACGATCTCGTGGTCGTCCACCAACATCACCGCTATCGCCATCTCGCCTCCTGCAGCACCAGCGGAACGAACCAGATGATGCTCACGCCCGCACCGGGGATCGAGTCCACCACGCAGTCGCCGTGGTGGCGCCGCGCACGAGCCGCCATGTTGGCGAGTCCACCGGCGTGATGGGGCACGCCACCGGAATCGTCAGCCAACGGCAAGCCTCTGCCGTCGTCCTTCACAACCAGCTCCAGGCGGGTCATCGTGCGGTTGACGCTCACGGCGACAGCCACGTGCATAGCTCTCGCGTGACGCACAACATTCGTTAGCGCTTCTCGGAGGGTGGCCAGCAGATCAGGCCTGAGTTGGTCGGGCACGACCGTGTCCAGCGGCCCTTCCAACGACACGTTCGGCTCGAAACCCAGCAGCCGCGCGGACTCGTACACCGCGTTGAGCAGCTGCCCGCGCAGGCTCGTGCTCCCGGACGGAGGCTCCTGCAGGGAGAAGATGGTCCTGCGAATCTCGCGGATCGTGTGGTCGACCTCCTCGACGAACCCGCTGATCCGTTCGGTGAGCTGGGGGTTGGTGCTCATCCCCGTCAGTCCCTGCAACCCGAGCCCGAGCCCGAACAGCCGCTGGATGACCAGGTCGTGCAGATCGCGCGCGATGCGGTCGCGTTCCTCCAGCACCGCCAGCCGCTCGGTGTCGCCCTGGGCGCGGGTGAACTCGAGAACCAGCGCGGCCTGCGCGGCGAACGCCTCGATGAGCTCGGGGTCGTCGAAGCTCGGCTCCCCCACCGGCCTGGCCACGATCACCACGCCGATCGTGCGGTCCCCCACCGCCAGCGGCACGACAGCGCACGGTCCCGGCACCGTCGGCACCGTGCCCTCGTCGTGGCACTCGGCCTCGCCCGACTCGTAGACCCGGTAGCTCACCGTGCCTTCCCTCGGCACCCGCATGCCCTCTGCGTCGTAGCTACCGCCGTCGGTCACCTCGATGACGAGGTCGCCGTTGTGATCAGGCAGCACGACCGCGGCGAAGTTCGCGTGGGCAGTCCTGCGGGCCGTTTTCGCGACCAGGTAGAGCGCCTCACGGCCTTTCGTGCCCATCAGCAGTTTGGTCGTCACCACGGCGGCGGCGCGCAGCCACACCTCACGCTTGCGCGTCTTCTCGTAGCGGTCGATGTGCTCGATGGCCGAACCGGCGGCCGTGGCCAACGCCGTGAGGACGTCGCGGTCCCGGTCGGTGAACTCGGCCTTGCCTGCCAGGAAGAGGTTGCCGAAGGTCTCGTCGTGGACCTTGATGGTCGCGCCGAGGAAGTCCGCTACGCCGATCGAGCGCGGGTCACCTGACGTGATGTGCGCCTGGCCGTCCTGGGCGGTGAACTCCAGGAGCTCGCGGTGGCCGTTGACCACGGCCAATGCGCCGTAGGGGGCCTCGATCAGATCGCAGGCGGACTCGACCACGTGGCGGAGCAGATCAGGGAGGGTGTCGTCTTCGGCGAATGACAGCACCACGTCCAGCACTCGCTGTTCTGTGCTCACATCGCCGCCCACGGCTTCTCACCCCTTGGGGGGATAGAAGTGACACCGTACGAACGACTGAGCGTAACTCCCCTGAGTAGTCAAAGGGGAGCCCATCAGTGCAAACGAGGAAAAGAGGAACTACTCAGAGTAGAGACCTCCGCCTGCGTTCAGTGGAGACCGACGCTGAATCCCTCGTCAATCACCCCACGGTAGATCTGCGGCGCGAACGTCCGCAGCCCGTGGTCGATCGGCCCGATGAACCCCGCCGAGTCCCCGAGCGGCAGCCGGTAGCCGTTCTGCACGCGGTGGAACTCCCACAGCGGCTCCATCGTCGGGTGCGCCGGCCTGAACTGCTGGGGATCGCGCGGGTGCAGGTCGACGCGGACGAGCGTGCGCCTGACCAGGGCGTCCGCGAGCTGCACCGCACGTTCCTGAGTGCGTGAGATCGAGATCGCGCCCAGCTCGTGCCAGCCGACGGCCCACGGCATGCCCTGCGGGTCGTCCAGGCGGATGCCCTGCTGCTCGATGATCAGCTTGCGCGGGCGGGAGATGGTCTTCCACTTCACCACGGCCATCACACCGATGCCCGTGAACGCGATGCCGATGACGGCCGCGATGCTCCCGCCGACCGGCTCACCGTCGATGAACGCGGTGACCGCGCCTATCAGGGCGAGGATGCCCAGGACGCCGGCGACAGAGCCGCCGAGCAGGACTTTGCGGGTGTCACTCTTGCCGAGGTCGATGACAACAGGTGGAGGTGCTCCCCAAGCGGTCATGGCCGCAGGTTACCGCTGATCAGCTGCTCCGCCGCCGCGAACGGGTCCAGCTCACCCTCGACGACGCGCTTGGCCAGCTGGTCGACCGGACCGAACCGCGTTCGCACGCGTTCGACGGCGATCGCCTCGATCTCGGCGCCCGCACGACGCAAACGCCTCTCGAGAAGCTCCCCGTGCGCCGTCATCCACTCCTGGTGCTCGGCGATGGCCTCGACGACGCGGTCCAGGCCTTCCATGCGCGCGGCCACGGTTTTCACAACCGGCGGGCGCCACAGCGGGCCGTCCCGGTCACGGCGGCCCAGGGAGATCATGTACTTGAGGTCGCGCGCGGTCTGGTCGGCGCCGTCGCGGTCCGCCTTGTTGACCACGAACACGTCCGCGATCTCCAGGATGCCCGCCTTCGCGGCCTGGATGCCGTCGCCCATGCCCGGCGCGAGCAGGACCAGGGTCGTGTCGGCCAGAGCGACGATCTCGACCTCGGACTGACCGACGCCGACCGTTTCCACGAGGATCACGTCGAAACCGGCGGCGTCGAGCACGCGCAACGCCTGCGGGGTGGCCCAGGACAGGCCGCCGAGGTGCCCGCGCGTGGCCATGGAGCGGATGAAGACACCGGGGTCGGTCGCGTGGTCGCCCATCCGCACCCGGTCGCCCAGCAGGGCGCCGCCGGAGAACGGACTGGACGGGTCGACGGCGATCACCGCGACCTTCTTGCCCTGCTCGCGGTAAGCGCGCACCAGAGCGTTCGTGGAGGTCGACTTGCCCACGCCTGGAGCGCCGGTGATGCCGACGACCTGGGCGTTCCCCGTGTGAGGAGCGAGCGCCGCAGCCACCTCGGGCAGCGCCGAGCTCGCCTGCTCCACCAGGGAGATCAGCCTGGCGACCGCGCGCGGTTCGCCGTCACGCGCGCGGTCGACCAGTCCTGCTACGTCAACAGCTTTGGCCACGGCCAAAGACCTTAGTGCGCTGACCACAATCCTCACCGGCCGCTTTCGGCGCTCAGCGGGGCACCTCGCGGCGCCGGCCCCCGCCCCCCATATGTCCGATATGAGGGGCGGGGGCCGGCACCGCGATGCACCCACCTGACCGGCGAAATCGACCGGCGAGGGTTGGTGGTCAACGCACTAGGCCTTAGCGGGCACGCGGATGATCAGAGCGTCGCCCTGACCACCACCACCGCACAGCGCCGCGGCACCCACGCCGCCGCCACGCCTCTGCAGCTCGAGAGCGAGGTGCAGCGCGATGCGGGCGCCGGACATGCCGATCGGGTGGCCGAGCGCGATGGCACCGCCGTTGACGTTGACCTTGTCCTCGGACACTCCGAGCTGACGGGCCGACACGATGCCGACCGCCGCGAACGCCTCGTTGATCTCGAACAGGTCGAGGTCGGCGGGCTCGATGCCCTCCTTGGCGCAGGCGGCCTTGATGGCGTTGGACGGCTGCTCGTGCAGCGAGGCGTCGGGGCCGGCGACGACGCCGTGCGCGCCGATCTCCGCGATCCACTCCAGGCCCAGTTCCTCGGCCTTGGCCTTGCTCATCACGACGACGGCAGCGGCACCGTCGGAGATCTGCGACGCCGAACCCGCGGTGATGGTGCCGTCCGCGGCGAACGCGGGACGCAGCTTGCCGAGCGACTCCGCGGTCGTGTCGGCACGCACGCCCTCGTCCGTGCTGAACAGGATCGGGTCGCCCTTGCGCTGCGGGATGGCGACCGGCGCGATCTCGGCCTCGAAGACACCGTTCCCGGCGGCCTTCGCGGCGAGCTGGTGCGAACGCGCGGAGAACGCGTCCTGCTCCTCGCGCGTGACGTCGTAGCGGGCGTTGTACTTCTCCGTGGAGACGCCCATCGCGACCTGGTCGAACGCGCAGAACAGGCCGTCGTGCGCCATGTGGTCCTGCAGCTGCACGTCGCCGTACTTGAACCCGCCGCGTGACTTGGGCAGCAGGTGCGGCGCCTGGGTCATCGACTCCTGGCCACCGGCCACGACGATGTCGAACTCACCCGCGCGGATGAGCTGGTCGGCGAGCGCGATGGCGTCGATGCCGGACAGGCACACCTTGTTGATGGTCAGCGCGGGCACGCTCATCGGAATGCCCGCGGCGACCGCGGCCTGGCGCGCGGGAATCTGGCCGGCGCCCGCGGTGAGCACCTGACCCATGATCACGTACTGCACCTGCTCTGGAGCCACGCCCGCGCGTTCCAGTGCCGCCTTGATCGCGACGCCACCCAGCTGGGCGCCGGAGAAATCCTTGAGCGATCCGAGCAGTCGACCCATCGGGGTGCGCGCCCCGGCGACGATGACGGAACCGGACACAGCTGCCTCCATGGAAGAGCGAACGGTCGTTAACTAAGCACCATACCTGTGGCTACTGGGCGGTAATCGTGTGAGACCACGCACAGGGGCACCTGCACCGATCAGGTAGTTACGCTTGCCCGCTATGAACGCAGAACTCGCTCGATTCGTGACCGCGGTCGACCATGTGGGCATCGCGGTGCCCGACCTCGACGTGGCCATCGCGTTCTACCGCGAGAACTTCGGCCTCGAAGTGGCCCACGAAGAGGTGAACGAGGAGCAGGGCGTGCGCGAGGCGATGCTGCACGCGCCCGGCGACCACGACGGCACCGCGATCCAGCTGCTGGCCCCGCTGAACGAGGACTCGACGATCGCCAAGTTCATCGGTCGTTCCGGCCCCGGCCTGCAGCAGCTCGCCTACCGGGTGTCCGATGTGGACGTCGCGGCGGACGCGCTGCGGGCGAAGGGCCTGCGCCTGCTCTACGACAAGCCGAAGCGCGGCACGTCGAACAGTCGCGTCAACTTCGTGCACCCCAAAGACGCGGGTGGCGTGCTCATTGAACTGGTCGAACCTGCGGCTGGCGAAGCAGCGCACTAGCCACGAACGTGAGTTCCTTGTCGATCGGGTCCTCCTCGTCGCTGTGCCGAGCCACGGAGTGCCGGTAGCTCACGGCCAGCGCGAGGAGCGCCGCGGCGGCCTCGACGTCCTTGATCGCCACCGCTGCCCCTCCCGCGGCGAGGATGACCTGCTTGATCTGCGTCGCGACGTTGTCGTAGCGCGCCTGCATCGCGTCGCGGACCGCCGAATGCGTATCCGCTTCACGCCACAGCAGGTGCGACAGCAGAGGTGAGGCGTTCAAGCGCGCGTCGAGTGCCGCGACGAGACGCCTGAGCGACTCGGCGATGTCTCCGGCCACCACGATCCTGCGGTGGTCGACCGTGCTGTCCGGCAGCCGCGCGACCAGTGCGGCCAGCAGGTCCTTCTTGCGGTTGAAGTAGTAGTGCACCAGGCCTTTGGGCACGCCCGCGCGTTCGGCGATGCGCGAGGTCGGGGTGGCGTCGAAGCCGGAGTCGGCGAACAGCTCCTCGGCCGCGGCCAGGATGCGCTCCTTGGCCGAATCCTCCACGCGGTCCTCCATGACACGGGGATGTGGGCCCAAGAACGCTCCTGGGCCCACGGTCTTTCTCTGATCAGTGCGGCTGAGCTGCGGCCGAGTGTGCCTTGTTCGCCGCCGGCATCGCCAGCGCGCCCGCGGCAACCGTGAGAACGCCACCGATCCAGGAGACCCACGAGGCCTCCATCATGCCGGTGTAGCTCATCACCCACGGCGAGATGAACAGCAGTGCTCCGAGCACCATCTGCACGTACTCCCCGTAGATCATCGCGGGCATGGCGAGGTCGACGAGTCCGTCGATCGCGATGAGCGCGCCGAGCACGATCATCGTCCACATGGCCGCGTTCGAGGTTTCGACGACGAGCGGAGACAGCAGCACCAGAACACCGATCGCAACCTCGGCCCAGTCCTGCCACCTGGTCCACGGCTTGGTCATTACCTCCACCTCCTCCTTCTCGGACACCGTCCATGCTCCGCTTGGTTGGCCGCCCGGTCAAGAAACTTCAGTGGAATCCCTCACAGGCGTGATTCTGGATCGTTTACTGGCCGGTAACCTCCGGCAACCTGCGACGATCCCTCACTAGGGAAGGAATGCCGCCGTGCAGAAGATCCTTGACGCGATTCTGGCCGACGAGCTGGACGCGATCGGTTCCTTGGACGTTCCGGAGAGCTATCGGGGCGTGACCGTGCACGCGGACGAGGCCGACATGTTCTCCGGCCTCGAGACGAGGGACAAGGACCCTCGCAAGTCGCTGCACGTCGACGAGGTCGCCACGCCCGAGCTCGGGCCCGGCGAGGCGCTGGTCGCCGTCATGGCCTCCGCGATCAACTACAACACCGTCTGGACGTCGATCTTCGAGCCGGTGTCCACGTTCGGCTTCCTGAAGAAGCTGGGCGGCCGCCACGACCTGCCGTACCACGTCGTGGGTTCGGACCTGGCCGGCGTCGTGGTGCGCACCGGTCCTGGCGTCACCGCGTGGAAGCCGGGCGACCGGGTGGTCGCGCACTGTCTGGACGTGCCGCTGGAGGCGCCGGACGGCCACAACGACACGATGCTCGACCCGCAGCAGCGGATCTGGGGCTTCGAGACGAACTTCGGTGGTCTCGCGGACCTCGCGCTGGTGAAGTCGAACCAGCTGATGCCGATGCCGAAGCACCTCACGTGGGAGGAGGCCGCCTCTCCCGGTCTGGTCAACTCGACCGCGTACCGGCAGCTGGTGTCCACCAACGGCGCGAACATGAAGCAGGGCGACACGGTCCTGATCTGGGGTGCGTCCGGCGGTCTGGGTTCGTACGCGACGCAGTTCGCGTTGAACGGTGGCGCGACGCCGATCTGCGTCGTCTCCTCACCGGAGAAGGCGGAGATCGTCCGGTCGATGGGCGCGGAGCTGATCATCGACAGGTCCGCGGAGGGCTACAAGTTCTGGAAGAACGAGCACGAGCAGGATCCGCGCGAGTGGAAGCGGTTCGGCGCGAAGATCCGCGAGCTCACCGGTGGCGAGGACCCGGACATCGTGTTCGAGCACCCCGGCCGTGAGACGTTCGGCGCGTCGGTCTTCGTGGCGCGCAAGGGCGGCAAGATCGTGACGTGTGCGTCGACCTCCGGGTACATGCACCAGTACGACAACCGCTACCTGTGGATGAACCTGAAGAGCATCATCTCCTCGCACTTCGCGAACTACCGCGAGGCGTGGGAGGCGAACCGCTTGATCGCCAAGGGAAAGATCCACCCGACAGTGTCCAAGGTGTACTCAATGGACGAAACGGGCCAGGCTGCGCACGACGTGCACCGCAACGCGCACCAGGGCAAGGTCGGCGTGCTCTGCCTTGCCCCGGAAGAGGGTCTTGGTGTTCTCGATCACGAGATGCGCGCACGGCACCTCACGGCTATCAATCGATTCCGGGGTGTGTGACCTTCCGGGGTTACCCGAACGGGTAGCGTGAGGGGCATGGGCCTCGCCGACGACCGTGACCTCGTCCCACTGGGATCCGGCTTCGACATCGTCAAGCGCGGTTATGACCGCGCCCAGGTCGAGGATCATCTCGAACGCCTCGACTCGGACCTGCGGCTGCTCGCCGCGGACCGCGATGCCGCCGTGTCCCAGACGTCCGATCTGGCTCGCCAGCTGGAAGCCGCGCGCTCGGAGATGACCGAGCTGCGCAACCAGGTGGAGCGCCTGTCACTGCCGCCGACGACGCTGGAGGGGCTCTCCGAGCGCCTCCAGCGCATGCTGCGGCTGGCCCAGGACGAGGCCAACGAGATCAAGGCCCGTGCCGAAGCGGAGAGCGGGCACATCCGCGTCAAGGCGGAAGCCGACGCGGGTGTGCTGCGCCAGCGCTACGAGAAGCTCATCGCCGAGCTGGACGAGCGCCGTGCCGCCATGGAGGCCGAGCACAAGGGCGTTCTCGAGACCGCTCGCGCCGAGGCCGAGAAGATCGTCTCCGAGGCGGAGTCCGCCGCCCGCAAGATCGCCGACGAGTCCGAGCAGCGCCGCGTGACCGTCGAAGAGGACTTCGAGATCGCGATGGCCGCCCGCCGCAGCGAGGCCATGGCGACCTTGGCCGCCCAGGAGGCGAACTCCAAGTCCGAGGCGGACCGGCGTCTGAGGGAGGCCGCGGAGGAAGCCGCCCGCGTGCGTGCCGCGATCGCCCAGGAGCAGACCACCTCGAAGGCCGAAGCCGAACGCCGCGTGCGCGAGGCCACCGAAGAGGCCAACCGCCGCCGCCACGACTCGATCACCGAGGCCACCGCCCGCATCCAGGAAGCGACCGACGAGTCGAACCGCCGCGTGCGCGAGGCGACCGAGGAAGCCAACCGCCGCACCACCGCCGCCACCCAGCGCGTCGACCAGCTCCGCAACCTCCGCAACCGTCTCTCGCACCAGCTGCACAACGTGCGGACGGCGTTGCAGGAGGTCGTGCCGCTGCTCGACCCGGTGGAGGAGCACGAGTCCGCTCCGGCTCCGCAGGCTGCTCCGGCTCCACAGGGTGCTCAGGGTGCCGCGCCGCAGGCTCCGGCTGCTCAGCCACAGGCCCCGCAGGCTCAGGCCTCGGCGAGCAAGCCCGCCGAGGCGCCTCAGGTCGACGGCCCCACCGCCAAGATCACGCGCCCGCAGCCTGCGAAGAAGTGACCTCGTAGATCGCCGGCATCGGCATCGCGCGGCAGAAGTCCCAGTCCGCCCGATGCCCTGCCGCGATCAACGCGCGTGTCAGGAAGGTCCCGTGCGACCCCACGAGCACAGTCGTGTCCGGGTACTCGGTCGCCATGCGTGCCAGCGCTTTCCCCGCCCGCGCCGTCAGCGCGTCGAGGCTCTCCCCCGATCCGTGCGCGAACTCCGGATGCGCCCAGCTGTACGCGTACAGCGTCTCCCAGTCCGCGCTGGGCAGCAGCCCTGACTCCCACTCGCGCAGCTCCGCCCACGTGATCACGTCCAGCCCCAAGGCGTCAGCGGCAGGCGTGACGGTCTGCACCGCTCTTCGTTGCGGGCTCGACAGCACCGCCGTCGGCGAGTACGCGGCGAGGCGTGGGACCAACGACTCCGCCGCTGCCAGACCGTTCTCGGTGAGCGGGCGCTCGTCGTAGTCGGGTTCGCCGAGCCGCGGCCGGACGGACTGCGCATGGCGCACCAATACGATTCGTGTGGACACACCACTCATCTTGGGGGAACAGGATGTTCGTGAAGTCGCTGGGCACTGACGGCGCCGAGCTCAGGCCGTTGGAACCGTGGCAGGCCGAGGAGTTCTTCGCGCACATGGAGCGCGGCCGGGAGTTCATCGGGCAGCACATCGGGTTCGCGGACGCCGCGAAGGACCTGGAGAGCGCCCGCACGCTCCTGCAGGGCTACGCGGACAAGGCCGCGACCGACACCGGGCGGATCTACGGGATCTGGCTCGACGACAAGCTCGTCGGCGGGGTGCTGTTCCGAGTGATGGACGTCCCGCAGGGACGGGCAGAGGTCGGGTGCTGGCTGGAACCGTCGGCCACCGGCAGGGGGTTGGTCACGCGGGCGGCGAAGGTGCTCATCGGCTGGGCGATTCGCGAGCGCGGCATGCATCGGGTTGAGTGGCTGGTGTCGTCGCGGAACGCGCCCAGCATCGCGGTCGCGCGGCGGCTCGGGATGACCAGGGACGGGGTGCTGCGCTCGTACCACCTGCACCGCGGGGTTCGACAGGACCTCGAGGTGTGGTCGGTGCTGGCGCCGGAGTGGGAGAGCTGATGGACGATCTGGTGCTGCTGCACGCCTTTCCGCTCGACGCGCGGATGTGGGACGTGCCGGGTGCGCTCACGCCCTCGCTCCGGGGCAGTGGTGAGCCCGATCTCGGCACGCTCGCGTCCCAGGTCCTCGCCGTGCTCGACGAGCGGAAGCTGGACTCCGTCGTCCTCGGCGGCTGCTCGATGGGCGGCTACGTCGCGATGGCGTTGCTCAGGCTTGCGCCGGAACGCGTGAGGGGCCTGGTTTTCGTCGACACCAAGCACACCGCGGACGCACCTCAAGCCGTGGAGACCCGGCACGCGATGGCGGATCGGGTGGAACGCGAGGGCGTTGGCGAGTGGCTCGTCGAGGCGATGCTGCCGAACCTGCTCGGCCCGAACGCCTCGGACACGGCGCGAGCGTCGGTGCGCACCATGATTCTCGAGCAGCAGGCCGAGGACGTGGCGTGGTGGCAGCGGGCCATGGCGAAGCGGCCCGACTCCACGGACGTGCTGGAGTCGCTGGACGTGCCGTCGCTGGTGCTCGTGGGCGAGCACGACAAGCTCACGCCTCCCGACGTGGCCGCGAAGCTCGCGGTGACGCTGCGGCACGCCACGAGCGAGCGCATCGAGAACGCAGGGCACCTGCCGCCCGTCGAACAGCCGGACGAGTTCCGCGCCCGGCTGGAACGGTGGCGCGTGCAGGTCGGTCTCTAGTGGCGTGACCCGGCCGCGCCCCAGGTCACCAGCGGCGCGCGGTCGGG